>JAZQTR010000070.1:0-11645 GCA_045630865.1 Victivallaceae bacterium
GACCGGTGACTCCGAAGGTTGCAGACAGCGCATTCTGAACGTAAGGGGCTCCTGCGTCAGCTTTGGTTACAGCAGTACCTGAAGATAGACACATGAGCGCGGTCGCTGTACAGAGCAGATTGGTATCGATAAATACTGAAAGCATTTGGACAAGTCCCTGTTTGGCAGGATGGCTGACATCTGCCGCCGCGGCGGCATTGGGGGCTGAACCGATACCCGCCTCATTGGAGTAGAGTCCGCGTTTGAGACCCCACATGAATACTGAACCGGAAAATCCTCCGAAGATTGCCTTGAAATCAAATGCGCTTGCAAAAATCTCTTTGAACATCGCGGGGAGATTTCCGGCATTGATTATCAGGGCGATGACGGCAAAACCGACGTAAAGCACTCCCATAAGAGGAACAAGGAATCCTGTGGTTTTTACCAGACGGCGGCTGCCGCCCATAATGGTAAAGAGAAATAATGCGGCGGTAACTGCTCCGAAGTACCAGCAGTGGTGAGGCTTGTAGAAGTCAAACGTGATGAAGGAACTCTGAAGATTGTACGATGCCAGCATATTGTATCCGACGCCGTAGGTGAAAATGAGAGCGGCGGCAAAGATGACCGCAAGCACCTTGCTGCGGCAGGCAGTTTCGATATAGAACGAAGGACCTCCGTAACTTGAGCCGTCGCTCTTTTTGCGTTTGTATATCTGGGCGAGGGTCGACTCGACAAAGGCTGAAGCTCCGCCGATCAGGGCGGTCAGCCACATCCAGAATACTGCGCCGGGGCCTCCCAGGCAGATGGCGGTTGATACGCCGATGATGTTGCCGGTTCCGACACGCGAGGCGGTCGAGATCATCAACGCTCCGAAAGAGGATACGCTGCCGGGTTTTTGAGGCTTTTCAACTGATACACGGATAGATTCAATCAGCAGGCGGAGCTGGATGAATTTGGTCCGGAGAGTAAAGTAAAGACCTCCGATAATGAGAACCGTTGCCAGCGGCCAGCCGGTAAGATACATAAGCAGATCATAAATAGATTTCACGGTAAAATATCCCCGATTTTGAATTTATTATTAATAACTTTTCATCTAATATATCCCCTGCCGGAGAGATTGTCAACATATTGCTGTTCCTGTGGCGGAAAAAACAGTTGATTTGAGCTTTTTGGTGTGCTATATTACAACGTCGTAATGTAAAAATATTCATCAATACTGACAAAAATATCCATCCGGATATTATGTGATAAAGGTGATGGGATGAAAATCGCAGTTTGTATCAAGCAGGTGCCGGGAACTTCTCAAGTTGAGATAGATCCGGTGACAGGTGTGCTTAAACGCGATGGCGTGGAGTCAAAGATGAACCCCTATGATCTCTATGCCCTTGAGAGCGCGTTGAAGCTGAAAGAGAAATACGGTGCGGAAATCACCGTCGTGACCATGGGGCCGCCCCAGGCGCAGGCGGTGATCCGTGAAGCATTTATGATGGGCGTTGACTCCGGGGTGCTGCTCTCAGACCGCAGGTTCGGCGGTGCTGACGTGCTTGCCACATCTTACACTATTTCGCAGGGTATCCGCTCTGCCGGAGATTTTGATCTTATTATCTGCGGCAAGCAGACCACTGACGGTGACACCGCCCAGGTCGGCGCAGAATTGGCGGAGTTCCTCGGCATTCCACATGTCGCAAGTGTTTGTGCCATTCACGGAGTTGAAGATGGCGCACTTGGCGTTGATATCGACCAGCCGCTCCATGTCGTGACCGCCGCAGTCAAGTTTCCCTGCCTGATAACGGTTGAGAAGGGTATTTTTGAGCCGCGTCTGCCCTCTTACCGCCGCAAACTTGCCACGGCTGACCGGGAAATAAAAATTCTCACCCTCGATGATATGCTGGATAAGGATCCCGCTCATTACGGCTTGAACGGTTCTCCAACGCAGGTCAAGAGAATTTTTCCGCCGGAAAACAACAACAGCAAAGAGCTGTGGCAGGGAAATGAAGAAGAGCTTTCTGAAAAACTCTTCAAATTTCTCGATGATAATAAATATCTTCAGCAGTTGAGGTGACATATGCCGCATATTGAAATACATCAGCAGAAAGCGGCGGGCAGATTTGAAGAATTGGTCAAGCTCTGTCCGTTCGGGGCTATTGAAGCTGCCGGAGATAAACTGCTCATCAGTGCAGCTTGCCGTATGTGCAGACTCTGTATCAAAAAAGGCGACGGCGTCTTTGAGTATATCGAAGACAATGCTGTTCCGCAGGTCGATAAATCCCTCTGGCGCGGCATAGCAGTCGTTGCCGAGATCGAAGATGGAAACATTCATCCCGTGACATTCGAGCTTGTCGGTAAAGCCGGTGAGCTGGCGGCAAAGGTCGGTTATCCTGTCTACTGTCTGATTGCCGGAAGCGGGATCAGCGATAAGGCAGAGCTTCTTCTGGAATACGGAGCCGATGAGGTGTTTGTCTACGATCGTCCGGAGTTGGAACACTTCCGTATAGAGCCTTATGCTGCAGTTCTTGAGGACTTTATCAATAAGGTCAAACCGTCTTCAGTTCTGGTCGGAGGAACTCCTGCCGGACGCTCTCTTGCTCCGCGTGTGGCGGCCCGTTTCCGCACCGGACTTACGGCGGACTGTACGAAACTTGATATTTCCGGCAATACTGATCTTGACCAGATTCGTCCGGCTTACGGCGGAAATATTATGGCTCACATCAATACTCCGCGCCACCGCCCGCAGTTTGCCACTGTGAGGTACAAGATATTTTCCATTCCAGGACGTAAGGCAAATCCAGCCGGCAAGATACATAATTGCTCCATTGACAGTGCAAAGCTGCTGTCGGATATAACAGTGAAAGAGCTGCGCGCCAAGAGCCGGGAAAAGGGTATAGAAGAGGCCGAAGTTCTGGTCGTAGCCGGACGCGGTGTCAAGAAAGTGGAAGATATCGCCATGCTTCAGGAGCTTGCTGATCTGCTCGGCGGCAAACTGGCCTCCACCCGTGCTCTGGTCGAAGCCGGATGGATCGAGCCGAGATGCCAGATAGGACTTTCCGGCAGAACGGTCAAACCCAAACTTATTATCACCTGCGGAGTTTCCGGAGCGATCCAGTTTGTTGCCGGAATGAACAGCAGTGAGAAGATAATCGCCATCAACACCGATGAAAATGCTCCGATCTTCAACGTGGCGCATATCGGAATCAAAGGCGATCTCTACAAAATCGTTCCTGATTTGATCGCAAAGATCAAAGCGGAAAAACAGGAGGCTTGATGATGGCTGACTCATATAAAGAATTTACCCTCAACGATCTTGAGGCTTTGCAGAATATTTGCGGTACTGACCGGGTGATCCCGCGGGAAAATATCGGCGAGGATTACAGTCATGACGAGCTTTCCGGAGTCCGCAACTATCCGGATGTGCTGGTCAAGGTGTTGTCGACCGAAGAGGTGTCGCAGGTGATGAAGTATGCTTATGCGAACAATATTCCTGTGACTCCGCGCGGCTCCGGTACAGGACTTGTCGGCGGTTCTGTCGCTCTCTGCGGCGGAATCATGCTCGACCTTACTCTGATGAACCACTTCCTTGAGCTTGATGAGGAAAATATGACTCTCACGCTCGAGCCGGGTGTCCTGCTTATGGATGTCGGCAAGTATGTTGAAGAGGCCGGACTCTTTTATCCTCCGGATCCCGGCGAAAAGACCGCCACCATCGGCGGCAATATCAGCACAAACGCCGGAGGTATGCGCGCCGTCAAATACGGTGTGACGCGCGACTACATCCGCGGACTTGAAGTCGTTCTGCCCAATGGTGAGGTGATGAACCTTGGCGGCAAAGTGGTCAAAACCAGTTCCGGATACAGCCTTAAGGATCTTATCTGCGGTGCGGAGGGAACGCTTGGAATCGTAACCAAAGCAATACTGCGTCTTCTTCCGCTGCCGAAACACAAGATCAGTCTGCTGGTTCCGTTTCCTGATCTTCCCTCTGCCATCAAAGCGGTTCCGTCAGTGATCCGAGCCAGCAGTGTTCCGACAGCGGTCGAGTTTATGGAGCGCGAAGTTATCCTCGCTGCAGAGGAGTTTCTCGCCCGCAAGTTTCCGGATAACAGCTCCGACGCCTATTTGCTGCTGACTTACGACGGAGCCGGTAAAGAAGAGGTCGATCTCGCCTGGGAAGAGGCGGCTGACATCTGCCTTGAGTGCGGAGCAATCGACGTGTTCATTTCCAACACCCAGGAACGCAACGAGTCGATCTGGGCGGCGCGCGGAGCATTTCTTGAGGCGATCAAGGCATCTACCACCGAGATGGATGAGTGCGACGTAGTCGTTCCGCGCCGCAATGTCGCAGAGTTCGTTCTCTACTCACACGCCCTTCAGGAGAAACACAACATCCGTATCCGTTCTTTCGGACACGCCGGTGACGGAAATCTCCACATTTACGTCCTTCGTGATGAGCTTGCGCAGGAAGAGTGGGAAAACAAACTTGCAGATGTCTTCAATGATCTCTACGAGAAAGCCCGCTCCCTCGGCGGCAAAGTCAGCGGTGAGCACGGAATCGGTTACGCCAAGAAACCTTATCTTGCTGAATCCTTGAGCGAAGATGAAAAACAGCTGATGGCAGGGATCAAAAATGTATTCGATCCCAAAAACATCCTCAATCCCGGCAAACTTTTCACTTTGTGATCTTGTTTCCGGGTGTTGGAGTTTTATGAAACACAAACAGACATGAAAGGAATGTCGTATTATGAAAAAGTTTATTTTTTGTCTTTCCGCTGTTTTGGCAGTTGTCCTGTCCGGCTGTGCAGTATGCAGCCAAAGCGGTCAATGTACTGATTCTGTTTACACCGGAAAAAAGATCAAAGTCGGCTACTTTGTCGGAGACGGCAGCCGCAGCAGCGGAATATTTTACTGGGCGCAGCTTCTGCATTACTCTCCGCAGCTTGACGTGACTCTGCTCGACGCACAGGATATTCGTGACGGCAAGCTCAAAACACTCGATCTGCTGCTCATCCCCGGCGGTTCAAGCGAGAGCCAGTGCAGAGATCTGCAGGAAGCCGGAAAAAAGGCTGTACAGGAGTTTGTCTACAATGGCGGCTCCTATGTGGGAATCTGTGCCGGATTTCACTGTACACTCAACCGTAAAGTGCGTCTCGAACTTATGCCGTTTGAGTACTGCCACGGAGCGAGCGGCTCTGCGGCGCGGCTTGCGATCGACATCTCAAAACGCGGAGCAGAAGTCCTGAATATCAAGCCCGGACGCTACTATGTGCGCTACTCCCTCGGACCGATATCCAAACCCGGTCCTGCCTGGAAACACGGCAAGGCTGAGATACTCGGTGTTTACAAAAGTACCGTAAGCAGAGCCGGAAAGCCCGCTTATAACTTCTTTAATGCTCCCGCCGCGATTTACGGTAACTACGGTAAAGGTAAAGTAGTTGCCACAAGTTTCCATCCCGAGTCTTACGAAGCGACTCACAACATCGCGTTAGGATGTATCTATTCTGTGACTGGAGTCACTCCGACTCCGGTATTTCCGAAAAATGTCCGCCGTCCGCTGCGGGTGGCATATTATACCCCTACTACCATCGGAAAGGCTCCCATTCAGCGGATGCTTGAGCTTGACAAGTCACCTGAAATCGACCTGCTTTTTGCCGCCAAAAACGAACTTGATGAAGGTCTGCTCAGCCATGTTGACGCATTGGTTATCCCGGATGCTTACGACCACAAAAACGCCAGCCTTGCCAAGAGTTGCAGAGAGTTGTTCCGCAAGTTCATGGATAGAGGCGGACGCATTTATGTTTCCGGTAAAGAGGCAGCCGCATTTGAAAAACACGTCAATCTGATTGAGGTTCCGGCCGGAAAATCTTTTGTTCCCGCTGTCCTTGAAAAGTAATCAGGGGATTTTTTTCAAGCCGGAAATAAACAGCTCCATATAAAAAGGCTCTTCTGCCGTGTTGGCAGAAGAGCCTTTTGTTTTTCGGAAAGTGAAATTACTTGCTGTGGGCCTCAAGTTTCCACGGCTCGTAGTTGAGTCCGCAGAGAGTTTTGACCATTTCACTGCGGAAGACGTTGTCGACCATCGGCAGAACCATGACCGCGGCAACTTCAATTTCAGTGTTTCTCATCGGTGCAAGTGTGATGCTGCTGCACTTCTCAAGAGTGGTGGCGCGCGGTGAGTAATAGGGATACTTGTTCTGATCTTTGTCGATACGGATATCCCACTTGAAGCGGCCCTTGGTCTTGTCAGGAGTGGTTCCGTACATCGCCTTGTAGAATTCGTTTCCGGCATTGATTCCGCGCATCGCTTCGATGATACCTTTCCCGGTAACGGTTCCAAGGAGAGGACTGCGCTGGATTCCGGTCTTGATTCTGGTAAGTGTCCAGACCATATACTCTCCGGCGGGGATCTCTGCAAAGTTGAACTGGAGACGGTCGCCGGTGTTTTTGACCACTGCACAACTCTGCGGACTGTCGCTGCCGGGAGCAGCGATTTTTCCGCCATTGAGCAGCTTGGCATCTTTGATTGTGGCTATACGCACCTTGTCGGCGACGAGTATGGTCAGCTCTTTTTTCGCACCGTTGTCGTTGATGATGACGTTGTCGAAGCGCGGAGCTTTTCCGTCAGCTTTGGCGGTGACGGTCAGTTTGCCGTTTTCAAGTTTGGCGGTCACTCCGCAGGTGGAGCTGACAACAGCTGATTTATCTGCACCGGTAACGGTGAAGCTCACGCTTTTGCCGGGTTCGACAACACCGAGCTGACGCTCGTGTCCGGGAATGGTTCCGGCATAGGGGGCGTCATCGATGACGATATCCTTGGCATCGTAGCGGTAAGCGATGGTGACATCGGCTTTTTCTCCTCTGCGTGCTTTGAAGAGCAGAGTGTTCTTGCCGGCTTTGAGTTTTCCGTTCTGGACGCGGCTGTTGAACATCATCTCTGTCGTGGCAGAAAAGCTGTCGACTTTGCTGATGGGAGCCTTGACCTTGATGTAATAAGCCTGACGGGCGCGGACAGCATAGGTGGCTTTGCCGTTATCATCGGTGACCAGTTTCCGGAAGCTCTTTCCTCCGTCGGTTGAGAGTTCAATGCCGACCGGTTTGCCATCGACTGTCGCCTTGTAGATTCCGGAGATGACCGGATAAGGAACATCGACCAGATAGCAGAAGTCGGAGTCGGTCACTTTGCAGAAGGCTCCATTATCCTTTGAGGGTTTGCCGCTGAAAGTGAGGTAGGCGTTTGAGTAGTGCGGGAAAGGTCTGTGCAGCTGATAAACCTTTTCAGAAGCGATGACCTCTTTGGGAGCCTCTTTGGCAATACGGAACTCCAACGGATAGGGGAAGGGATCGTTGGGATGAACCGCATTGGGATCGATACAGCGTTTGGTCTGCAGATCATTGTAAGCTCCGGCGTTGTAGAAGTAGAGCCGCATCTTTTCACCCGGGTGCAGATTGTAGGCGATACGCTTCTGCATTGTGGGGATGTGGCGGGTGTAACCGCGGGAAACTCCCTGACGAATGAAGGCTCCGCCGGAGTTCGCATAACGCTGGAACGGACCGTTTTCAATATCAAGCTGGCGCAGACTTGCGGCAGTTTCATTGTCGTGAGCAGGGAAGAATCTCTGGGCTGAAAGGTCATAGACGTGATTCTTGCCATCGTAATAGACCTGCTGGAAGCTGTGTCCGTAACCTCCGGTCTGCACCGCAGGCATCATTCCGGCGCAGGTGAACATATTTGCCGCCATATTGTTGAGCGGACCGCACTCAAATCCGCAATAGTCATTGAGCAGCATGAGAGCAAGATAATCTCCGCGTTTCACGGCGTTGCTGTGAGCAGGGAAACAGACCTGATTGGTCATGAAGTAGTCACTTGCTCTGATAACCAGATTGAAGAGGATATTTGCCCGGTCTTTTTCAGAAACCTTATCCAGCTTGAGGCTGTCGGCAATATCTCCGAAACTGCGGGTATCCAGTTCATCGTTGGCGATGAGGGCAGGGTGGCTCAGAAGTTTGACATCGGCTGGGCAGGAGATCTCAACGTAGTCCATATAGACATTTTCAGGCGCGGTCAGCTCTTTGGTCATTCCCGGAGTTGCGGTGAATTTGACAGAACCGTTTTTGCGCGCCGCTTTGAAGTCGGCGGGAGCGGGCAGTTTCTGATAGTTGAAGATGTTCAACACCTTATCAGGATTGCTGTGATCCTGAAGTTTCGCAGGATAATACTGGATGCGTTTGTTGTCAACAGTGAGTCTGCGTGTGCTGAGCGGCAGATATTTGTGGTTGATCGAACCGAGGATATTTCCCTGTCCCCAACCGCTCTTGCCGTTGATGGAGTGATCGAAGTTGAAGAGGGCGGCAGTGTCTTTATCTACTGTGTAATTTTTTGCAGGAGTGAAGTCTGCTGTGAAGCGTTTTCCACGTGAAACCCGCAGAAGATCAATGTTCCAGGAGGCGAAGGGAGCCGCTTTGGTGGTATCGAAGTTGCCGCGGCTTGAACCGCGGAGACCGCCTATTTCGATCTGTTGGACAAGTAATCCATTGGGTTTCTTATCCTTGAAGACGTTTCCACGGTTGGTGAAGCTGTAATTGGTATCTTCAAAGACTTTCTTACCGTCGATGCAGGCGGAAAAACCATCTTTACCGTACTGGAAAGCGATGTGGCTCCATTTGCCGGACTCCATCGCATGCTTGAACGAGAAAGTTCTGGTTTTCAGTTTGCCATCCTGAACCCTGACTGCCCAGGTCGAAGTTGCGATCTTGTAACGGACAGCGAACATCTCACCGAAGTTTTTCTTGTAGCTGCGGCGGTCCTCGCGGTCGCGGTTGGTCGCAGTCAGCAGGACAAGCTCTCTGTTTTCATCTTTTTTCCAGGTCGGCTTGAACCACATCTCAACAGTGGCGTCATTGAGCGGCCAGAAGGTGTGCTCTTCCGCACGCATCTGTTTACTTTCACCGTAGACGGCGTGGGAAACCGGAGTATAGAAGAACATGGTTCTTCCGTCGAGGTTGAGGGCGGTGTCTCCGGCTGCGCCGGATATTCCTTCGGCGAAAAAGTGCCTGTCATATGCCGGGAAGGGCAGTTCGTTGGCTTTTCTCAAAGAGAGTTTGCTGATTTCAAGTTGGGGCAGGGAAACCGTGTGATCGGTAATTTCCAGACCGTAGTTGTCGTAACTGTATTTGACCGCACACATTTCAATAACAAGAGCAATGCTTTTGGCATCCTTGTGGAAAAATCCGGTCTCGCAGTAGTGGGTTTTGGTCTGCGGAGGACGCATCTGGCTGATCCAGCGGGGATCGGTCAGGCTTTCATTAAGGATTTTGCCTTTGCTGTCATACTGTTCGATCTTGACGCCGCTTCCCCAGGTGAGGGGGGAAACTGATTTGAGTTCGAGATCTAATTTTGCATGTTCACCTGCGAAGCCCTGCGGCAGATTTACACGGTATTTGACAAAGTGACGATCGTGAGTTTTGGCTTTGAGCAGAATTCCGTTTTTGGTTCCGGATATGCTGACCTTTTTGGAACTGCGCCATTTTTCCGGAGTTTTCAATGCTCCGGCAAATACGTTGTCAGTGGCGTTGACGCAGGATTTTACAGTTTTGCTGTCGGATGTTTTGGCATAGAGCTTCACGGTTCCGGCAGGAACGGTGAAACGCAGGGCCTCAACACTCTTGCGGTTGTGATCGAAAACTTTGGTGTCGAGTTTGGTTTCGCCTTGGGCACTTACGGCGTATATATCCAGCGCAGTATCAGTTGCGATTCCGGCAAGCTGATCGAGTTTACTGCGGTCGATGACTACTTCGTAAGGCGCAGGCGAGGCAAATCTCTGATTCCACTCAAGCGGGATCGTTGCCGCTGCTGCCATTGCCGATAAGGCGCACAGCACAGTAGATGCAGAAAGTTTTTTGTTCACTTTGAAATCCTTTCCCTTTTTATTGCAATTTATGTAGAATCTGAAAACAGAACACCTCTTACTATATCCTCGAAGTCCGGAATTTACAAGCAGAAAGAGGGGCGGTATCAATGGAACGGCAGTTTTTCCAGTTTGAAGTTGTGGAGTGACTCGTCATCGTAGAAAACTTTCATCAGAAAGAGTCCCTGCGGAGGGGCTGTTTCCGGAGCATTGGTGCGGTCGCGCGACTGCAGGATACGGGTGACGGCATCCGGAGATATCTTTCCGGCTCCGGCGGCTTCAATCGTTCCCATCAGACAGCGGATCATTTTGTAGAGGAATCCGTTGCCGACAAAGGTAAGGGTGCAGTAATCTCCGAAAAGCTGCTGATCTATACGGTATATGGTGCGGACGGCATCGTCTATCTTGCTCCGCTCAACTACAAAACTTGAAAAATCGTGAGTGCCGACCAGCCGCTGGGCGGCGGCGTTGAGCAGCTCCGGA
This sequence comes from Victivallaceae bacterium, assembly GCA_045630865.1. Classification (GTDB taxonomy): domain Bacteria; phylum Verrucomicrobiota; class Lentisphaeria; order Victivallales; family Victivallaceae; genus UBA1784. The sequence continues at coordinate 10,356 of JAZQTR010000070.1, forward strand.
TCGAGCCTTCTCAATGGACGCCAGCTGTAGCGGTCGGAAAAGGGACTGCTGTCTTTCAGATTGAGGACGTATGTGTACGCTTTGCCTTTCGCGTCATAACGGGAGTGAAATTCAAACGGAACCTCCCGTATGGACATGATTTTTATATCTCCGGGCAGCTGACGGTTTACCGCTTTGAGCAGTTTTTCAGGTGCGATGTCAGGACGCTCCGGCGCAAGAAAACTTGCGACGAATCCGAGGGCGTGAACCCCCGCGTCGGTGCGGCTGCAGCCGATGAGGTGGATAGGCTGATCCATATACATATAGGTCAGGATCTTCTGAATCACCTCCTGAACTGCAAGGCGGTGCGGTTGTATCTGCCAGCCGCTGTAATTGGTTCCGTCGTAGGCGATCTCAAGCACATAGCGGTGCAAAGGGGTATAGGAGGTTTCTTCAATACTCATAAAATGATCTTCTCCGCAATATCGTTCCAATAGAGCAGTCCATCAGGAGTGAGCCGGATGCTCTCTGCGGTTCTGCTGTAAAAGTTTTCCGGTATATCCCGGACGGCGTTATCAAAAATGTTACACATATTTTCCCAGGTGACAGCTCTTGCGGTATTTTTCCACAAATTTCTGTTCCATCCGGCACTTGTCCTCAAGTTGACGGCAAAAATTTCTCTTGAGCGGGCGTTCTCATCGAGGGTGTCGATTTCAGGAGCTTCATCATCGAGCCACCGGCAGAGGTCTTCAACGTTTATTATCCTTGATGTGCCGTCGAATCCGGCACCGGCAGGACCGAAAGCGGTGAGCTTTCCGCCTTTCCAGATATTGACATTGTGGCGGCACTCACAACCCGGACGGGCGTAGTTGGATATTTCATAGCGCACGATTCCTTTATCTGCCAGAAGATTTCCGGCAGTCTGGTACATCTCAAGGGCGGCGTCATCGTCGATGATGAAAGTGGAGCCGAGACGGCTCTGCTCTTCCGGAGTGAGATTGTAGCAGGATATGTGATCTGCCTGACAGGAGACGGCTGTTTCAAGATCGTGTTTCCATCCGGCAGGTGTCTGCCCCGGAATCGCATAGATAAGGTCGCAGTTGAAGTGTTGTATACGGGCATCCTGAATCAGAGTCACCGCTTTTTCAATGGCATGGTCGCTGCAATCCCTGCCGAGGGTGTTCCGCAGATCAGAGTCGAAACTCTGGATACCGCAGCTGATACGGGTGATGAAGTTTTTCATCAGGGAAATTTTTTCTGCATCGAGAGTTTCCGGATTACATTCAATCGATATAAGTCGGAGGCCAAGCG
>JAZQTR010000071.1:0-4541 GCA_045630865.1 Victivallaceae bacterium
CAAGCGGTCTTAGGAAGACAATCCTTTTGTACAACTCCTTGGCTCACAGAACGACATGGCTACGATCCGACTTGTCAGCCGCCTTTTTCGGACGCAGCAGTTTTGCGTGAATACGGGAGTTGCCGATACCGGTGAAGAACATATCAAAGCACTCGGCATAATCAACCTGAAACTTTGACGGTATCAATTCGACTTTGGGATCAATGCTGCGCATTTCAGCAAGAGAGCGATCCCAGAATTCATCGAAATCAGCCGGACGCGGGTTGATTCCCTGATAAACCTTGAGTTTTTCCAACGGCATGTCAATCTGCATAACAATATCCTTTCAATGATCACCGCACTTTGCGGAGCTGTATCCGGTACTATTTATTCAAATAAAATATCGAGAGTTTTAATTGCATCCTCAAAAAGTCCTGCTTCGTAGAGCAGGTCGGCTATGTTGTAGCGTATTCTTATCAGCTGGGCGCAGCGTACTCCATGGATCAGTTGTTCACGGTCAAGGCCGATTTCAGCCGGATGCGTCGGGCAGTTCGCTTTTTTCAGCATCTCTTTCAATCTGGAATACGGAATCATCTGCTTTCTTACAGGCTCCTTGAAGCTCTCCCACTTTTCAAATATCTCTTTGCGGCGTTTTATGATTTCATCGCCCTGTTTGAACTTTGCCATTGCTGTCGCCATTGTCTTGTCGCCGTAGCAGCCTTTTTTGAGCAGTTCGTTGATGGAAGATATACGCTCGCTTTCTGTTTCCGGAGCGACTGCTTTGGCTTCAGCCTCTTGGGCAGATGTGTTAAGCAGATACTCCATGAGCAGAGTTGAAATAAGTGAACCGATACCGACTTTGAATCCGTGGGATATTTCGATGCCGTTGAAAGAGAGGTGTTCCATTTCCCAGACGTGGCTGCAGAGATGCTCAAGGCCTGACGCCGGACGCGATGTGCCGTGAAGCTGCATAGCGTATCCGGTGGCGGCAAGTCCCGAGAAGACGTTGAGCATATTTTGGGAGTCACTGACATAGTCACGGATATTTTTCTGAACCAGATCCCAGACCGGACGGTCGATTTTTTCTTCATTCATCATATCAGCGATGATCCAGTCAGCTCCGGCGGGAACTTTGGTCATCAGGTCTGCGTAACCGCTTGCCAGCATTTCCGGAGGAGCATTGCGCAGCACTTCAAGTTCTGCGACGACAGCGGCTGGCGCAGGGCAGGGAACGGTCATCTTGGTTCCATCCACGGACATTGCTCCGCCGCTTGCCGTGTAGCCGTCGACTGAGGGGGCAGTCGGCACGCAGCAGTAAGAGATGCTCTTTTTGCCGGAAGCGCATTTGACAATATCGTTGATAACACCGGAGCCGACAGCAACAGGAACATCTTCTGTGCTGAATTTTTCGGCAAGTTCAAGAGAAGTTGAGTAATCAGGATGGAGGCGTTCACTGCCGGAGTATATTATTTTACCGGAAATTTCCATGCCGGAATCATTGAGAACTTTTTCGACTTTCCGGCCTGCCGCCTGCCATGTGTTTCCGTCTGCGACAAGAAACGGCTTTCTGGACGGGAAAAATTTGGAAAGAACTTCAGGAAGATCATTGATGGCATCTTCGCTCATGGCGAAAGCCAATGTTTCCATTCCGGATGGTATATCAATAAGTTTCATGGCGAAATCTCCCGTTTCCGGTTTCAAGGCAAAAAAAATGGCAGACCTGTAAGGATTCGAACCTCAACAAAATGAACCAGAATCACTTGTGCTACCGTTACACCACAGGTCTGCGTTGTGTACATAATATATCCCTTCCAGAGAGCTTTTCAAGGGCATTTTTTGCTTTTTTTTGATTTTTTTACGATATTTTTCTGTTTTTCTTGAAAAATTGAGTGTAAAATACTTTGTTTATTGCCTGTTTGTCTGCTTGAGCATGACATTAAAGATGATTCCGAGAAGCTGTCTGGTCCATTCCACGTCGGCTGCGGCGCGGTGGGGATTCATTCCCGGGGCGGTCTCCAGACCGAAGTAGTGGCGGAGATTCTGCAGCTTGTATGATGGAAGTCCGGGATGGGTCTTTCTAACCAGTTTCAGGGAGTCAAGGGTTTTACCCTCCCAAACCGGAAATCCGCATCTGAAGAAACTCTCCTGAATGAACGACAGGTCGAATCTTGCATTGTGCGCCACGAGAATAGAACCGGAGATGAAATTATGGAAATCTCCGGCTATATCCTCAAAAAACGGCGCATCTTTCACCATTCCATCGGTGATGTTGTGTACGGCAACTGCTCTTGACGGAATGGGGCGTGCGGGATTTATCAGTGTTGAAAAGTGCGAAAGAGTACCGTCGCAGGCGATACGAACTGCCGCAAGTTCAACGATCCGGTCATTGACCGGACTGCCCCCGGTGGTTTCGATATCAAATACAGTAAATGGTCCGTAGCTTTCCCAGCTCACTTGGCGTAACCGTCCGGATGTTTGAGCTGCCATTTCCAGGCTGACTCGATGATTGCTTCGGCTGACTCGTACTGCGGAACCCAGTTCAGCAGCTTGCGGGCGCGATCACTGCAGGCGATGAGCTTTGCCGGATCTCCGGGACGGCGGGGGGCAATCTCGAAGTTGACTTTCTTGCCGGTGACGGCTTCGGCTGCTTTGATGATTTCAAATACTGAAAGACCGTTGCCGGTTCCGAGGTTGTAGTGTCCGCTTTCCGGAGCATTGAGTGCAAGCTCGTGCGCCTGGGCAAGGTCGAGAATGTGGATATAGTCGCGGATGCAGCTGCCATCCGGAGTGTCGTAATCATCGCCGAAAAGCATGAGTTTGTCACGTTTGCCGCGGATCGCCTGAAGGATGATCGGGATCAGGTGGCTTTCGGGACGGTGATCTTCACCGAAGTTCTCGGTCGCACCAGCCGCGTTGAAGTAGCGCAGTGCTGCATATTTGAGGCCGTAGATACTGCTGTACCATTTGAGGACTTTTTCAAAACAGAGCTTGGATTCTCCGTAGGGGTTGATCGGCTCTTGGCGATCATGTTCGCTGATCGGAATACGCTCCGGATGTCCGAAGGTGGCGGCGGTGCTGGAAAACACAAAGCTTTTGACTCCGCCGGCAACTGCCGCATCGGCAAGATTGATGGCGTTGGCAAGGTTGTTGCGGAAGTACTTGGAGGGATCAGTCATGGACTCGCCCACCAGAGAGAACGCTGCGAAATGCATGATGGCGTCGAAATTGCCCTTTTTGCAAACGTCGATGATGAAGTCGCGGTTTTCCAGATTTCCTTCGATAAATTCAGCTCTCGGATCAATGGCGTCACGGTGTCCGGTGATGAGGGCGTCGAATACGGTGACTTCATAACCCTTGTTGAGAAGATATTCAGTACAGGCACTGCCGATGTAACCGGCTCCGCCGGCAACGAGGACTTTTTTCATTTTATTTATCTCCGTTAAGTGAAGTTTTGTCGTGTTTTTTATAAGATACATCACATATTTGAAAAATACAATCACTTTTGCTTTGTGTCCGGGCTTGAAATTCAATGACGGCAGTATTATCTTATAAGCATATTTAGTACTTTGAATCCAAGCAACAGGAGTATATAATGAACAAAAAATCATTCATGTGGGGAGCCGCAACTGCAAGTTTTCAGATTGAGGGCGGCGTTTATGAGGGCGGACGCGGTCCGTCTATCTGGGATGCTTACTGCCGCACCCCGGGCAGAGTCGTCAATATGGAAAACGGTGATGTCGCCTGTGACAGTTACCATAAATATATGGAAGATGTCAAGCTTCTCAAAGAACTCGGCGTCGATACCTACCGCTTTTCCATTGCATGGCCGCGCATTCAGCCCAATGGAGTCGGTGAAGCCAATCCTGAAGGTATTGCCTACTACAACAACCTGATCGATGCTCTGATCGCCAACGGAATCACTCCTTTTGTCACACTCTATCACTGGGATCTTCCCCTTGATCTGCAGATTTGTCACGACGGATGGCTGAATCATGCCATCGCCGATACTTTTGCCGATTACGCAAAGATCTGCTTCGATGCTTTCGGTGACCGTGTCAAACATTGGATCACATTCAACGAACCCTGGTGTGTCAGCACTCTCGGATATGGTGTCGGAAGACACGCCCCCGGCCGTGCCTCCCGCGAAGAGGCATATCTTGCCGCTCACAATCTGCTGATTGCCCACGGTAAAACAGTCAAAGTTTTCCGAGAGGGCGGATATGATGGTGTCATCGGTATCACCAACAACACCGAGTGGAAAGAGCCGATGACTGATTCAGAGGATGATGTCGAAGCAGCAGACCGCGCTGTCACGTTTGATTTCGGATGGTTTACTGATCCTGTGGTGTTCGGAGATTATCCTGAAGTTATGAAAAAACGCCTTGCCGGAATAATTCCTGAATTTACTCCGGAAGAGAGCGCGATGCTCAAAAACAGTGTTGATTTCATCGGACTCAACCACTATTCGACCAAGTATGTGTCAAATACTCCCGTCGAGGGATGTCTGCCGCTGTCAGGTGATATCTTTGATGATCCCGGCGTCTACAGCTGGATCGATCCGG
>JAZQTR010000072.1:0-11664 GCA_045630865.1 Victivallaceae bacterium
TCTGCCCGGACACCCCACCTGTGTACTGAGGCAGAGCGTGCGTTTATCACCCATCGGAATCACCGCCACTTCGATCATCTCGCCGTCATAGAGGCAGAGCCGGAGTTTTTCCACCTCGTCCGGAGAGCCGTCTACAGCGTCGATACTGCTTGACGGAGCAAAAAAATCCTCTTTCAGCGCGGCTTTCAGATCTTTGGGGATGTTGTTCATCTCATCCGGAAGAAAGGTCAGACGCTCCTTGATGTGCCGGTATATCTGGTCGGCGCGGAACTTCGGAAAACCCCGCTTTATACACCACTCTTCAAGCTCCGGCTTCGCAGCGGAAACCAGAAACGGTCTGCTGTTGTCTGAACTCATGTTATTTGTACTCCGACAATTTCTTTTCAACTCTTGCCTGATCGCACTCCGGATCTTCTGCGGCGAACTGCAAGGCTCTTTTATAACATTTTTCCGCCTGATAGAAGTTGCCCTGCGCCCGGTAGATGTCACCGGCGTGTTCCAGAACCGTGGCAATTCCAATACCCGGAGTAACCACGGAGAGAGCTTTTTCTATCAGGTTCTGCGCTTCAGCATAGAGCTGCTGACGGAAATACCAGAAGGCAAGGCTGTCAAGATAAGCGGCGTTGTACGGTTCATGTCCGACGGCGAACTTGAGCAGTTTGCCGGACTCCTCCGTATCGACTCCAAGCGCGGTTGCGGTATAGCCGATCAGATTGGCAAGCTCGGCTGTCACCTTGTGGTCTTTCAATGCAGTGCGCGCCTCATAGTAGAGTTTTTTATCTTTGCAGACGGAAGCGGCAAGAAGTTTGACTCTTCCGGCAACTTTTTCATTGTATTTTCCGGAAGAAATGACACTCTTCAGCAGCTTGCTGTCACACGAGCTGTAAGCAATATCCATCAGGGCGTTGGCCTGCTCTTTTGCCGGAACATTTTTGACGAGTTTCATTGCCTCATCGAATTTCCTTGCCCGCAGAGCGGCGTAAAAGAGCAGATGATTCTGCGCCCCCGGAGGGGCATGCAGAAGTTTGGATACAATCTGAACTGCGGCGGCGTAATCTGTGGTATGTTCGGCAAAGGTGATGCGCGCTATATTGAGTTGGCGCGGATCAGAAAGAATCTTTTCCAGCTTCCGGAATATGGCAGATAGCAGATATTGGTTGCTCTCTTTTGCCGCCAGCTTCATCGCACTTATCCATAATGGGAAATTCTGCGCTTCATTGACGGAAATACAGGTATCCGTCATTTTGTTCCGCAGTTCCGTCATTTTTTTGCTGCCGTCGTCATCTCCTGAAACCAGACAGCGGTACGCCATCGTGTTGTAGAAGCAGGAAAGAGCAACCGTGTATTTTTCACCGGTAAGTTTTGAGGCGAAAACCACGCCGTCTTTATTGTCTCCGCACACAGTATGGAGAATCAGACGCTCAAGTTCAACAGTGAACTTTTTGACCTGCTGTTCATCCGTCAATCCGTCACTTTTGCCGAAATCCGGAACCAGCTTAAGGTTTTTCAGGATGGATTCGTTCTTGATGCGGTTTTTGTAAAAAAGCTGGATACCGACCAGAGCAATGTTGATGTCGGCAGGATTTTCTTTCCACAACCGGTCGTAGCGGCTGCACAGCTGAAGTCCGGAGCGGGGATCAAGTTCCAGTTTGAGCAGAACGGCGAGCGGAGAAGCGGAGTTTGCCGGATCAGCTTTCGCTGCTTCGATCAGCAGAGCGGCTTTATCTGACGGATTTTTCGCCTTGAGCGCATTGTAAAAGAGTTCCGTGCTTTCAATATTTCCGGAAAAGAGCGGAAATACTGCAAGCACTGCAGCTGTGAACAGAATTTTTTTCAATGCGCTTTTCATGTCAATACTCACCTTATTTCAGGGATTTGACAAATGCTGCAATACGCTTCGCCGCTTCGGCAAGCTCCTGCATACCGGTGGCGTAGCTGCAGCGGCAGAAACCGGCTCCTCCCGGCCCGAATGCAGTTCCGGGAACGATGGCAACGTGCTGTTCTTTGAGCAGACGCTCCGCGAACTCCTCGCAGGATAATCCGGTGTGCGACACTTCGCAGAAAGCGTAGAACGCTCCGTTGGGCAGATGACAGGGAAGCCCGGCTTCGTTGAGCTTGCGGACAAAAAAATCACGCCGCGCCCGGTAGCTCTCACGCATTTTCGCCATCTCGTTCTCACCGTTCTTGAGTGCCTCGAGCGCAGCCGCCTGCGCCATAGTCGGGGCGCACATGATAGCGTACTGGTGGATCTTCATCATCGCGTCGATGACCTCCTCCGGACCGCAGGCGTAACCGACACGCCAGCCGGTCATCGCAAAGGCTTTGGAAAATCCGTGGAGAAAAACAGTCCTCTCCTTCATTCCCGGCAAACTTGCGATACTGACGTGTTCTCCGTCGTAGGTCAGCTCGGAGTAGATCTCATCGCTCAACACCAGCAGATCGTGTTTGCGGGCGATGGCGGCGAGCTTTTCGAGCTTTTCCCTGCTCATCACGGCTCCCGTGGGGTTGCAGGGAAAGTTGATGAGTATCGCTTTGGTGCGGGGAGTGATAAGTTTTTCCACATCATCCGGATCGAGGGCAAAGTTGTTCTCTTTTCTGGTAGTCACCGGAACCGGAACTCCGTGCGCCATCCTGATTTCCGCCGGATATGATACATAGCAGGGTTCGGAATAGATTATCTCATCCCCGGGAGAGGTTATCGCGCGGATGACCAGATCGACCGCTTCACTCACTCCGACGGTCACGATGCACTGGCTTCTGAAATCGTAATGTATATTGTAGTTGCGCTCAACGTAATCGCAGATGGCACGGCGCAGAGCGGGAGTTCCGAGGTTGCTGGTGTAGGAGGTGCGTCCGCGCTCGATGGAGTAGATACCGCTCTCACGGATCGTCCACGGAGTCGTGAAATCCGGCTCTCCCACGCCGAGGCTTATCACGTCATCCATCTGGGTGACCAGATCGAAGAAGGCACGGATTCCGCTTTTGGGCAGATCTGCTATGTGTTCTGAAACGAACTTACGGGGTGACTTTGAGCCGTTCATACTCTTCAAAATCCTCCATAATGCGTCCGGACTCCTTGTATTTCTTGAGCATGAAGCCGGTCGAAGTCGAAAGAACACCGTCGATGGTGGCAAGTTTGGACGCCACAAAGTTGGCTACCTCCTTGAGGGACTTGCCGTTGATGGTGATGAGCAGGTCGAAACCTCCGGAAATCAGAAAGAGGTCTGTGACTTCAGGATAGCGGGCGATACGCTGCGCCACCTGATCGAATCCGCCGTCGCGGCTGGGGCTTACTTTAACCTCAATGACCGCTTTCACGGTTCCATCATCGGCGGAGTCATCGCAGATGGCGGTATAGCCGCGGATGATGTGGCCGTCTTCGAGAAGTTTGATCATCTTTTCGACGTCGGCAGCTTCAAAATTTCCCATTTCCGCAATTTCAGCGGCGGAAAGTCTGGCGTTTTCACGAAGAGCGTTGAGAACAAAGTTTTTCATAGTTATTATATTCCGGGATAGATGAGTAAGATCGTGCAGACGATACCGACGTAGATGAAGCTGTCGAGAACATCAAATGCTCCTCCCATACCGGGGATCCAGTTGCCGGAGTCCTTGACTCCGCAAACCCGTTTCAAACCGGATTCAGTGATATCGCCGAAGAAGCTGCATACTCCGAGGATGACCGCAGATACGATGTATCTTGCGATATCTCCGCCGTTGCATCTGTAGAAAATGTAACTCACGGCAAGGCAGAGCAGAAGTCCGCCGATGGCACCCTCCCACGACTTTTTGGGACTGAGGGATGGAGCGATCTTGTGGTTGCCGCCCGGAAGCAGTTTCGCAGAAAGCATACCGAAGATATAGCCGCCGGTATCCATCGACTTGGTGACCAGTATGACGTAGAGCAGCAGTGATACTCCGTGGAAATCATAGTAGTAGAGGTTCAGCACCAGTACCAGCGGAATACCCAGAGAGAGAATCACTCCGAAGCTGCCGACCAGACGGCGGAACTTCTTCTCATCCTTGCAGAGAATGAAGATCCACGGCAGAGCCAGCATCGCCACTCCGAGAGCGGCAAGGCTGAAAGATATATCGAAGAAAAACATGCGCATCAGGCAGAAAAAGAGGGCGTAGCCTCCGCCGGCGATACCGCAGAAAAGCGGATAGCAGGGCAGCTTGATGTTGAGCAGAAGCTTTCCTGCCTCGTAGAGCGCAAGTCCGACCGCGAGCGGAGCGGCGGCTGAAAAGAGTATCTGGCGCACTTCATCCGAGGGGGCGAAGAAGATCAGCGCAAGCAGAGCAAGCAGCAGCGGAAAACTTATAAGGCGGTATTTAAGCATGGCAGATGGACTCCTTTCTTATCTGGTATTGCCGAAAATGGCATCTTCGACTTCGAGACAGAACGTGTGGTAGACCGGCAGGTGAAGCTCCTGGATCTTGAACGTTTCACTTTCGGGAACGGCAATCACGAGATCGGCATACTTCTCGCAGACACCGTGTTTGTTTCCGGTGAGCAGGCAGGTGAATATGCCGCGGGTTTTCGCCGCCATCAGGGCGTAACGGATGTTTTCGGCATTGCCTCCGGTACTGATACCGAGGAAGATATCTCCCTTTCTGCCCAGTGCGAGCAGCTGCTGTGCCACGGCAAGACTGCCGTCGACATCGTTGCCGAATGCACTGATGAATCCGGGATGAGAGAGCAGAGAGACGGCGGGCAGTCCCATCTGGAGAAGAGCGGCTTTCTCTTTGGCTTCATCGCCGAAAAGCTCCTGCCATTTGTCGAGTTCCTCCTGCGGAAACGGACGCAGGCTCTTGAATCCTTTGAGCAGTTCGCCGCAGATATGGTCGGCGTCGGCACCGCTGCCGCCGTTGCCGTGGACAAAAAACGTTCCGCCGTTTCTGAACATATCAACGGAGCGGGCGATCAGGGTCTCAAGCTGCGGACGCACTCCGGCAAGTGCCGGATAACGCTCTGTCATCTCATCGAGCCAGATACTCATAGTAAACTCCTGTGTTATATCTTCCGCGCAAGATCATTTCTTAAGCCATTTTGCGGCTTTGGCTCCGATGTCGGAGCGGCTGAAACATCCCTCGAAATCAATTACTTTCACACCCTTGTAGGCATTTTTGATCGCTTCGTCGATGCTCTTGCCGCGGGCGGAAACTCCGAGGACACGGCCTCCGGCGGAAACGATGTTTCCGGCGGCGTCAAACGAGGTTCCGGCGTGGAAAACGACCGCACCCTGTTCTGCGGCGGCGTCAAGTCCGGAGATGACTTTGCCTTTGGCGTATTTTCCGGGATAGCCGCCGGAAGCGATGACTACTGAAACAGCCGGATCATCGCTCCAGACCAGATCGGCATCGGCGAGGCGTCCGGCGGCAACCAGCTTGAGGGTTTCGGCAAAATCGCCGTCGAAGCGGCGCAGAACAGCCTGAATTTCGGGGTCTCCGAAGCGGACGTTGAACTCAAGAACTTTGGGAATTCCGTTGGAAATCATAAGTCCGACGAAGATGACGCCCTTGAAGTTGAGTTTTTCCTGCTGGACACCCTTGAGGAAAACCTGCAGAATCTCTTTGTCGATACGCGCGGCAACTTCAGGAGTCACCACCGGAGCGGGAGAGTAAGCACCCATTCCGCCGGTATTGGGACCCTCGTCGTTATCGAAAACACGCTTGTGATCCTGCGATGACACCATCGGAACGATGGTCTTGCCGTCGCAGAGCGCGAGAATGGAGGCCTCTTCGCCGACCAGCATTTCCTCGATGACAACTTTGGCTCCGGCACTGCCGAACTCACCACCGAAGCAGCCGTCGACAAAATCGCAGGCGGACTTGGCATCAGGAGCGACCAGCACGCCCTTTCCGGCGGCAAGACCGTCAGCCTTGACCACGATTCCGGCGGCACCGTTGGCAAACTCGGAGTTGATGTACTCTTTGGCTTTGCAGGCGCAGACAAAAGTTTCAGCTTTGGCGGTGGGAATTCCGTATTTCACCATAAAACGCTTGGCGTAATCCTTGCTGCCCTCGAGCTGTGCCGCCTCTTTGTCGGGACCGAACACGGCAAGTCCGCGTTTTTCAAAGACATCGACGATTCCGTCGCAGAGCGGAGCTTCCGGACCGACAACAGTGAGGTCGATCTTGTTGGCAACGGCAAAATCGGCAAGTTTATCCAGCTCATCGACATTGATATTGACGCACTCGGCGTCGGCAGCGATTCCGGCGTTGCCGGGAGCGCAGTAGAGTTTTTCGACCTGTTTGCTCTGTTTGAGACACCAGACAATGGCGTGTTCACGTCCGCCGGAACCAACTACGAGGATATTCATTCTTCTTTTCTCCATATCGTTTATTTTTGATGATTTTTCTTTAAAAAAACTCACTTCGGTCAATTTATCACCGTCTGACCGTCAAATGTGAGGTTGTAAGTGGTGCGTTCCTCTCCCTGCTGTGCCGCCTGGATGATGGCACTTTCAAGCTGTCCGAGCATGAAGGCTGTTCCGCTGTTTTTGAGCGGCATTATCACCCGGTAGGTCTTGCCGTTGCAGTAACGTATGTAAAAATCGAGCTGTTCAGGAGTGGATACAGAGACCAGAAGCAGCCGCATGTTGGGAAAGTCTCCGAGAATGGTGACGATGAGATCGAGCGCGGGTTTAAGTTCAGGCATAATTTTTCCGCCGGAAAACTTCACCTGCGGTATTCCGGTCAGCACCGGAAGCTGTTTCAAATCCGCCGCCATCGACTGACGGCGCGACATCACCACACAGTTTTCATCTATCACCCAGTGGGAGTTCGGATAGTTCAGCAAAGCACGCGGCAGACGCTCGGAAACATCTATCGCCAGAGTATCCGGAAGAATACGGGTTATCCTCACATCCTCTATGCTCGGGATCGTGCTTTTGATGAAATTCCGGAGTTTGCGCAGATCGATATCAAAGAGGTTGGTTCCTTTTCTGATCCGGGCGACAGCTGCAAGTTCACGGCTGCGGTTGTTCCAGTAACCGCTGCTGGTCACCCGGACTTCGCGCAAAGCCAGACGCGGATTGCGGTTGAACATGAAGCTGCGCGACCACAGGAAAAACAGAACAACGACAGCCAGTACAGCAAGCGCAACCGCGACAAAGATCAGAGCGCGTATGCGCTTGGTCCTGCCGTCCGGAATATCAACTGTTTTGCTTCTGCGTTCTGCCATCTTCCTGTACTGTATATAAAAGTGGTCTTATACCCTGTAATAATATATACCAGTAATCCCCATTTGCAACGTAAACAAGCCGTTTTTTCCCCGGCAAACAGGGATTTTTTCAAAAAAATAACGTTATCAACTTGAAATTTCACAAATGATAGCGTATTTTATATTTCATACTGCTTATGGTGGATGTAGCTCAGTTGGTTAGAGCGCCTGGTTGTGGCCCAGGAGGTCGCCGGTTCGAGTCCGGTCTTCCACCCCATTTTTTTGCCCAAATTCCGGGCAAAAAAATAACGAAGCCGCAAGGCTTCACTTCACGCTTTTGTGCCAACAAAAGCTCTTCACTTAAAACCGAAGGTTTTCTTCACATCTTCACCAAACTCCGGAAGCCTTGCTTGCTTGTCCCGCCATAGCTCGCAGAGCGACGGCGGATGAAGACGCTCATTTCATTCCGCTTGTGAAGGCGTTCCGCTATCGCTTCACTTGTGAAGTTGCCGCCTGTCGGCGGGAGGATGTGTTTCTGCTTACAGCGCACCTGACGGTGCTTAAATAAAAACTCCCCCAACTTCTCCGCTATAAGAGGTCACCACACCTCTGCCGGAGCATATACAATCTGCAAAAACGGAGTTGGAAAGCTTGCAAAAACAGGGCAACACGGCGGCAAACAGGAGCGCTCCCAAGCAACCAGCCGACCACGGGAACAAGAGCAGCGACACGCCCTTTTCTACGCCTTTTTACCTTTAGATTTTTGAAAACGCATTAAAAAATGATATATTACTTCCGACAAATAAAGGAATTTTATTTTACGAAAATGAACGACATTGAATTCATTGCTCAAAATAATTTTGAAAAAGCTCTGCTGGTTATTGAAAAAAGCAATGTCCGGCAAGCGTGGGAATCCATTGGTGCTGAAGTCCATCAAGTCGGCTCAATGGCAATGGGATTGTTGATGAAGCACCGGGACATCGATTTTCATATTTACACCGGTGAATTGAATGTTTCCGAAAGTTTCAAGGTTATTCAAAAACTTTGTGCAAACCCGTCCGTTACCCGCATGGAATATCGGAACCTTGCGGACACCGCAGAAGCCTGTCTGGAATTTCACATCTGGTTTATGCTGGAAAATGAAGAGTGGCAGATTGATATGATCCAGATTCTGAAGGGTTCGCAGTTTGACGGCTATTTTGAAAATGTCGCTGCGAGGATCAAAGCAGTTTTAACACCCGAAACCCGCCGTACTATTCTGGAACTCAAATATCACACTCCGGATGATGAACACATTATGGGCATTGAATATTATCAGGCGGTAATTGCGGATAATGTCAAAACTTATTCCGAATTCATCCAATGGCGGAGTGAACATCCGGTAACAGGCATTGTGACCTGGTGTCCTTGATTTCTTCCGGGCAAAAAAGGCGACACCGTTAAGTAGTGCCGCCGAAACGGAACTGCCGCCTTGTTTTACAAACAGCAAGGCGAGTTTTTTATCAATAGCTTCGATAACGATTCTGCTGCCTATGTTGCCCCTGTTGCCACTGCTGTCTTTGCGGTCTGCGTTGACGGTAGTTTTTGAATTGCTGTGGCTGACTTGATGGAGCAAGTCCAGAAGTCAAATAAAATGATGACAGAGCTTTATATCCGGCTTTCGCCATAAGTTCATCCCAGTTGCGCGGAAGTTCTATTTTTACCGAAGTGAAACCGCCTCCCGGTACACACATGGTTTTGTTGCGGTTGGCATCGCCTGTAATGATAATTGCAGTTTTTCCCTGTTGCATTACGGGAACTGTCTCCACTTTATCTGCTCCGGTCCATTCCAGCCACGGTGGGACGGATGTTTCCCGTGCATTTTCCTTCCTGCCTGTCATATAGGAGTGTTGCCGCAAAGAATAGGTATTTTCATTAAAAGAGCTTCCGGGGTTTGCCCAGTAATTGGCATAAACTCTGGCAGCAAGCGGCTGTCTGGCAGTTTCAATAAGTGCTTTCTCCAGAATTTCCTTGCTCGTATATCCTTTTTGCAAATCAGCAGCAACATTGCCGGTTATCAGCATCGCACGATATACAAATGGCGTACCGCTGCCAATGGCAAATTGCTGCTTTTCCACAGCGTCCTGTGCCATAAGTTCCATGATTTTCTGCGGTTTTGCCGTTGCCGGAGCCAGATTATTTCCCCAGCAGAGAGCTGAAGAGGCCGTCAAAACATTGTCGTTCAGCTTGAATCCCTGCTGCATATGATAAGGCCGCCAATTCAATTTGACCGCCATTATGTCATCTTCCACCAAGCACCACGGCATAAGATACCCGAATGTTCCCATGCGGTTTTCTTTTATGTGATAACCGCCGAGATTCAACATGGCAAGATTGATAAAGCGCCCGATTTTTGCGTTACGGATATTTGAAATTTCGCCTTGCCCGCAGTCAAGCTCCAATTGTCGTGCAAGGGGACCATTCAATATGACGTATGGAGTCCATGCGTGGGTGCTTGCCAGAGTTCTCCTGAAATCACCATCGGTCATAGCTTTTGTGAATGCAATCAATATAGGCATATATTCCGGAGGACATCCTGCCATAACGCCATTTACTGCGACCAATTCTGCTGTTGCTTTGCGGTAAGTTGGCGGTATCGTTGCGATAACGTCCCCGGGAGCATAGTCGGTATATTTCATAAATTCGGCAACTCTTGCCGTTGTCGGCGGAATGATCGGCAAGCCATCCGTCCACCCGTTCTGTGTAAAATACAGATTGATTTCATCCAAATTTCCGCTGTAAGAAATTTTACTCTCCGTATCATTTTTTTCAGCATTGCGTATTTCTTCGGCAGAAAAAGGTTCAGTCAATGCTTTTATGATCTGCGGATACAAGACTTCTCTTGTGTTTTTCAACAATTCATCTCTTGTATGAGCTGAAAATGCTCCCGGATAAACCGCAACCCGCGGTATGGATACTCCTGCAATTCTCGCGACTTTCCGGGATTGATCGGCAAATCCCGGAGCCGCGATCATTACTGAAGGAATTCCTGAATATTCTGCGGCGACACAAGAACCCATTTCTTTGGGCGTACAAAGTCCGCATCCGCCATTGCCTGAAATAACGGCATCTATTTTCAACTCCTTCAGTTTCTTCATAAAATCATCTTTCTGATGACGTACAACCCCCGGACCGGGCCACGGACCTGCCGATCCGATTTCTTTCAAAACATAAATCCGGGCATCCGGATAATCTCTTAAAATCAATCTTTTCAGTTCCGGATGGGTGACAGATGCCATAAAACTTCCGCCGACAATAGCAATTCTTTTCCCTTTTAATGTTGATAATCTTGGCGGCTGCTTTATATTCTTGATACTATTTTTTCCAACAGGAGACAACACACTTGATCCTTTCTCGCCCGATGCCCCCGGCAGAACACAGGCACCGCTTTCATCACACTCAGCTGAAGCAAAGACATTGAATATCGTGGATACGGCACACAGAAAAAGACAAAATTTCAACACTGGTATTTCCTCCTGGATTTATAAATGTTTCTGTACAATATAACGATTTTTAAGATGATTTTATTGTATTGCAAACAAAAAAGGCGACACCGAAAAACGATGCTGCCGTAACGAAAGGTCAAAGGAATTGTCAGTATCGATACCGCTGACTTTGTTCCAGCGGTGTAAGTACGCGTATCGGCGTTCCTGAAATATTACTTTTTCACATACGATGTTGCTCTGCCTGATCCGACTTTGGTGATTTCACCTTTGTCAAGCATCTCTTTCAGAGTCCGCTCAATCATGGAAATACTTATATCAGGACAGGTGTTGGCAATATCTGATTTGCTGATTTTTCCAAGTTTCTGTTCAAATATCAATCTGATGCGATCGGTTTTGTTGAGTTTGCCGGTAACAATATGTTCAACTCTATTTTCAAATTCACGATAAGATTTGAGAATGATGCCCAGCATATAACGCATAAACGGCATATAATCATTCGTACCGCCATTCCAATTTGCACTGCTCTGCTGCAATGTTTCATAATAGGTTTCTTTGGATTGTTCAATGAGTTTTTCCAAACTGATATATTTCCCGACAATATAACCATTCTGATAAAGCAGCAGCAAAGTAAGCAAACGGCTCATGCGTCCATTGCCGTCATTGAACGGATGAATGCAAAGAAAATCAAAAATAAACAATATTGCAAGCATCAATGGATCACAAACCCCAGAGGCGAGAGCGTTCTTGTAAGCATTGCAGAGTTCCTCCATTGCCCGCGGTGTTTCAAACG
Source organism: Victivallaceae bacterium (assembly GCA_045630865.1). Classification (GTDB taxonomy): domain Bacteria; phylum Verrucomicrobiota; class Lentisphaeria; order Victivallales; family Victivallaceae; genus UBA1784. The sequence continues at coordinate 11,438 of JAZQTR010000072.1, forward strand.
CAGTTACCGGAGTAAAACGGATATGCTGATTGCCTTTGGAATCAGTTTCTGCAATCAAATTATCACTGTTTTTCCAATGTCCACCAATACCGGGAGCTTGAAAGGAATACAAATCACGATGCAGCTGCAAAATTGAGTTTGGTATCAAGGGAATATACTCATAGCTTTCGTGGATCGTTGCCAGAACATCCCGATATCCGGCAATCTCTTTTTCATTGCGGTTGACC
>JAZQTR010000073.1:0-1738 GCA_045630865.1 Victivallaceae bacterium
CGTCACCGCGGCGTGCGCCGAGACGGGTGATGCGGGTGTATCCGCCGTTGCGATCGGCATAAGCTGGAGCGATCTCATCGAACAGCTTTTTGACAGCATCTTTGTTGCGCAGACGGGCAACAGCAAGACGCAGGTGGTGAAGATCACCTTTCTTACCAAGGGTGATCATACGCTCGGCAAAGCGGCGAACCTCTTTGGCCTTGACGACAGTGGTTTCGACGCGACCGCTGAAGAACAGGCTGCTGGTCATGTTGGCCAGCAGGGCGCGGCGGTGGGCACCGGAACGACCGATTTTGAAAGTGGCGACTCTGTGACGCATAATTACTTACTCTCCTCGGACAAGGCTCTCACTCTGGCGGCTTCCTTCTCAAGAGCATTACGCAGACGCTCGTTGAGGTTCATACCCAGAGACAGGCCGTATTTTTCGATTTTCTCTTTGATTTCATCCAGCGATTTCTTACCGAAGTTGCGGTACTTGAGCATACGGCTCTCGGTCTTGGTGCAGAGTTCGCTGATAAGTTTGATATTGGCTCCGTTCAGGCAGTTCATAGCACGGACGGAAAGATCCAGCGTATCGACATCGCGGGAGAGCAGCTTGAAGAGCTTGCTTTCCTCTTCAGTGAAGATGATGTCGTTCTCGATCACCTGGGTATCGAGGAAGGGCTGGAGATGCTCACGCAGGATACGGGCAGACTCTTCGAGAGCGGTACGCGGACTGATACGTCCATCGGTCCAGATCTCGAGCTCGAGGCTGTCCATCTCGGTCTCTTCGCCGACGCGGGCCGCACCGACCTGATAGTTGACGCGGGTGACGGGGCTGAAGAGGCAGTCGACCGGAATGGTTCCGATCGGACGCGGAGCGGTATTATTCTCGGCAGGGAGATATCCTTTACCGGAGATCACCTCGATCTCGGCGCGGAAGGGTTTGTCCTGATCGAGCGTGCAGATCACCTGTTCCGGATTAAGGACGCTGACGGAGCTGTCGCAGACGATATCGCCAGCGGTGACGACTCCGGCCTTATCCTTGCGGATTTCAAGAGTACGGGGACATCCGCCCTGCATCGTCAGCTTGACACACTTGAGATTGAGAACGATCTCAGTGATATCTTCGAGGACGTTGTCGAGCGTATCGAACTCGTGCTTCGCACCGTCAATGCGGACAGAAGCGATCGCTGCTCCCTCGAGAGAGGAAAGCAGAACACGGCGCAGGGAGTTACCCAGCGTGTGGCCGAATCCGGCCTGGAAGGGCTGGGCGATAAACCGCGCGTAAGTGTCGGTCTTGGTCGCATCGTCGATCACGATGGACTTGGGCATCGGAAAACCGATTGCTGAATTCATAAGTTCTTCCTCCAAAAAATTGTTGTGCCTCATCGGCACCTGATAACCAAATTGAACTACCGTTCCCTGCGGAGCATACTGTAAAAATCACTGCACCGCAGGGAGTATCCGAAGTCAGACTTCAGACACGACGGCGTTTCGGAGGACGGCAGCCGTTGTGCGGAACCGGAGTGATATCCTTAATGACGGTCACTTCCATTCCGGCGGCGGCGATGCCGCGGACGGCGGACTCACGACCGGCGCCCGGTCCCTTGATCCGCACTTCGACTTCCTTCATGCCGAGGAGCTGCGCCTTCTTGGCGGCTTCACCGGCGATGACCTGAGCGGCATAGGCAGGGCTCTTGCGGCTGCCCTTGAAGCCGTTCTTTCCACCGGTGGACCAGCAGATCACGTTGCCGTG
>JAZQTR010000074.1:0-2769 GCA_045630865.1 Victivallaceae bacterium
ACCGCTTGGCCTCCGACTTATCCACCTTTGACAAACTTCCGCAGCCGGGAAACAAAACCAAACTTCTGATCCACACCCAGGTACGCGAAGATGCGATAACGCTTTTCGGCTTCGCAACGCCGGAAGAGCGCGAACTCTTCAGAGTACTGATAAACGTTTCCGGAATCGGCGGGAAACTCGCCCTCAATATCCTCGGAGCAATGCCGGTGCAGAACTTCTGCAGCGCAGTAGGTTCCGGAGATGTCAAAGCTCTGTCACTCATCAACGGCATCGGCAAACGCACCGCCGAAAGGATCATCGTCGAACTCAAAGGCAAACTGCCGGAAGGTTCTGTTTCAGAAGCAGAAAAGATCGTCAACGCTGGAGCAAACACCTCCGACGCTGCCCTCGCCCTCGAAAAACTCGGCTTCAAGCGCGACGCCATCAATAAAGCTCTCGGAGAACTGGTAACAGAATTACCTCCCGAACAGCAAACGACCGAAAACCTCACAGTACAGGCTCTCGCCAAACTCCGTTTCTGAAAATGAAGATACTGTTTGTATGCACCGGCAACACCTGCCGCAGTCCGATGGCGGAACTCTTTTTCAACCACCATCGCAGATCCATCGGCAAATCGCCCTGCGCCGGAAGCTGCGGAATATCCACTGCGGATGGCTTGACAATATCTGCAAACGCCGCCGCCGTGATGAAAGAAAACCAAATAGATCCGGACTCCTTTGTTTCAACTGCAGCAACGCATAAAATCATAGATGAGGCTGACTTCATATTCACCATGACCGCGAACCACCGCCGCGCGCTCGTTTCCGCCCTGCCTGAATACGCCGGAAAAATCTTCACCCTGCTCGGGGATGAAGATGTGAGCGACCCATTTGGACAAAGCGTCGAAGTTTATCGAAAAACTTTTGAGATGATGCGTCCGCAGCTGGCGAAAATCGCAGAAGAAATACCTTAATTTCCCAAACGGAGCTGTTCAGCAATGGAAATAAACTATTTTGCAATCGCAGAAAACGCACTCTACTTTCTTGCATTGATAAATCCTGCAAGTAAAGTATTTTTTCTCACCGCCCATCGCCCTGCCCTCACCTCTCCGGAACTGCGGCACATCGCAAGAAGAGCAACTCTGTTTGCATATCTGATTCTGGTCGGCAGCGGTATTGGAGGAAAAGTCATCCTCGAAAACGTCTTCAGAGTCGAACTCTACGCACTTCAACTTTCCGGCGGACTGGTGTTGCTCTTTTCCGGACTGGCCGCGGTACAAAAGGGCGTCTTCTACCACGCAAACGACGAAAAGCACCCTTCTCACGATGAGCTGTCAGTAGTTCCTCTTGCAGCCCCTCTCATCGCGGGCCCCGGAACAATTGCGGCAACGATCTCATTTTCGATCCAGTTCGGATTTCTCTCAACTCTGCTTGCACTGACACCTGCACTTATCATCAACCTGATAGCGATGTACGCCAGCAGAAGTATTTCCAAAGTTCTCGAGTTTCTGGTCTTTGTCGGACCGGTCATCCGCCTTACCGGACTTGTGGTTATGGCAATGGCCATGCAGATGATGCTCACAGGAATCGGCTCTTTCATCAAACAGCTTGCACTCTGAACAGCAAAGATATTTTTTCATCATTGATGTTTTCAGCAAACATTTATGATGAACACTGCTAAAGAAAGCACTTGACAAATTCCCCTTAAATATGTATATTATATGGATGTTTTTTGTACAGAGCGGCAACGATGCATCTTTTGCCTGCTCTATTTACTGAAAAAAATTACTGTACAAAGTGGGGAATATAAATGAATCAAACCTTTTCTTATCTGGAGAAGATCGGTCGTGAGCCGAACAACCTTATCAAAGGTCTTCAGCTCATCCAGTCGACCGAGGGATATGTCTCCGATGACGGCATAAAGGCTGCGGCTGAGTACTTCAGTCTCCCTGAAGTCGAAATCGAAGGCGTATTGAGTTTTTATGCCCAGTTCAAACGTGTCAAACCGGGCAAATATCACATCTGCGTATGCGACGGCACCGCCTGCCACATCAAGGGTTCCGCACAAGTCCACGCCTGGATCGACCAGGAACTCGGTCTGAAACCGGGCAACACCAGTGCCGATGGACTTTTTTCACTGGAAACTGTCGCCTGCCTCGGCTGCTGCAGTCTTGCTCCCGTCATGAGTATCAATGGAAAAGTTTACGGTAAACTCGACCGCAAAAAAATGGCAAAAATCCTGAAGGAGTACGCTGAAAAATGAGTATCAAACTCCTGCGCGTCGGAGTCGCCAGCTGCGGAATTGCCGCCGGTGCTGACGGCGTCATGACTTTGTTGAAAGAAAAAGCTGCCGATATCCCCGTCATCGGTGTCGGATGTCTGGGTCACTGCTATGCCGAACCCATCGTCGAAGCTGTCATGGATGACGGATCAAGCATTTTCTACCGTGATGTCAAAGCTGTTGAAGCAGACATTGACAATATTCTTGCCTGCGGAGAAGCCAACCGCTTTGTCGTTCCGGAATCCCGCCGCAACAAGGAACACGTCCTTGTCCTCGGTCTTGCCGGAAGGATCGATCCAACCCGTTTCGAGGACTACATCGGAAACGGCGGATATGCCGGACTCAAGCGCGCCCTCACTCTGACTCCCGAAGAGGTGGTCAACGAAATGAAGCTCTCCGGCCTGCGCGGACGCGGAGGCGGCGGTTTCCCGACCGGAACCAAGTGGAGTTTTCTTGCCGCCAAGAAAGCAGATGAAAAGATCCTCATCTGCAACGCCGACGAGGGCGACC
>JAZQTR010000075.1:0-37983 GCA_045630865.1 Victivallaceae bacterium
ATGCCGACGCCAAGCGCAAACGGGAGGAAGAGTGCGGCAATGTTTCCGTCGTTGTAGCTTGAGGTGGAAAAGAGCAGAACAGTGACCACCACTGGCGCAACGCAGGCTCCGGCGAGCAGTGCTGATACCGCCCCCATGATAAATGCGGTGATCTCTTTGGCTCCATTCATTTTTGCCGGATTGAAACGGCGGAATCTTGTCAGATCAAGGTTTATGAAACCTGCCATGGCAACTGCAAGAATGATAAAAACTCCGGAAATAATGAAGTTGAATACGCTTGAGCTGTTGAGGCTTCCGAAAGGTGCGCCGGAAAGTACGACGACCACTCCGAGGATGCCATAGGCAAATGCCATACCTGCACCGTAAAAGAGTCCGCGCAGAAAACCGCTCTTTCTGGAACTGCCCTTTGCTCCGATTATGGCAAGATTGATCGGGATCATCGGCAGTATGCAGGGCGTGAGATTGAGTCCGAGTCCGCCGAGCAGGGCGATGAGAAATATTGCGGCGATGCCGTAGCTTTTGGCGGATGTTTCTGCTGCCGGAGTGTCGCCGAGAAAAGCGAGAAATTTATCTTTACTCATATATCCGGAGGTACTGCGGATAAGTTTCAATGCAGTTTTTCCGGATCCCGTTGCCGTTTTTTTCTCCAATGTTGCCGGAGTTCCGTTGGAGCCGGTCAGAGATACTGTTTCCGGAGCGTAGCAGAGCAGCGCACCGTCTTCTCCCGTACCGCATCCCTGACTTTCGATGGTGGCGGCAAAGGGGGCTTGACCGGAGAAACTCCATTTCCAGATACCGGATTGATAAACAAGAGTACCATCTTTGTCTTTGTTCGCGTTGGGAGAGTCAGCTGGTTGGAGGATTTTTCCGTCAGCACCGGTAACTTTTATGGTGACGGATTCAGCGTATATCACTCCGTCCTTATCGACATGAAGTGTTACTTCGCAGAGACCGTTTTTTTCGGCAAGTGACCAGCTGAACGGAGTTTTTTCTGCGGCAAAGCTGATGGCGGCACTTGATATCAAAAGTAAAAGGCAGAAGATTTTTTTCATTGTGAGCTCTCCTGATATAGTAATTTTCCTCTTGTTAACACTATACAACGGCAGTATTCAAATGTCAAGAGAAAATACATAGTCATCCATGACGAAGCCGTTTCCAATGTCGTTGACTTCGCTCTTTGCCATGGTGAATCCCCAACTCTTGTAGGCCGCTTGAGCCCGGGTGTTGTATTTGTTGACATTGAGGATCAGTTTGGATGCACCTGCTTTTTCAGACTCCTGAACAATGTGCGCAAGCAGCTGTCTGCCGACGCCTTTGCCCCGGAAGCACTCTTTGAGGTAGAGTTTATCGAGTTTTACGGCCGGAATTCCCTCGAAAACGGTTGGATATATCGAGGCGTATCCTGCTGTGTCATTTCTGTTTTTGACTATGAACCACTTGACTTTTGATGTCATCTCTTTCTGTATGATGTCACAGCTGTACATAATATCCATCATGTAGCTGATCTGTTCCGGAGAGAGCAGCGTGGAGTAAACTCTTGGCCACACTTCAAAGGCGGTCTTTCTGATCTCTGCAATATCTTTGGGCTCTGCCTGAACTATTGAAAATTGCAGGTTCATATCAATTCGGTATCCAGAAAGTTGTTTGTTCGGTTGCCGGTTCCGGTTTACCTTCAGTTTCGACGGCGAGGATCATCCACGGCCCTTTGAAATTGACGTTTTTGATAAAAAGCCGGTTTCCGCGTTGTTCAAAATCTACATTTTCTCCGGTTGCAAGATAAGTTATTTTGTTTACCTTGTTTTTGAGTTCCGCCCAGCAGAGTTCGGTGCAATAACTTCTCACCGGCAGATATACTTTGTTGCCGCTGACGCAGGCGTTAAAGACAAGAGTTGACCATGAAAACTTCGATCTGGTATCTGTGAGCAGGGCTTCTCTGTTCAGTTTGACCCACTTGCCGACCTCGTCGAGGATTTCACAGGTCGCTTCCGGAATATTTCCATCGGCGTCAGGACCGACATTTATCAGGAGATTTCCGCAGTTGGCGGCACATTTGAGCAGGAGTTCGATTACCTGATACGGAGTCTTTCTGAAGTTGTGGTGGCGGTTGTATCCCCAGCTGTCGTTCAGCGTCATGCTGGCTTCCCAAAGCTGGTTTCCGGCGGCAGGATTGATGGTCTGTTCGCAGGTTTTGATGTCAAAAGGTTCGCCGAGGCGGTTGTTGACGATGATATCCGGCTGCCATGAGCGCACCATTTTGAGAGTTTCGTCGCCGCCGATGTTTTCCGGAATACATCCGTCGAACCAGAGATAGTCCACTTTGCCGTAGTTGTTGAGCAGTTCGCGCAGTTCTGTGCGGTAATATGCGATAAAACGCTGTCTTGCGCGGGCATCTTTCCAGTCATTTTCACCCGGCCAGTCACGGAAGTAAGCACCGGGATAATCCGGATGAGTCCAGGAGGCAGGTGAGTAGTAGAAACCGACCTTGAGCCCTTCGGCGCGGAAAGCATCGGCGTACTCTTTGATGAGGTCGCGTTTCGGACCGAGTTTTACGGCGTTGAAATCATTGATATCGGAATCCCAGAGCGCAAATCCGTCGTGGTGACGTGTGGTGAGAACAGCATAACCGAAGCCGCACTCTTTTGCCATTTTTGCCCACTTTGCCGGGTCGTAATCCTTTGCGGTGAATTTGTTGACAAAATTTTCGATATATTCCTCTTTGGTGATGCGTTCCCGGTTCATCACCCATTCGCCGCGTTCACCGGCGGAGTATGCTCCCCAATGGATGAACATTCCATAGCGGGCAGCCTCAAACCATGCAGTTTTATTTTCCATAAATGCACTCTTTCTATGTATGATATGCTTAATTATTTTTGTCGTCTTTTGTGGTTGAAAACGGGTAGGGCAGGTGGTTTTGGAAACTGTTGTCGGTTTTTCCTGATACTGCCTGTCCTATGGTGTAGATGTAGCGGTAGCTGTTGCTGTTCACTGCGTTGTCGAAGAGCAGCATAAGCAGATAACGCAGTATCTGACGGTCGCTCCAGATTTCGGGAGCTGCAAATTCCTCCGCCGGTCTGATTTCCCACCACTCTTCAGGAAGCAGTACAACACTGCCGTCTGTGAGGGCAAAGGAGTCTTTTATTTTGATTATGCTGACATTGTCAAGCAGATTTTTCAGTACTCCGCAGAGTATGGCACTGCTCCCTTTTTTCCAGTAGAAAACAGAGCCTATACAGCAGGCGTCTGGATCCAGACTGCTGGCAGATGTTACCTTGAAATTGTTCTGAAACATATACTCAGCCGCCTGCTGCAGAGATGTGATTTTACGCTTGTTGAAGTCGCTGATAAATTCGCATATCACGTCTTCAAGCTCGGTTTCAGGCGAGGAGTCATACCAGAGCAGATGCATATCCGCAAGGATGGTGAAGAAATCCTCCTCCGGATCATCAATTCTTCCGAGCAGTGAAAACCTCTTTTCCCGCTGGATGATTATGCTCTGCAGCTGATGGACTTTTTTCCGTATTTCCGGATCGGCAGACTCCTGAAGTTCCGCCAGATATGGCATGAGGTCGATGTGCCGCTCAAGCAGTGATGACATCACCGGAAGAAGAGTCTTTTCATCCTCATCATCGAGCAGGGAAAGCAGTGCTTCAAGTTCCGGATCAGTTTGCATTTGGATTCGTTGCCGCCTTTTCCGGAAATTTGCCGATCAGCGCATTTGAGGCGATCTCTTTCACCTCTTCCGGAAAATCATTCTTGATTATCCAGCGCAGGAATCCCGGGTCATTTTCTGCAATATCTTTCAAGGTGCGTCCGGCGTTTTTTCCGAAGTTTACAACAACTTCATCTCCGCTCCACTTGAAACGTCTGGTGCGGTCAACGGCATCGGGACCTGCAATATCGCTTGCTTCGGCAAGTCCGTCGACGGTTGCCGGAATGTCGCTGTGTTTATCCAGCTGTCCGAGGATGACTTCAAGTGTCGCCGAGGCATCAGCTGCTGCGCCGTGGGCGTTGACCAGCTCTTTGCCGCAGAAGAAATTGTATGCAGCACTCAAGGTGCGGGGATAGAGTTTGCAGAAGATGTTGTAGGCATCGACAACCTTGCGTGAAGAGAGGTCGAATGTGAATCCGGCGCGCTTGAATTCGCACTCAAGCAGCGGAATATCGAAACCGGTGATATTGTATCCGGCAAGGTCGCAGTCTTCGAGATAGCGGAAGAGCTTGGGGGCAATATCTGCAAAGTGCGGTTCATTTTCAACGTCGGCGTCAGAGATTCCGTGGATAGCCGTTGCTCCCGGAGGGATAGGTATTCCGGGATTGAGGCGTCTGGTGGTCACCTGCCTGGTTCCGTCCGGAAAGAGTTTGATGACCGAAATTTCCACGATTCTGTCGCGGGTTGGGACAACTCCTGTGCTTTCTATATCAAATACCGCAAGCGGTCTGTCGAGTTTGAGTTTGCCGAACATAGTTGAATAAATCCCTGTTAAATATTTTTTACTCCGGTACTGCCGAAACCGCCGCTGCCTCTGTCGGTATCGCTCAATGAGTCGCTGGCGACAAGCTCGACTTCAGGAAGTTTGCAGATCACCATCTGGGCGATACGGTCGCCGCGCGAAATGGAAAAATCTTCTTTCCCTGCATTATACATGATTATACCTATTTCTCCGCGGTATCCGGCATCGATGGTTCCGGGGGAGTTGGTCAGCATGAGGTCGTGCTTGAGGGCAAGTCCGCTTCTCGGACGTATCTGGGCCTCGTAACCCACCGGAAGTTCGATAAATACTCCGGTCGGAACGAGCGTACTGCGGTTCGGCGCAAGGGTGATGTCCACTCTGGAACGCATATCGTAAGCTGCGTCGTCGCTGTGGGCCTTTGCCGGCATGAGATCATCGCATCCTGAAAGCAGTTTGACTTTTATCTGCATTGTGGAAAAATCCTTCTGTTATTGCTTTTGTTTTAAGGTAATACTGAACACCCGATTTTTCAAGCGGCAAAAGGGATATTCCACCCTTGACTTCAGGATAATGAAATGTATATTATTCCCGGAATCGTTATACAAGTTGGTGAGTTATGAAAACAGAACAGGTTTTTCAAGTTCCAGGTCAGTGGACAGTAAGCAGCTATTATACTCTTTCACCGGCTGCACCGGATGGTTCCGGAAGAATGGTTTTTGCCGCCTGCGATCTTGCAAAACAGGTGTGCAGTGTTTTTATCTTCGATGCTGACGGAAAAATCCTTGCCAACTTCGGACATCGCAAGGTAGAGTCGATGTTCTTCCACACCGGCTGCTGGGAGTCATGGAGTCCCGACAGCCGCTATATCTACTATCAGAGCGGAACTCTTGCCAAACCATCCGTTTCCCGTTATGATACTGTCAGCGGAAAAATCGATACTGTAAACGGTGTCGATCTTGAGGGAGCTCCTGCCTCCGGAGAGCCGATCATCTGCGGTCTGCCCGGTATGCTCTACGGGGCGGGATACGGTTACAACGTCTATAATCCTTCGCTCTGCCCTGTTCCATTTGAGAAACGCAGTGAACATGGTATATTCGAGTTCTGTTTTGATGGAAAAAGTCCGCGCCTGCTGTACAGCGTAAACGATTTTCTTGAAGCGCATCCGCAGCGGGAAAGATTGCTCGCTCTCGACCGGGAGCTGGCGGAAAAATACAACCGTGTCTGCGGTCTCACTCTTATGGCGTATTGTGTCAGATGGGATCCTGCCGGTGAGAGTTTTCTGGTCTACTTCGGCAACCATTGCGTTGTTCCGGAGCGCAACGAACCGCGTATAAGCCATGTATTTACCGGCAAGCGCGGCTCAAAAGAGCTTTCCTTTGCTTTCGATGTCAGCGGCAGAGGTGTCCACTGGAGCTGTTCCGACGCCGGAACTCTTGTGGGGTTCATCCGTCCGGAGGGCGGGGAAAGGCCGGTTATCTGCAGTTACAATATAAACGATGGAAGTTTTACCGGACTCGTATCTCCTGATTGCGGGGGCGGGCATCCGTCGCTTTCTCCGGTCAACCGGAATTTGTGCGTAAATGATGAGAACGCCAACGGGTGTGTGAAACTCTGGGATTGCCGGAGCGGCAAGGTCGTCTCTTCTATTGACTTGAAATGCCGGGTTCCGGGATTTGTCCATCAGGGAACTGTCAGAAACGAAAAAAGATGCTGTCACCATCCTAAATTTACCAGTGACGGCAAATATATTTTGAGCAATTTTATCGATGAAAACAATCTGTGCGCCATAGCGAAAATACGCGTGCCGGAGGAGTTGGTCAAGTGAGTATTCTGCTTAATTTTCTGCGCCGGGGACATAGTGTCGCAAACCGTTCCACTCCGGGGAACCGCTTCTGCGTCTGGCTCGGCAGACGTCTTGCTCTGCGCCATAAAAACGTGACTCTTGCTCCGGATGCTTTGATTTCTCCTGATGCGATGATAAATCCACGGCGTGGAAAAATCACTGTCGGCAGAGCCTGTCAGGTAAGTCCCGGAGCCGTACTGCAGGGAAATATCGTGCTTGGCGACAACGTGTCGGTTCAGGCAGGCAGTATGCTCATCGGATACGGCGATCTTGAAAATCCATCCGGAGTCATCACTGTCGGAAACAATACCCGTATAGCTCCCAAATGTATGCTCATTGCTGCCAATCACGTCTTCAGTGATCCGGATAAGCCCATCTGCAAACAGGGGATGGCTCCGGAACCGATAACGATCGGAGATGATGTCTGGATAGGCGGCGGTGTTCATATCAACGCAGGAGTAACGATCGGCAGAGGTTCTGTCATCGGAGCCGGGGCGGTCGTTACTAAAGATATTCCGCCTTTCAGTGTGGCGGTCGGAGTTCCGGCGAAAGTTGTGAAACGCAGGGAAAAATAATTTCTTTTTTTACCTCTTTACCGGTGGATTTATTCCTTCTGTGACCGTATATTATAAATCACAGGGAAAATTTTGCAAAAAAAGAGGGAATGTAATTGCCGGAACTCAGCTTTTTTTTAGCCGCCATCGGAGTTATGCTGCTCGCCGGAGCTTTGTCCAATAAACTGTCGAGCCGTTTCAATGTGCCTATTTTGATACTCTTTCTGCTCTTCGGCGGAATACTCGGTTTCAACTATCATCCGACTCCGGGCAGTTTCCGCGGCGTCAATGTACTGGGAACTGTCGCCATGTCATTTATCCTTTTTTCCGGCGGACTCGATACCAGATACCGGAATATCCGTGACGTTCTGCTCCCCGGAGGAATACTTGCAACCATCGGCGTCCTGATGACTGCGTTCTGGCTCGGTATCGGAGCATGGTACATCGCTCCTGAAGTGTTGATCGTACCTGATCCATTCGGTGTGGAGCTTGCAGTGAGCAAATGGAAACTTTTCAGCGTCGCTCTGCTGCTGGGAGCCATGATCTCATCTACAGACGCCGCCGCTGTCTTCGCGATTTTAAGCGGTAAAAGCGTCGGCTTGAAAGGCAAGCTGCGTCCCCTGCTTGAGCTTGAATCCGGCAGCAACGACCCGATGGCGTACTTTCTGACGGTTTTTATGGTAGATATCCTGCTGGGTAAAAGCTCATTCGGTTTCGGAACTTTCTTCTCGCTTGTTTACCGAATGGCAGGCGGTGTATTCTTCGGATGGCTTGCCGGCAGATTGGCGAAGATGCTCTTCAGGATCAAACTTGAATACGAAGGATTGTATTTCGTTTTCAATGTCGCCATAGTTCTTGTAACTTACGGTATCACCGAAGTTCTTCAGGCGAACGGCATGATGGCGTGTTATGTCTGCGGCGTGACAATGTCCCACTTCTTTTTCAACTATCAGAAGAGCATCACCCGTTTCAGCGACGGCGTGTCATGGCTTATGCAGGTTGCTCTGTTTACCAGCCTCGGACTCTTTGTTGATGTCAAACTTCTGCCTGCTCTGCTGCTCAAAGGAGTGTTGTTGTCGCTGTTTCTGATGTTCGTTGCCCGTCCTCTTTCGGTCATGATCTGTATGCCTCCGCAGTGGTTCAGCTGGAAAGAGCGTATCTTTGTGTCATGGGTCGGACTGCGCGGAGCGGCTCCCATTGTGCTTGCAACTTTTCCGCTGGCGTGTTTCGGTTCCGAGCCCGGAGATCCTGCTGCCCGTACTCTCTTTAATCTGATCTTTATTATGGTTCTGGTGTCGCTGATCGTGCAGGGAACTACGCTTATGCCGTTTGCCAGAAAGTTGAAACTCGACCGTCCGGATGTGAGCAGAGAGCGTTCTCCGCTTGAACTTGAGCGTACTTCCGAGAGTCATGGAAACACTATGTTTGAATTTGTGGTCAATCCCGACTCTGCGCTGGATGGAAAAACTCTCGCCGAACTGCAGATGCCTTCCGCTCTGCTTGTCACGATGATACGGAGAAAAGACAAGATCGTCCAGCCGCGCGGCGGCACACGCCTGCAGGCAGGTGACGGCGTTACCATTATGGGCAGTCATCAGGAACTTGCGGGATTTGCCGCAGTGCATTTTCCAGATCAGTACAGCGAATTGGGAAGCTCTCCTGATCAGGACAACAACTTGAAACTGAACGAATTGCTCAAACTTTCACCGCGCCGCCGCAAGAAAGACAATGCGTGAAGAGTGTTCCGCATCACTGCAGGGAGTGGTTTGAGGATAAATTTGCGGCAGGGGTGCCGGAATACCATCATCGTTTCTGATAACGGTCAGGAAAAATAAACGATCTCTCTCGGAGCATTTATTCTCCACGGAAAGGAAAGTTCTCCGGTTCCGCTTGACACGTACATCAGATTTTGCCTTTTGCTGCGGAAAAATCCGTAATCGAAGCGGCTGCCGTATTTGCTTGCCGGAAGCAGTCCGCGGAAAATCCTTATCTGGCCGGCATGAGTGTGTCCGCAGAGTGCGAGGTTGCAGTTTTCGAGAGCCTCATCTTTGTCAAGATATATGACTGTGTCAGGGCGGTGCGCCATAAGAATATTAAAACAGTCTGAAGAGAATTTTTCCGGAATTTCCGGATGCCCCTGTGCCGTATCATCTACACCAGTTATTGTGATATTTCCGTATTTTACACTCCGGTTGAGCAGAAAAATAATGCCGCAGGAGTTATAGAGTTTTTCCCAATAGTCCTCCGGAAGCCAGCACTTGCCGCGCTCCCAGTTTCCCGGAATGGCGATGCATTTTTCAGCGCACTGCGAAAGTTTTCCCAGAACCTCCGGCAGCAGTTCAAGCTTTGAGGCGTCGGAGCAGATATCGCCGCCCAGCAGCAGAAGGCGGCAGGGATTGTTCCGGAGCGATGTTAAAATCTCATCGAGGATCATCCTGCATTTCGGGGACCCGGTGTAGTGAAGGTCACTTAAAAAGGCGATTCTGCCGGTATTTTCTGGCAAAACAAAAGGCTCCGGCAGCTGATAAAATTTTTCTGCCGTGAGCCTCTTTTTATATGTCCGGCAAACAGCATCCTGAATACGCCGCCACCTTGCGGCGCGTTCAGGAAATTTTGCTTTTAAAGCCGGATTGGCTGCTGTGTCACTGAAGTCTGTCAATCGTCAAGCTCAGCGATGATGTCTGCCGGAAGCGTGCTTACTGCCACCAGAGTGCATTTTCCTCCGGGAGCGTCGAAGGTTTCGCCGACTTTCTTGTTCAGCACCGCACTGCCGAGACGGGTGCGGAAAGAGAGGAACTTGCGGTCGGGATTTCCGTCCCAGGAGCCGAGGAGCATGTAGTTTTCAGTCTTGCCGTCAGCGTATTTCAGCTCGATGGCACTGCCGACGACGGCGGTGTCGGTTACTGTGACGTTCTTCATGATCAGGCTCTGCAGCTGGGCAAGCTCTTTCTCAAGCTCGCTTCTGCGGCGGCCCAGATGATTGCGACGCTCTTTGGCGGCATCAAACTCGGAGTTTTCTCTGAAGTCACCGTGAGCACGGGCAACTTTGAGAGCTTCGCGGTTTTCCGGAATCTGGACGTTGATGATATCTTCCAGCTCCTTGACCAGAAGACGGTGGGATTTGACACTGGTGAGATTGGGAACCTCTTCGGCAGGAGCTTCGCCGACATTGGTCTTGCCGACACCTGCCTTGAGGATGAGCTGTCCGGCTCCGCCCTCGATGTGAGCGCGCAGGGCAGGAGAGATACGGGCGAGTTTAACCATAAGGCTCTGACGCTCGCTGGCACTCAAAAAGAGCGCGCCCTGCAGAACGGAGGTGAAGAGCTTCATGTTTCCGCAGGCGGATTCCACCATTCTGGTCTGGAAGGGGGCGTTGTCCATCAGCAGGTTGCGCAGCTCACGGCGTGCAGCACTCCAGGCTTTGGGCAGCTCTGCTCCGGAAAGTACGCGGCAGACGCTTTCGACAGTGACCAGTGCGGGAAGAGATTCACTCTTGCGCTTTTTGCTGTTCTTCCAAATCCAGAGCAGGAAGTCCGGAGTGAAAGTTTTGCAGTCGGCGGCGGCATCGTAAATATCATCATCGCTGAGGATGAGGCCGATTCCGTTCAACGCCTTGAGGGGCAGACGCATCATTGCGCCTGCAGCGTATTCGATGGAAAAGAGTTCGCAGGTGATCTCTGAAATTTTGGTGATCGCTTTGGCACTGAGATCGCCCCAGGATCCGAGTGTGTTCCAGGGAGCCTTGATGATCTCGGCGGGCCAGAACGGAGCCTTGCCGGCGAGGGGTGAGAAAAGCTCTT
Organism: Victivallaceae bacterium; assembly: GCA_045630865.1. Taxonomy (GTDB): domain Bacteria; phylum Verrucomicrobiota; class Lentisphaeria; order Victivallales; family Victivallaceae; genus UBA1784. The sequence continues at coordinate 10,649 of JAZQTR010000075.1, forward strand.
TCCAGGTACTTTTGTCACAGCGGGAAGCGATTTTGCTGATGACTTCTCCCAGAAGTTTGCCGTCACGGACAGCGGCATCGGGACGGAGGCGGACAAAGAACGCGTGAAATGCTACCAGATCCTCGGTGGTAAACTCTCCGGCTTCTGCTTTTTCCTCGTCGGTGAGCAGCTTGTCGATCTCAAGCAGACTGCGTCCGGAGCTGCTGGTGCGCTCGGCTTTGCTGCTCTGAACAGCTGCGGTCTCGTTCCAGTAGGCATCGAAAGCGGTCGGAGCAAGACGGCGGGCACAGCCTGAAAGGGCCATGGTGCGCATCTGGCGGTCATCGACCTCGAATTTAGCGCGGCGTTTGACGATATCACGGAATTTCTGGGACGGAATCGGAGCGGAATCAGCCAGAACCAGCTGCTCAAGATCAATGTCAAGCTCAAGGCAGATGACGTCTTTCAGTACCACATCGAGCGGAAGAGAACCGTTGGAACCGACTCCACGGAAAGTTTTGACCGGAAGAGTGCAGTTGATGGGATCAATCGAGCTTGCAATGCCCCAGCGGCCGGAGGCGGGCAGGAAGATGACGGTGCCGTTTTTCAGCGTCAGCAGACGTTTCAAACGCATCGCAACTTCGGTGAGGGGAGTCTTTTCATCTCTCACGCCGAGCGCGCGCATGACGGGATTGTGTCCGAGGTCATTGGTGAGAAGAGTTTTGGTTGCGTTCACCAGCAGTTTGCGGAACTCCGGACTATCTGCGACACCGCAGCTTGCGGCGAGCATGCAGAATTCGGCAGAGGCGGTATCAAGCTCTTTGCCGCTCCAGTTTTCCCACAGTACATTGAGAGAGGCACTGATGGATTCCGGAAGCGGAGTTCCGGCATTTTTAAGTTCGGTTGAAAGGGCGTCGAGCTGGGCGCGCGCCGCTTTGGCGGCGGCTGCGATTACGAGTTCATCAAATTTGGCTTTGTCCATAGTCCTATTTTCTCCTGCGGAGGAGGAATTTCCCCCGCTTACGCTCCGCAGAGTTGCCCTCCACGGAACTGGTTGATATTACAGCCCGATAATATACAATATATTTGGCTTTTTTTCAAGAAAAGAGCCGTCATTTTTTGCTTCTTTTGTGATAAGAAGAGCATCTGTGATAACCGGATGGCAGCTTCCTGTATCCTGCGCCTGACAAATATTGTTTTTTACAAAATGAAAAGCGTGAGAAACGATGATAATAAAAAGACCGGGATGCGTTGGATGCATCCCGGTCTTGTTGTATCAGACAGATGAATCAAATCAGGCGAAAAGCACCTTTTTGAAGTTCTTTTTGCCGCACTGGATGAGCATTTCCTTTTCAGGAACATCTGCTGCTTTGATCATTTTTTCCAGCTCGCTGACTTTTTCTCCGTTGATTTTGACCGCGTTGCCGGTGATCAGACGACGGGCGTCGCTGTTGCTCTTGCAGAGTCCGCTTTGAGTGAGCAGGTGTACCAGCCAGATGCCGTCGCCTTCGAGAAGGGCTGCGTCGAGAGTGATTTCCGGATAGACTGCCACGGCTTCGGCGGCGATGTTGCGGATGGCACTTGATGTTTCAACTTTCAGTTCCGGATCAGCGAAACCGAACTGGCTTCCGGCAGCGAGGTATGCTTCGCGTGCAGCCTGCTCACCGTGCGCCATTTTTGTCGCCTCAAACGCAAGGATCTCTTTGGCGCGGTTGACGTTGGGACACTCTGCCAGAGCGATGCACTCCTCGAGCGGCAGCTCGATGGCGAACTTTTTGAGCAGATCGCCCAGCATGGCGTCATCGCAGTTGCGCCAGAACTGGTAGTAGTCGAAGACACTTGTGCGCTCCGGATCGAGCCAGACACTGGCTCCGCCGACACTTTTGCCGAACTTCTGACCGGTAGAGGGGTTCATCAGAAGCGGAATTGTCATAAAGTAGACCGGACGATCCTCATCGTACATGCGGCGGATGAGTTCGGTTCCGGCAGCCATATTGCCCCACTGATCCTGTCCTCCGATTTCGAGAGTGCAGTTGTACTCTTTGTTCAGGTGGTAGAAGTCATATCCCTGAAGCAGAGAGTAGCTGAACTCGAGGTAAGACAGTCCGTTTTCAAGGCGGCTCTCAACAGATTTCTGGGCAAGCATGCGGTTGACAGAGAAACGGCTGCCGATATCGCGGAGAAAATCCAGCAGCTTGAGTTCGCCGAGCCAGTCGGCATTGTTGACGAAGTTGGCTTCTCCGTTCTCGAGCGTGATGAAGTGAGAAAGTTGTTTCTTGAGGCACTCGACGTTGGCGTTGACGGTTTCCATCGTCAGCATGTTGCGCGCGGTGGAGCGGCCTGAAGGATCGCCGATGGCACCGGTGGCTCCGCCGACGAGAACGGTCGGGATGTGACCGGCTTTCTGAAGCATACGCATAGCCATGACAGGAAGCAGGTGTCCGACGTGGAGACTTGAACCGGTGGGGTCAAATCCGCAGTAAAAGACAACTTTTTCTGTCGCGAGTTTCTTTTCGATAACTTCTGCGTCGGTTTCCTGATAGATGAAACCGCGCGCCTTGAGTTCCTGGTAAATATTCATAGTGTTGCTTTTCTGTACAGAGTTGTTATTTGCGTCATCTGTTTAATATACAGCCGGGTGGCGGTGTTTGCAACTTCCCGGATGGTCAAATCGTCACCAATTCATAATCCTGCTGTCCCAGACCGAGTTTTTCGGCATGATCGAGCTGGATGTGCCAGTCAGTTTCCGGAAAGAGGCTGGTGAAGTGGTCAAGTCCATCTTTGAGCCGTTCTGATAACGCACTGTTTTCCAGCACCGGAGCCTGATTTACCAGATCGGCACAGGCTTTGTCAAGTGCAACAGGGTCAAATGAGGCGAACATTCCGACATTGGGTACGATGGGAGTGTCGTTTTCGGCGTGGCAGTCGCAGTATGGGGAGATATCCACGGCAAGAGAGATGTGGAACTGCGGACGTCCGGCAAGGACAGCCGCTGCGTATTCTGTCATCTTTTTATCGACCATTCCAGCCGCCTGACTCCAGACAGGAGAGATGGCATCTTTTGGGCAAACTCCGATGCAGCGTCCGCATCCGACGCAGCGGTCTGCGAGGATCTCTGCCTTGCCGCCGGTTATTACGGGAGCCGCATGGGCGCAGGCTTTCAGACATTTGCCGCAGCCGATGCAGCTGCTCTGATTGACTTTGGTTATCCCGTCGCAGTGCATTTCTTTTTTGCCTGCTCTTGATCCGCATCCCATTCCGGCGTTTTTGATGGCACCGCCGATGCCGGTGAGTTCATGTGCCTTGAAGTGGTTGAGGGTGATGATGATATCTGCATCCATAACGGCTCTGCCGATTTTTGCAGTTTTGAGCAGCTCGCCGTTGGGAACGGGTACTTCGATATCGTCAGTTCCTTTCAGTCCGTCACCGATAATGACCTGACATCCGGTGGCGTAAGGAGAAAATCCGTTGCGGTATGCCGTGTCGAGGTGTTCGAGAGCATTTTTTCTTCTTCCGGGATAAAGGGTGTTGCAGTCGGTGAGAAACGGACGCGCTTTGCAGGAGTTCAATACGTTTACCACACATTCCGCATAGGCACTGCGCAGAAAAGCCACGTTGCCGGGCTCTCCAAAGTGTATCTTGACGGCAGTGAAACTATCCTCAAGCGGAAGAGTGGTTATTCCGGCGGCGCGGATGAGACGTTCAAGTTTCTGCGGAAGGGATTCACCGAAGTGTGTCCGCATATTGGTAAAGTATACTTTTGATTTCGGCATAATCTGCTCTCCGTATTTTATTTGTTGATGTTCAGGGATAATATAATACACTCCGGGCATATAAGCAACTTGATTTGTATTGATAACAGTACTATATTTTAGAAAAAACTGAACTGTGGAGTGTTTCTTTCATGGAGCCGATAAAAATATATTTTGCCGGAGAGTTGTTCGATCACAAGGATATTACCGGAAATCTGCTGTTGGCTGATGCCGTCGAAAAGGTGTCAGCCGGACGTTATCAGGTCATGCTTCCGCAGGATAGTGAGTGCAATGATCTGCGCAGTGTTGAAGAGATACGCGACAGGGATCTTGAACTGCTCTTTTCCTGCGACTGTATAGTTGCCAACTTTGACGGAACCGAGCTTGACTCCGGAACCGTTGTGGAATTCTGTTTTGCCAAAATGCTGGATATGCCGGCAGCCCTTCTGAGGACAGATTTCCGCAGGGGCGGCGACAATGGCATCGATCCGTGGAACCTGATGTGTTCAGGCTACCCCAGAAGCAGAACTCTGCTCATATCTGCGATGGAACAGTACCATCTCTGCCGTAAAAACTCCGCAACTTTTGCAGAAACGGTTGAAAGAATGCACTTCGGTATTGCGGAAAAAATAGTTTCCGCTCTGGACAGTGCGTGTGGAGAGGCTCCGCTGCACGATTTTGATGCGGCAGTTGATGCCATGAAACTCTGCGTGAAGTGCGCCGGAGGAATCCTGCCTGAACTCTTCCCGGATGCCAGAATTGCAGAGTTGATGGCTTCCAGACGGCAGAAGGGGATCTGTCAGTAATCGGTATCCCGGGCCTCTTTGAGCTTTCTCCGCAGTTCGAGAGGGGATATCCCGCGTTTGCGTTTGAAGAATCTCGAAAAACAGAAGATAGACGGAAAATTCAGCTCGTTGGCTATCTCTGAAATGTTCATCGGAGAGTAGCGCAGATGTTTTTCGGCAATATTTATCAGCACCTCTTCGATGAAGTCGCGTATATTGTTGCTGTTATTTCCGGTGGATTTTGCAAAACGGTAGTGAAGCTGGGAACGGGTGAGGCGGAGATATTCCGCCATGTAATTTATATCGACCAGATAGCCGTCACGTCCGACGCAGCTGCGGATCGTATTAAACAGATCCGGTTCCTGATGTTCCGGATCTTTAAGCATTTTCAGTTTGTTCATAATACCGTTCACCGCATTTTCGATGACGAATTTTGCAGCCGGAGAGTGGGGATCAAGGTCGCTGTTGCGCGATATGATCTCCCTGACTGATCCGAGTATGGCGCAGCATGCCGGATCGCTGCCTTTGAATTCAGAAATATTTTCCGCACAGTCGAATTTGAGTGTAACGTACCGGTAATCAGAATTGCCTTTGAGAAAGCGGTGCTGAATGCCCGGGGGGATCAGCCAGAACTCCCCCTGTTTCAGTGAGAATGTTTCGGAGGATGTCCGGCAGGGAATCTCTCCGTGGACACAGAATTCAATCTGATAAAAAAAGTGGCTGTGCATTCCGTGTGATGCTGTTGTTCCGTACCCGAAGTAAAGCAGCTCCGGTGAGCTCTCTCTGGTTTTCATCTGATGCATCCTTATCTTTTCCGGTTTTACTGGTTAAAATACCCCTGTCAAGCTGTTTTGTCAATGGGGAAATTATACAAAATGATAAAAAATTATACATTTTGATATTTGATTAACATCTTTTTGTGATATATTTATAACAGCAAAAAATTCCAACAGAAACAATTTGGAGATTGGTTATTATGAAAAAAACAACTGCTGTCATCCGTTTCGACGGAAAACTCTCAACTGTCACCGAGGATATTCCGGAACTCAAGGAAAATGAGGTTCTGATCGAAGTCTGCTGCTCGCTTATCAGCCCTGGAACCGAGATGTCCTGCGCCAAGGGACGCCGTGAGAAACCCGCAGAAGAGGGTGATAACATCAAGTTCGGTTATTCCAATGCCGGAAAGATCATCGAGGTCAAGGGCGATTGCGGAGAGCTGGTTCCCGGTATGCGTGTCGCCGCTATGGGTGCCGGAAATGCCGAACACACTACCTATGCCATCGTTCCCAAGAATCTGGTTGTTCCCATTCCGGATGAAGTGACCTATGAGCAGGCCACTTATCTTTCTCTGGCCGCCACCGCTCTTCAGGCTGTCCGCCGCACTTCCGTCAAGTTCGGTGAGTACGGTACTGTTCTCGGACTCGGCATCGTCGGAAACCTTGCCTGTCAGCTCTACAAACTTGCCGGATGCCGCGTCATCGGTGAGGAGAGTCTGGCTCTGCGCGCAGAGATTGCCAAGGCCTGCGGCATCGAAGTTGTTGACCGCACTTCCTGTGATATCGAAGAGGCCCGCAAGAATTTTGCGGCTCCCTACGGACTTGATTTCGCCCTCTTTGCTTTCGGTGGCAATGCTGAAGATGCCTTTATGTCCATCAAGAAGGGCATGAAGGTTTCCGCTGACGGACACGCAATGGGTAATATCGTTCTGGTCGGCGGATGCCGCGTTCCGGTCGATGGCGGAGCCGCCTCCGGAAACCTCAACATCTGCGTCTCATCCCGTACCGGTGCCGGTTATCACGACAAGGCCTGGGAGTACGGTGCTGATTATCCCGCCGCTTTCGTTCAGTTCACCACCCAGCGCAATGCCCGCGAGCTGATCAAACTTATTGCTGAAAAGCGTCTCAACGTCGATGCTCTCACCACCCACAGATTCCCCCTCTGCGAGGCGGAAAAGGCCGGCGATCTGCTCTGCGACCGCCCCGGTGAGGCTCTCGGTGTCATCTTCACCATGGATGACTGCAAATGAGAGAAGTTGTTTTCGGCATAGTCGGCGCGGGTGCTATTTCCATGATCCACGCCAAGGCTATTGCAGAATTGGATAATGTCAGGCTCGCCGGATTTTATGATCTTTATACTCCGGCGGCCGAGGCGCGCGCCAAAGAGTACGGTGTCAAAGCCTATGCCGATTATCAGGATATGCTCGATGATCCGGATGTTGACGCTATCATTATTGCGACACCATCCGGTATGCACCGCGACACTGCAGTTATGGCGGCAGATGCCGGTAAGCATATCATCTGCGAAAAGCCGATGGAAATCACTGTCCGCAGGATTGATGATATCATAGAGGCGTGTGACCGCAACAATGTTCTGCTCGGCGGAATTTTTCAGATGCGGTTTTCCGAACCCATCCGGCTGGTGCGTGAGGCGATGAGTGAAGGACGTTTCGGCAAGATGGTGCTTGCCAGCGGCGTCATGCGCTGGTACCGGAGTCCGGAGTATTACAACTCATCAGACTGGCGGGGTACCTGGAGCATTGACGGCGGTGGCGCACTTATGAATCAGGCCGTCCACATGGTCGATGTCCTCATCCATATCAACGGCGATGTGGAGTCGGTTTCAGCAGTCAGCGGAACCCTCAGCCACGATATCGAAGTCGAGGATAACCTCTGCGCCGTGCTCAAGTACCGAAACGGCAGCTTCGGAACCATCGAGGTCAGCACCAGCTGCGCTCCCGGTTTTCCGCGCCGCATGGAGTTTTCCGGCGTCAACGGAACTGTCACCTTTGAGGAGGATAAAATTCTGCGCTGGGAATTCAATGACCCCAGAGCGGGAGACTCCGAACTTGTCGCCAACTCTTCCGGCAAGGGTGAACATCATGGCGGACGCACACCGCTCGGTATCACTGTCGATGGACACAAAGCCCAGATCGAAGATTTCGCCTGTGCTATCCGTGAAGGAAGAAAGCCTGCTGTCGACGGCAGAGAAGCGCGCCGCGCCATCGAGCTTATATGTGCAATTTACGAATCCGCAAAGAGCGGAAAAACAGTATATTTGTGAGAAGATAAAATGCAGTCAAAAGTAGAGTTTGTTCCGGTTGAAATGCGCCTGCCGCTCAAGTTCGGCGGTGAAACAGTCAAGTCGATCCAGATCGCATCTGTAAAGCTCAACGCCTATGGATGTACGGGACGCGGTGAAACTCCGCTTTCTGTCGGTTGGGCATGGCCTGCTGATCTCGGATTCAAATACCGTGAAGATCTGATGTGCGATTTCTGCAGATTCATCAGTGAAAGACTGGCTTATGATGAAGTTCATCCGATGGTTGCCGGATACCGCTTTATAACCAATGAGTTGTCCGGTCTGCTTGAGGAGTTCAATCAGAAGAACGGCTGCGAGATGCCATATCTGGCTGCGCTGATTTCTCTCTCTGCTTTTGATATTGCCCTGCATGACGCCTATGCTCTTTCAAAGAACGTACCGGTGTACTCGATCTACAGCAAAGAGTATATGCCCTTCGACTTGGAGTATTTCTTCAATGATCCGCGATTTGCCGGAAAATATCCGCAGGATTACTTCGTTGATGAAGTTCCGGAAACTCTCTGCGTCTGGCATCTCGTCGGCGGCAAAGATCTGCTGACTTCCGCAGAACTTACCGGAAATGAACCCCGGGACGGTTATCCCGTCACTCTCGAAGAGTGGATCAGACGCGATGGCATCAAGGCACTCAAAGTGAAGCTCACCGGAGTTGACGCCGCTTGGGATTACAAGAGAATGGTCGATGTCGGCAGAATAGCTCTTGCTCATGGATGTACCGCTGTGAGTTATGACTTCAACTGCATGGTGACTGATCCTGAATACGTCAATACCCTGCTGGATAAACTTGCCGCGGAAGAGCCGGAAATCAGCGATATTCTCATTTATGTTGAACAGCCTTTCCCTTACGATATTGAGAAAAACAAAATCGATGTCCACAGCGTGTCTGAACGCAAGCCGCTCTTTATGGATGAAAGCGCACACAGCTGGCAGCATGTCAAACTGGGATTTTCTCTCGGCTGGAACGGAGTTGCTCTTAAAACCTGCAAAACCCAGACCGGGGCTCTGCTTTCAGCAATCTGGGCGAAAGAAAACGGCATGAGCCTGATGGTTCAGGATCTGACCAACCCCAGACTGGCGATGATGCCGCATGTTCAGCTTGCTGCTCATATCGGAACCATCTGCGGCGTTGAGTGCAACGCTCCCCAGTTCTATCCCGAGGCTTCGCTTGATTTTGAAAAGGTCCATCCCGGACTCTACGAGCGTCGCAACGGTGTAGTTGTTCTGAAAAGTCTGCTCGGAAAGCCCGGTTTCGGCTATTGAGTTTATTGTCAGGGGTGTTCCGGGAGATATCTTGTCTTCCGGAACATCTTTTTTATGTTTAAACAGCTCATTTCCGGCAAACAGAGTGAATATTTGGCGTTTTGGATTAGAAAAAACGCAAAATCGTGCTATATTCTATATCATTATGGAAAAGAATAACGAAAAACAATATACCGTCATAGACGACAGCTATATCCTTTGCCCCAAGTGCAGCGAGAAGCTGTTTCCGGCTGATATCGAGAGTTTCCGCCGCTGTCCCTACTGTGATTGTGCTCTGCCGCAGAGTCAGGAATTGGAGGATTTTGTCCTCTCTCCGCTCATCCGTCAGTGGAGCAAGAATACCTATAATCAGTTTTCAAGATAAGGCGGATAGGGGATATTTCCGGTGAAAGCGCATGATTTTGAAAAATATTTGAGGCGCAATCCCGGAGAACTCCGTGCCGGTCTGGAAAATTTCCGCTGTGCGGTGGTTATCCCCTGTTACTGTGACAACGAGGCACTTTCTGCGTGTCTTGATTCGCTCTTTGAAACAGAAAATTCCTTTGCTGTTGCAGTGATCGTGGTGGTCAACCATCCGGAAAACGGAGATGCCGAAGCAAGTGCAGCAGCTCTTGATATGCTCAAAAAGAAAACTGCTCCGGATGGATTTTCGCTTTATCCCGTTTATGCACCCGATCTTGTCAACGGAGTCGGTGAGGCACGGAAAATAGGTTTTGATCTCTTCTGCCGCAGTTGTACTCCGGAAAATGCTGATGACTCTGTGATGTTCTCCCTTGACGCCGACTGTCTGGTTTCAAGAGAGTATTTTTCTGCCGTGACGGAGATGTTCCGGCAGGATGGCATTGCCGGCGGCGTGGTTATTCCGGTCAGACATCAGAAAGCGGATGATCCGGAAACGGAACGGGCCATCCGTTGTTATGAAGAGTATCTTCTGAACTATGAACGGGAGCTTGAAAAGGCAGGTTCCCCCTACGCTTTTCAGACTATCGGTTCAGGTTTTGCGGTCAGAGTCAGAGATTACATCCGGTGCGGCGGGATGAAGCAGAAGAAAGCCGGTGAGGATTTCTATTTTCTTCAGGAGATGGTCAAGAGTTCAAAATTGATAAAATATCCGTCAGTTCTGGTCAATCCGTCGCCGAGGATATCGACACGCGTTCCATTTGGAACCGGTACGGCAGTGAGAGATATTATTGATGGAAAAATGCCGCGGGAAGTCACAAAAGAATCCTTCGAAATATTGAAGCAGGTTCTTGATGCGGTCAAGGTTCCGGCGGCTCTTGTCGATGCCGGAGCTTTTCTGGAGCTGATTCCGGAAGCGGCAGCGCGTTTTTTCCGCGCCAACGGTTTTATCAATGCCTGGCAGAAGAGTGTGGTCAATCAGAAGTTGAACAGCGATGATGTCCGCAGAAGAGCGTTTCACCTCTGGTTTGACGGGTTGCAGACCAGACGTTTTTTACACAGTTTATCGGAGAGTTGAAGAATATGAGTGATTTTGTTCCCTGTTCAACCTTGCAGGAAGTCGATTTCAATAGTCCGGATACCCGCGTGATTGCGGTCAATAACCGGAGTGTGCTTGTCCGGGAGGTTGATGGAAAACTTGAGCTGCCATGCCTGCGGGATTTCCCTGATACTGTGCTGAATCCCGGAAAAGGTATCTCTCTCGGCTCTCTCCGGGGCAGGGCGTGCGCCGGATTCCTGGTTGGCGATTGTCAGCTTGACGGCTTTGAATTTATTGAAATGCGTACCGCTTTTACCCGTATTTCTCCTGAAGGATGTTTTGCTCTGTGCCGTGCAAAATCTCTTATTGAGTGGAAAATGCGCCGCTCTTTCTGCGGCAGCTGCGGCGGACGCCTTGCTCCGTCAGCAAGTGATATCGCCATGAAGTGTCCGGAGTGCGGAGCAGCCTACTATCCGCAGCTTGCTCCGGCGGTCATTGTAGCCATCACGCGGGGTAATGAGATACTTCTTGCTCACAACCGCAGATTTTCCGGAAATGTACACAGCCTGATCGCAGGTTTTGTCGAAGCCGGTGAGAGTATCGAGCAGGCTGTCGCGCGGGAAATATTGGAAGAAACGTCTTTGACTGTCGGAAATATCCGTTATGCCGGAAGCCAGAGCTGGCCGTTCCCCAACTCTCTTATGCTGGGATTTACCGCAGAGTATGTATCAGGTGAACTTGAACTGGCAGATAATGAACTTGAATGTGCCGGATGGTTTACTGCCGACTCGCTTCCTGAACTTCCCGAGCGGGGCAGTATCGCCCGGGCGATCATTGATGATTTCTGTACAGAAAAGAGATTTTTCGGATAAAAGAGCCGATTTATTGTAAAATTACTTGAAAAAAGATATTTTCAATAGTACATTAGGAGTGTGCCGCAGGTATGCCGCGGTGCATTTCTTTTGTTTGAATCCCATATTTCCGCGCGAATCGTGCCTTTTTTACGCCGGTTTGTATCTTTTTCCATTTTGCAGAAAAAGTTTGCTTTTTTCCGGAAACAGGGAGCAAAAATAGTGTTTTTTCTTTGTAGAGGTATATCTGTATGATCCTTGGATTGACCGGGGCTATCGGCAGTGGAAAAAGTGCAGTCCTTTCCATCTTCAATTCGCTTGGCTGGAAAACTGTGGATTCTGACAAGCTCTGTCATCAGGTTTACGACGAGGCTCCGGAAGAGCTGTTGGAACAGCTCCGGGAAAACTTCGGTGCCGCCTGCGTGAACGGAAATAAAAAAGTTGAAAGGTCTGTTATTGCTTCAGCTGTCTTCGGAAATCCGGAAAAACTGGAAACGCTGAACAATATAATAATTCCTCACTTTGAAAAACGTTTTCAGGATTTTATTGACAGCTGCCGTTCTGCCGGATGTGATGCTGTCTGCGAAGTGCCTCTGCTTTTTGAGAAAGATTATGCCGGAAAATTTGACGCCGTGGTCGGCATCTGGACTCCGGATGAGATACGCTATGAAAGATTGGCAAAGTTCCGGAATATCTCAACAAGTGAAGCAAAGAGGCGTGAGCAGTATCAGCTTTCCGCCGAAAAAAAGATTGAACGCTCCGACTATTGCGTTGTCAATGACGGCGGAATTCAGGAGTTGAAAAAAGAGATAATCCTGCTGGTGGAGCAGCTCAAAAGCGGCTGTTCCCGCCAATAGAAGTGTTGTTTGATACAATATTTTTTAATATAATGTAATAGAATGAAAATCAAAAAATGAACGAAGAAAACGATCAGCTTTTCCCCGAAGATGCAGTTGCTCCTGCACCGCGCAAACGCGGCCGTCCCCGTAAGAATCCCGCACCTGAAACCGCTGCTGAAACTGCCGCAGTTCCTGTTGCTGCAGTTGCCGGAATTTCTGCTGAAGCAGAGCCGAAGGCTCCGGCAAAGCGTGGAAGAAAACCCAAAGCCGCCGCTGAGCAGACTGCCGTCACTGAAGATGCTGTAAGCAACTCTGCACCGGCAGAGGAAAAAATTGCTGCCACAACACCTGAAAGCACTCCTGTTGCAGCGATGCCTGAAGCATCTGCTGATAGTGCCCCGGCAGCAAATCAGGGGGCAAATCCTGTTCCGCAGTTCCAGCCCGGCGAGCACCGCAATTCCGGAAACGACCGCCGCTTCAACAAGAAGAACCGCAAAAACAACCGCAATAACAATCATAACAACCACAATAATCACAATTATCAGAACAACTCCAACGCCCAGGCAGAGCAGGAGCTCGAAGCTCTGCTCGAGCAGAATGCTCCCGGAATCAATATTTCCGAGCTTCAGGCGAAGGAAATGACTGAACTTACCGCTATCGCCATGGAGCTTGGTATCGAGGGCATCGGTGCTCTGGATAAACCAACACTGGTCTGCGAGATCCTGCGTGCCAACGCCGAGAAGAACGGAATCATGTACGGCAGCGGATATCTTGAGGTGTTGCCCGACGGATACGGTTTCCTGCGTTCTCCCAGTTACAACTATCTGCCCTGTCCGGAAGATATCTACCTCAGTCCTTCCCAGATCAAGCGTTTCGCGCTCAAAACCGGAGATTTCCTTACCGGTGCCATCCGCGCCCCGCGTGAGAAAGAGCGTTTCTTCGCCATGATCAAGGTTGACAGCATCAACAACGACGTGCCGGAGCGCAAAAAAGATATTATTCCTTTCACCAGCCTTGAGCCGTATTTCCCGACTCAGCGTCTGGTTTTGGAAAGAGAGCCTGCCAACTACTCAACCCGCGTTGTCGATCTGGTCACTCCCATCGGTAAAGGTCAGCGCGGACTCATCGTTGCGCCGCCCCGTACCGGTAAGACCGTTCTGCTTCAGAAAGTTGCAAAAAGCATTCGTGAAAACAATCCGGAGGTCACTCTGATCATCCTGCTCATCGACGAGCGTCCGGAGGAAGTTACCGATATGAAGCGTGTCATCGATGCTGAAGTGGTCAGCTCCACCTTTGACGAGCCGCCGGAGCGTCACGCCCTGGTCGCCGAAATGGTCATCGAAAAGGCAAAACGTATGGTCGAGTACGGAAAAGATGTGGTCATCCTGCTGGATAGTATCACCCGTCTTGCCCGTGCTTACAATACTCTTCAGCCCCACAGCGGCAAGGTTCTCACCGGAGGCGTCGATGCCGCCGCTCTCAATAAACCCAAACGTTTCTTCGGTGCCGCCCGCAACATCGAAAATCACGGCAGTCTCACCATCATCGCAACAGCTCTGGTCGAAACCGGCAGCCGCATGGATGATGTCATCTTCGAGGAGTTCAAGGGTACCGGAAATATGGAGCTGCATCTCGATCGCAATGTTTCCGACCGCCGTATTTATCCTGCCATCAACATCGAGAAGTCCGGAACCCGTAAAGAGGAGCTTCTGCTCCATCCTGACGAACTCAACAAGGTGTGGATGTTGAGAAAAGCTGTCAACGGAGTTCCTGCCGCAGAGGCGATGGAAATGATCCTCGGCAGACTCAAAAAAGTCAAGACCAACATCGAGTTCCTGCTGACTCTTCAGCCCGGAGCCAACTGATAAAGAGCTTTGACTATGGCAATCGGAGAAAACACCAGAAAGCGCAAAAGCGTATTTCTCTCCTACATCTGCTACACTCTGCTGCTGCTTATGCTGGCAGTATGTTCCATTCTGCTCTGGCCGGTGTACCGTGAATACACCAGCCAGCAGAAGGAGCTTGTCCGTCTGCGTGCCGAACTCGACAAACTCAAGGAGGAGCGCAACGCCAAGCGCAAGATCGCAAATGCTCTGGAAAACTCTCCTGCAGAGGTCGAAAAAGTCGCCCGGGAAAAATACCGGCTGGTCAAAGAGGGGGAAACCGTTCTTATATTTCCCGATAAACAAAAAAAGTGAAAAATTTTTGATCTTTCACGCTTTTTCTCTTTGACAAGAGGACTTTTATTTATATATTATAACAGTAACGTAAAAACAGAAAACAATATAATAAAAAGGCTGATCCCATGAACAAAATGTTTCTCTTTCTCGCCGCAGGTTTCGGCGCGGCGATCCTCGCCGGATGCTCTGATCCCGTGATGGACAACCGCTATTACAAAGACAACGGCGGAACCGATGTTGTTGCTCCTGCTCCGGCATCTGACGAGGCTGTTGCCGCCCAGCCGGCGGAAACCGCTCCTGCCGGTGAAGTCAAAGAGCTTCCCGAGACCAAAGATCAGCCCAAGCAGGCGAAAAGCGTCCGCACCTACGAGCCGATGCAGCAGCTTGACAGCGACAAGATCACCGGTATCGATGAGAATTACAAGGCTGCCAAATCCGGCAAAGCCAAAGTTTACACCGTCCGCAAGGGCGATACTCTCGGCAAAATCGCATACCGCAACCGGGTCTCGCTCTCCGCTCTGCTCGAAGCCAATAATATGTCGCTGAAAGAGGCAAATCGTCTGCGCATCGGTCAGAAACTCAACATCCCCGCCCCCGGAACCAAGGCTGCTGTCAGCAAAAAAGCTGTCAAAAATACCAAGACCACCAAAGCCGCTGCCAAAAAGTCCAGTGCCAAAAAGAGCGATGCCCAGGTCAACAAGAGTGTTCTCAACGCTGATGGAACCTACTCTGTCAAGCGTGGCGACTCCCCCGAGCGCATTGCCCGCAAGCTCAAAGTCAAACTCGATGACCTGCTCAAAGCCAACAACCTCGATGATGCTGCCAGTCGTCGTCTTCAGATCGGTCAGAAACTGATTGTTCCTGCCGCAGGTGCTGTTGCCGCATCCCCCGTCGAGAAGAAAGACGCCCCCGCAGCCGTCGAAACCACAACCACTACCGACGCAGCTCCCGCTGCTCCCAATGCTGCTGATGATCTTGCCAAACAGCTCGAGAGCACTCTTCCTGCTCCTGCGGCTCCCACTGCCGGAAACGAAGCTGCCGCAGCTCCTGCAGCCGGAACTGAAACTTCAGCCGCCGCTGCTGACGAACTCCATGTCGTTCAGGAAGCCGAGATCTCCCTTGCCGATTTCGCTAAAAAATACAACGTTACCGTCGAAGACCTGAAGCGTCTCAACCCCGGAGTTCCCGAGGTTCTCACCCGTAACGAAGTGATCAATCTTCCCTCCAAAAAATAAGGGAAGACAAAACGGCACGATCCGTTTTTACAACGCTGTACTGCACCATGTGTACAGCAGATAATAGCGCAGCTCTAAAACAGAGTTGCGCTTTTTTTGTTGGATTTTCGCAATTCCAAAACAATAGCCTGCTGTTTTGAACAGCGATATGGAAGAAATTCCGGATATCTTGTCTGGAGCGATAAGGGGATGAAGAGGGCAAAAAAATGGTGTTCCCGCCGGGAGTCGAACCCGGTACCTGCTCCTTAGGAGGGAGCCGCTCTATCCGAATGAGCTACGGAAACACTCTTGAGGAAACACCGTCCGGAAACGGTTATAACTATAAAATACCACCGCGAAAAGAGTTTTTCAATGCAGTTTACACATTTTTACCTCAAATCTTTCTGCTTATCTGCTTGAAAGAGAGCCTTTCAGGCATTATCTTATTGCAGAGTATAACTCTTGTACAGGAACCGACTATGAAAAAGATATGGATACTTGCCGGAGAAACCTCCGGAGACATTTACGGCGCAAGACTTGCACAGGAACTGCGCGATATTGCAAAAGAAAAAAACGAGGAAGTCACCTTCTCCGGTATGGGCGGCCCCAAGATGATGGAGTCCGGTATTCCGGTTAAAGTTGACTCCACGGAACTTGGTGTCGTCGGTATTTTTGAAGTGACAAAAATGCTCTTCACCTTTATCAAAATCTACTTTTATCTTGTCCGTGAAGCTAAAAAAGAGCGTCCTGATGAAGTTATTCTCATCGATTATCCCGGATTCAATCTGCTCTTTGCTTTGGCGATGTGGCGCAACGGAATCAAGGTCGTCTGGTATGTCTGCCCCCATCTCTGGGTGTGGGCGAAGTGGAGATTGCCTGTGCTTGCCCGTATCTGTACCAAAATGCTGGTGATTTTCCCGTTTGAGGTCGAAGTGTTCGCACCCACTCCGCTGCGGGCGGAGTTTGTCGGACACCCCCTCATTGACCTTGTGGCGGAACGCCGTGACCCCAATATCCAACGGGAGGATGACAAATTTCTGCTTCTGCCGGGAAGCCGCACGCTTGAAGTCAAGCGTCTTCTTCCGACAATGCTCGAATCAGTTAAAGTCATTGCTGAACGCCATCCGGAGCTCACTTTCCACCTTTCCGCTCCGCGTGAAAAGATAGCAAAGCAGTGCCGTGCCATCTGCGAAAAGTTCAGGCAGAAGAATCCCGATTCTCCTGAAATTTCCATCACCATCGGAGATACCGCCCAGTGGCAGCAGCGCGCCTGCGCCGGAATCGCCGCCAGCGGAACCGTTACTGTTGAATCTGCCATATCCGGGCTTCCTCTTGTTGTCGGATACCGCATGGGATGGGGAACCGTTCTGGTCGCCCTCGTTCTGGTACGCCTGTACCGCGGATTCTTTACGATGGTCAACATCATCGCCAACAGAGAGGTTTTTCCGGAGTTTTTCCAGAACAAGTTCTCTCCTGAAAATATAGCTCCCGCCGCCGAAGCGTTTCTTCCCGGTGGATCGAGGCGCGAACAGGTCGAAGCTGATATGCTCGAAGTCAAAGAACTGCTCTCTCCGCAGAGCTCAAGTGCGGCGCGTCAGGCCGCTCTTGCCTGCTGGAGCGCAACAGAATAAAATTCAATCAGGGAGCCGCTGCTATGAACGATCATACAGGACACAGCCGCAATCAGCTGCAGTGCAACCGGGATTTTATGCCCTCTGACTCCTGGCGCATTCTCCGGATTCTCTCCGAGTTTGTGGAGTCTTTTGATGCCATGGGCAGATACGATGATATGTTCGTGTCGGTATTCGGTTCCGCCCGCACTCCGGAAGACAGCGAATATTATATTTCTGCCCGCAAGCTTGGCGGTATGCTTGCCAAAGAAAACTACGGCGTTATCACCGGAGGAGGTCCCGGTATCATGGAGGCTGCCTCCCGTGGTGCTTTTGAGGAAAATGGCGTTTCCATCGGCTTGAACATCGAACTGCCGATGGAGCAGCACCCCAATAAATATCAGACTGAATCTCTCTCATTCAGATATTTCTTTGTCCGCAAAGTCTGTTTTCTCAAATACTCCAACGCGATTGTAGTCTACCCGGGAGGCTTCGGGACTCTCGACGAACTCAGTGAAGTTTTGACTATGGTGCAGACCGGAAAAATCAATATGGTTCCCATCGTATTCGTAGGTAAAAAATTCTGGGGCGGATTGATCGACTGGTTCAAAAACTCTCTTGCCGAAGAGGGGATGATCTCTCCTGAAGACCTCAAACTCATCCGTCTTGCCGACACTCCGGAAGAGGTCATTCACTATCTGAAAGAGTGCCACCGGTTCGGCTATGGACGTATGGGAACTGTCATCGGGGAACATTAATGCAGCAGAGTAATCCCCTTTTGCGGGAAGTCGGATTTTTTGTCGAATATATCACCGTGGAACGCGGACTTGCCGCCAATACCGTTGCTGCCTACCGGCACGACGTTGTGGAAACCGCAGACTTTCTGTTTCAGAATCTGAAGTGCCGCAGCTGGAGCGATGTCACCTGTGACGATCTGCTTGATGTTCTGGATGATATGCGTGACAGGGATTTTGAAACCAGTTCTGTAGCGCGCCGTTTGGTTGCGGTCAAAGTGTTGTTCAAATATCTCCACTCCGAGAGCCTCATTCCGGTAAATGTGTCGGAGGTGATGGATTCTCCGCGCCTCTGGAAGATACTGCCGGACTTTCTCTCTGTTTCCGAAGTCGAGCGTCTGCTCGGAGTGTTCAAAACCAGAACTGCTGATCCGCTTGAATTCCGCAACCGGGTGATACTTGAACTGCTCTACTCCTCGGGACTGCGTGTTTCTGAAGCGGCCACTTTGCCGATCAGAGCTGTTGATTTTGAAGAGGAGCTGATCCGTGTTACCGGCAAAGGGTCAAAGACCAGAATAGTTCCCATCGGCAAGCCGGCTTTGAGGTTGATAAAACGCTATCTTGCCGACTTCCGCCCAATGCTTGCCGGAGAAAACGGAGAAAACTCTCCGGCTCTCTTTCTCTCAAACCACGGCCGCCCCCTTGACAGGGAACGGGTGTGGCAGGTCGTGAAACTTGCTGCTCAAATGTCCGGGATAACCAAGAATATTTATCCTCACATCCTCCGGCACTCATTCGCCAGCCACCTTCTTGCCAACGGAGCTGATCTGCGAACCATTCAGGAGCTGCTCGGGCACTCTGATATCAGCACAACAGAGATTTATACACATATCCAGAGTTCGCATCTTCTGGCCATCCATAAAAAGTTTCATCCGAGAGGATGATGGATGGCGTGGCACAGAACTTCTTCAGAAAGCAGTCAGCATCAGACCTGTGAGCAGAGTTGATACTCCGATAATTTTCGGAAGAGTTACTTTTTCGTGAAGAAGGATTATTCCGAGCATTACTCCGATCGGAAGGCTGAGCTGCCTGAAAGCCTGTATGTAACTTACGTTGGAAACCATTCCCATAGCTACAAGAACCATACCGTAGGCAAAAACGCTGAACAGTCCGGAGCAGTACGGAGCGGGATTTTTAATCATTTTGGCTGCAATTTTTCTCTCTTCCGGACAAAACATATGAATAATCATAAGTCCTGCAAGGATACCCATTTCAATAACTCCGAAGTAGCTCAGGGCAACGAGAGAACGGTTCATTCCGCCCAGATTGTAAAGATAGTTGCACGACGCGCTGTCAAACATGGTATATCCGGTGGTTCCGGCTGCACCCAGCAGGATATAGGGCATCGTAGAGTTGAAGTAATCTTTGAGGCGCACTTTTTTGAAGGACTGCATGGGCAGAATGATGCAGCCGGCGGTGACCAGAACCATTCCGGTCATAGCGAATACAGAAAGAGGTTTTCCGATTCCGAGCATACTGCTCAAGCCGAATGTCAAGAGTACCGGCAGAGAGCGTGCCATTGGATAAAAGAAAGATATTTCAGCTTTGCGGTATCCGTTGGCAAGACTGAGGATATAGGCTATTTCGCTGGCGACGCTGAAAAAGACAAGCATCCAGAATCTGGGCGGCAGGGAGAAGTAATCCACCGGACCGAAGAATGTAAAGGGCGCAGTTGCCAGAACAGCTGCAATATTAGTGACAAGGAAAAATCCGCAGCTGGGGGAAGTTTTCTTGCTGAGAAAGTTCCACGCGGCGTGGAGTCCGCATGAAAGCAAAATAATGATAAATGCAGTTAAACTCATACTGTTTCTCTACTTATTGCTGTTTTTCCAACTCTGCTTTTTTGCTTTCCAGTTCATCCCATCTTGAGTAGAGTTTTTCGAGGGCATTCTTTGCCTCTTCCAACTCTGCCTGCAGGGCGGGAACATCTTTGGGACGTTTGGCAAAGAGTTCCGGATCACAGAAGGCGGTTTCCAGAGAATTCACTTTTTCTTCTGCGGAAGCTATTGCATCTTCCATGCCGTCAAGTTCGCGCTGTTCGGCATATGAAAGTTTCTTCGCTGCTGATCTTGGACGCACCTGAACGGCTTTTTTCTCCGGTTCCGGAGTCTTCTCTTCAGGCGTGACCAGAATATCGCGGCGCGACAGATAGTAGTCGTAATCTCCGACGCTGGTCACAACACGGTCGTTCTCAAACACTATCACACAGTTGCAGACGCGGTTGAGAAAATAGCGATCGTGGCTGACCACCAGAACTGTTGATGGGTAGTCGATGAGAGCCTCTTCCAGCACGCGCAGTGTCGCAAGGTCGAGATCGTTGGTCGGTTCGTCGAGGATCAGGACGTTTCCGCCGGTCTTGAGTACTTTTGCAAGCATCAGTCTGGCACGCTCGCCTCCGGAAAGGTTGCGGACTTTTGTGTTGATCCGTTCATCCTCAAAGAGGAAACGTTTGAGATATCCCCAAACGGAAATCTTCCCATTTCCTAAATCTATGGTATCGACGCCGTCGGAAATCTCTTCGACTACGCTTTTTTCCGGATCAAGAGCAAGGCGCGACTGATCTATATAGTTGAATTCAACAGTTTCAGCAACTTCAATCTTTCCGGCATCCGGAGCAAGCTGTCCTGTGATAAGTTTGAGCAGAGAGCTTTTTCCGCATCCGTTGGGGCCCACGATACCGACTTTGTGAGTTGAATTGAACTCGAAATCAAATCCTGAAAAGAGTTTTTTGTCGCCGAGCGCAAGAGAAACACCCTTGAGATCGATGACTTTATTGCCGAGCCTCGAGGGATAAGGAATTACCAGTTCGACGTTTCCGGTACGCTCCGGCGCAGATATCGCCGCCTGTTCCTCGTAACGCCGGAGCCTGCCGAGATTGCGCCGCAGGCGAGCCTTGGGGCTGCGCCGCACCCACTCGACTTCACGCCGCAGAAAACTCTCACGTCTGGCTGTTTCTGCGTCTTCAGCCTCGATTCTGAATGCCTTGGCGGCAAGAAAGTCGGCGTATGATCCGGGACAGGAGAAAAATTTTCCGTGGTCAAGCTCGACGATCCTGGTTGCGATGCGGTCGAGAAAGTAGCGGTCGTGGGTGACAAAGCAGCAGGCTCCGCGGTAGGAGGCAAGGAAATTTTCCATCCACTCGATAGTGGTTATATCCAGATGGTTGGTCGGTTCGTCGAGCAGCAGGAGTTCCGGTTCAGCGATCAGGGCGCGTCCGAGCAGAACTCTTCGCCGTTCACCTCCGGAAAGATCTTTGAAGTCACGTTCCGGAAAATCCAGTGAGAGGCGGTCGAGCATTTTCTGCAGTTTGTTTTCGCAGTTCCAGGCGTCGTAGAGGTCGAGAGTATGCTCGATTTTGCTGTGTTCGGGAGAGTTTTGCGGCAGTGTGTCATAGAGCCGGTGCATCTCTTCAAAGTCGGCGAGGCCTCCCTTGAGAACATCGAGAGCTGTTCCGGAAAATCCGGCTTCTGCGCTCTGCGGCAGGTATGCGATCCGCAAAGCCCGCCGGACTGCGATATCTCCGGTGGATGGCTGCTCGATACCGGCGATTATTTTGAGCAGGGTGGATTTGCCGCTGCCGTTGCGTCCGGTCAAAGCCAGACGTTCACCTTCGCCGATGGAAAACTCTGCGTCATTGAATATTATTTGTCTGCCGATAGTAAGATTGAGGTGCTCAACAGACCAGATATCACTTTGTACTGCCATAAGCTGTGTAACATTCCAGTTGTATAAAAAATCCCCTGAGGTCGATGATAAAATATACCACAGGGGAGGGGGATTTTCAAGAGTTGTGCGTACTTCAGAAGATGATCTTCAGTGTAACGTACGCCCACTTTCCGGCTTCCACGTCAACAGTGTTGCCGGAAAACTCCGCAGTTCCGGTCGGCGTCTCATCAAGCCGGCATATTTGAGCCGATTTGATTTGGCGGTCGAAGATGACAGAGCCCTTTTTAGTCTTGTCAGAATAGTTGACCAGACGGATGATGATTGCATTTTTCTCTTCACTGAGAGCCGGTTTGCAGCAGGAGTAACACAAATCTCCCTCAAGACGGAAGAACGGATGTGCGGCAGGTGCTGTGACGTCGGAACGGATGAATTCACACGGAATATCAACCCGCATTTTCTGCATGTCAGAGACGAGTTCCGCAGCTGTTGTTGCGGCATCAAAACACTTGAGAGAATAGTTGAACTCAAGGCGTTTGAGAAGCTGGCCGTCAATTTCACCGTTGGTCATAACCGTGCGGCGGAAACTTCTCCACAGGGTCACCGCAAGAGCTTCATCTCCGGCACCGGGCAATCCGGCAACTTCGTGCAGACCGGCTTTGGAAATGAACGCAATTCCGCCTTTGTCATCCCGTTTTCCGGCAATGCCGTCAAAGTTGCGCTCAATGACTTCAGCTTCTTCGTAACCTATGGTATCGTTTCCGTTGGGGCGTCCCATATTGTTTTCGAGGAATACTGCAACCTGACTGGTGAAATACTTGCCGGAAATTCCGGTTGGAATACGCAGGCGCACTCTTGCATCGCACAAGGTGTTGTCAACAGTGGTGGTCACATTGACTTTGTCGCTCGCAGATGATATGGAAATGAGGCTCTTTATCTCAAGCGTGGTATAATCGTTGCTCTCAAAGACCCCGGAGTAGGACTCATTTATGGTTCCCTGCCAGACCAGCTCTTTGGCGACACGGTAACGTTTAGTCACTTCAAACTCTGCAAAATCAGCAGTGTCGTGCAGGAGTCTTACTGTAACGTCATTGGTTCCGCAAACCGTCGGATTTACAGCCGGCGGAACAAAATACCAACCGTCACCGCAGTCGCGGTCTATAAGATATTCATTCTGTCCGGCGTAAACCCTGCCGGAACGCAGATCGGTCACGCTGAAAGTTCCGTCATTGGCAATATCAAGTTTGATGATGCCGTTTGCAGCGGAGCGGATACCTGTTACCATACTGTTCCAGTTGCGTACCGGAAATTTTGATGGTTTTATCGACAGCGTTGTCCAGCATGACGGAGCAAGACTGCATTTGGCTTCCACCGTATAAACATCGTAGTTGCGGCAGTCGTGGCGATAGAATTTGCGTGCCTGATTGCGTTTGACGCTTTTGATGGCATACGGTATCTCTTTGCCGTCAGCGTCAAAGATCCGGAACGCGTTGATGGTGTCTTTTATAAACATAGCTTCCGGACGGGATGGATATGCCGCACAGGAGGGAAATTCGATTTTAAGCTCTTTTGTTTCGTTGATCGCAAACGGAAGCGGATTGTACAGGCGCATCAGATAGCTGCCGTCTGCCGAAACTTCTTCAGCCGACTTGTTGACGCCGTACATATTCATAACTTCCCTGATGACAGGTTTTCCGGAAATGCGTTCACGCTCTGCAAGCCGGAACTCTTCGACCATTCGTGAGGCAAGCTGTTCAACTTCGTCAAAACGTCCCAGCACCTGACGGTGTACGGTGTCGATGGAGCAGCCGCAAATCGAGTCGTGAGGATGGTTTTTGAGCAGAGTTTTCCAGAGACAGCGCAGGAACGGCAGACTTTTGGTATCTCCGTCAGCGGCTCGTTTGGCCAGCAGGGGTTCGATGAGAAGCTCGAGGTTGTTCTGACAGAGGTCGTTTGCACGTTTGACATCATAACGGGAACTCAAGGTGTAGGGGATGAGATAGCCGTTGTGATTTACGCCGTTTTCAGGTACGATCTGCTCTCCGGCAAAAACGGGGAGCTCTGAGGCGTTTTCAAACTCTTTGGCAAAGAAGTCCAGATAGTCGCTGTGTACCACTTCAGCATCCGGATAAAGCTCTCTGATCCACTGGAGCAGCCTGGGGGTATCCGCCGCAGGAGCCGCGTGGTCAAGGGCGTCACTTAGAACAAAGGTATCGCCATAGAAGCCGCGGTTCTCTTCGAACCACTTTGCAAGACGCTCTTTCATAGTTTTTTCATCAAGCTTCTCGTTGAACCATCCGCGCACTTCAATAGTGAACTTGGCATATCCGTTGAATGGATGCAGGCGCAGAGTCGGCAGTTCAGTTCCGTCGGGGGATACCCAGATGCCTTTGCCGTTGTTGTCGAAGGGGAATCCGCGCCAGACGACTGCGCCTTTAATGCCGAAGCCGGCCATGAGCTGGGGCATTTGGGCAATGTGTCCGAAAATGTCGCAGATGTAGCCTGTTTTCCACGCTTTGCCGCCGAACTCTTCTGCAATCTGATTGCCGATGGAAAAGTTTCGCATCATCGCCTCGCCGGAGCAGAGAAACTCATCGGGCATAACATACCACGGGCCGACGTTCAGTTTGCCGTCAGAGATATATTTTTCCAGTTTCGGATGCCATTCCGGGTGTATCTCTGTCGTATCCTCTAAAACGATGGTCTGACCGTCAAAGGTGAACTTTTCAAACTCCGGAACTGTTTCAAAGATATCCATCAGTTCTTTGGTGGTGTCGACCAGATATTTTCTGAACTCCTGAAACGGCTGGTACCATTCTCTATCCCAGTGGGAGGAGTTGAAGTAGTAAATACGCATATTTTATCTCCATATATTGTGTTGTATTGTCTTTTTACATGGTGATAATTTAGCACATTGCTCTGAACTTTCAACCCCGCCGGAAAAAGATCAAAAGATTTTTCGGAAAATTACTTCAGAATACTTGACAAATCAAAGATCAGAATTTATATTCAGGGTAAACCCGGAATCCAATCAAAGAGAAAGGAGATCTCAGCCAGATTATGAATGACAATGCCTTTTTGCTTCTCTTTATCGCATTTATTGCTTTGATGAGTATAGTTCCGTTTTTTCTGCGGAAATTAGGAATACCTTCAGTTATATCACTGCTTCTTGTGGGAATCATGATCGGGCCCACCGGGGTCGGAATTGATCTTATAAAGATGCTTTCCGGCTGGTTGAGCTTTCTCGGCGTTCCCGGTCAGGAGGCGCAGACCGCAGCATTGACTTCGGCGCATTTTACCTCGCTTGTCAATTCACTTGGAGCCCTCGGATTGATGTTTCTTATGGCTCTTGCCGGAATGGAGGCTGACTTCAAGTTGATCAAGTCCGCCCGGAATCCAGTGATAGCTTTGAGTATTCTCACCTTCCTTGTCCCTGCTGTCGCCGGTTATCTGGTCTACCGCCACTTCAATGAGGCCGATCTGCCGGGAAAACTGCTTTACGCTTCGCTTTTTGCCTCTCACTCTGTCGGCATTGTGTTTCCGGTCATCCGTGAACTGAAGCTGACCAAGACCAAATTCGGAGCCTCTGTACTTATTTCCACAGTCATTACAGATATTGCCAGTATCATTCTGCTGGCGGTGAGTGTGCAGCTTTTCCGCCGCACCAACAATATCTCCCACATGATCGTTGGAAAGAGCCTCTCTATCTTTGATCATCTCGACAGTTCGATTTTCGGAAACCAGTTCATCCCTGTCTTTCTGTTGATCACGATGCTCTATCTTGTGCTTACAGTGTTCTTTACAGACTGGCTGGGCAAGAAACTCCTGAAGATCTTTCAGCCGGGCGAAGATATGCTCATTACCATCATACTCTTCGTCATCCTCGTCGCTGTGGTCATCGGAGAGTTGTTCGGAATCAACCTTGTGGTCGGCGCATTTATTGCCGGACTCGGTTTGTCCCGGGTGGTCAAAGAGCAGGATATGCTGCTCTTCAGACGCTTTGAAAGTATCGGATACGGTTTTCTGATACCGTTCCTGTTCGTATCTATCGGAATGAAGTGCGACTTCAGAGTTTTTGCCCAGCCCGGCAACGTCAGCATCGTGCTGATGACCGTTGTGTTCCTGGTTTTGAGCAAAATTAGTTCCGGATTTATCGCCATGCGGCTGACCGGTTTCGGAAATGCCTCCGGACTTGCCGCCGGACTTATGACCGTGCCGCAGCTTTCCGCCACACTTGCCGCCGCAGCCATCGGTAAGGATATCGGAATTTTGAGTGATTCGTTCTTCAATGCGATCATCATCCTGAGTTTGGTGACGACGCTGCCGATCCCGAGTCTGGTGCGCATGGTGGTCACCAAGTGGAATGTCAAAGGTCCTGAAGAAAACTACAGTGTACCTCAGGTCGTATCCGACGACAAACTCCTGTAACGCAGCTCTGCGGATGTCAACAGGTGTCCGGATTCCGGTGCGGATCCGGACACTTTTTCTTTTGAAACAGTGCTTGCGGCAAAAATACATCCCGTTGTCGTTTTTATCCATCATAAACTTGACAACTGTAATACGTCAGTGTATATTAATAGAGTACGTCCCGGATGGATGTATT
This sequence comes from Victivallaceae bacterium, assembly GCA_045630865.1. Classification (GTDB taxonomy): domain Bacteria; phylum Verrucomicrobiota; class Lentisphaeria; order Victivallales; family Victivallaceae; genus UBA1784. Next base: position 36,713 of record JAZQTR010000075.1, read on the forward strand.
TGTTTGACTTTAACAGAGTTTCGATGATGCTGTGTATGTTCCGGCAAAGGAGATAAGATGAAACAGTTGATTTTGTTAGTTGCCTGCAGTGCATTGTTCCTGCTCAATGGCTGTGCTGTTAAAAATAACCACCTCTCGCCGGAAGATTTTGCTGACTGCCTGCGTGAAAATGGGATCAAGGTTGATTCTGTCCGTCCTGAAACTCCGGATATTTTCAAGGCTACTTCCGCTTGCGCGATCAATATCGGCGGAGATGATATTCTGGTATTCAAGTATGATGTTTCGACCAAGGTTCAGCGCGAGCGTCTTGAGCGTATCGCCAAAAGCCGCAAGGTGTATGCGGTTGGATTTCCGTTCTATGCCTATGTCCATGGTTCGTTTGCCTTTGTCAAACTCGAAAAGTGCAAGCAGAAACACGCCGTTATAAAAGCAATAAAGCGTTTCAAGTAAGAAATATGGAACAACAGCGGCAAATGTGAGCCGCAGAGAAAGATGACCTGCCGGAAAACCCAAATTCTGACGGGTTTTCTGTTTTGAGTAATTACGCAAGGCGGGGTCTCTTTCGGGAAAAGCAGTAAGGAGATGAAAATGTCAGAAAAGAAGTACGTCTATTCCTTCGGCGGCAAGCTCACCGAGGGCGATGGAAAAATGAAAAATCTGCTCGGCGGTAAAGGTGCAAACCTCGCTGAAATGGCAAACCTCGGACTTCCGGTTCCTCCGGGATTCACCGTTACCACCGGGTGCTGTGTCGACTATTTTAAAAACGACAGCACTCTGCCGGATGGACTTGATCAGCAGGTCAGCAAAGCTCTTGCGCTGGTCGAAGAGGCGATGGGCATGAAGTTCGGTGACCGTGATAATCCGCTTCTGGTTTCCTGCCGCTCCGGAGCGCGCAGTTCGATGCCCGGAATGATGGAAACCGTCCTCAACGTCGGTCTTTCCAGCGAAACCATCCCCGGTCTGATCGCCAAGACCGGAAACGAGCGTTTCGTCTACGATGCCTACCGCCGCCTGATCATGATGTATTCCGATGTGGTGATGGAAAAAGCCGAAGGGATCGAACCTGATGCCGAAAAAGGCGGTATCCGCAAACAGCTGGAAAGTCGGAGGCCAAGCGGTCTTAGGAAGACAATCCTTTTGTACAACTCCTTGGCTCACAGAACGACATGGCTACGATCCGACTTGATCATGATGTATTCCGATGTGGTGATGGAAAAAGCCGAAGGGATCGAACCTGATGCCGAAAAAGGCGGTATCCGCAAACAGCTGGA
>JAZQTR010000076.1:0-4055 GCA_045630865.1 Victivallaceae bacterium
CTTCTTCGGTTACGAAGGCCGCTGCGCTGCTCCCTCCAACTACGATGCCGACTACTGCTACAGCCTCGGTTTCAACGCCGCCGCTCTGATCGGTGCCGGTTACACCGGTTATATGTCACTTGTCCGCAACACCACTCAGCCCGCTGATCAGTGGATCGCCGGTGGTATTCCGATCACCATGATGATGAACATGGAACGCCGCCATGGTGCTGACAAGCCGGTTATCCGCAAGGCTCTGGTCGAGCTCGACGGAGCACCCTTCAAATACTTCGCCTCCAAGCGCGACGAGTGGGCGATCGAGACCAGCTTCGTCTATCCCGGACCCATCCAGTACTTCGGTCCCAGCGAGGTCTGCGACCAGATCACCTGGACCCTCGCTCTGGAAAAAGGCGTAAAGTAAGGAACTGACCTATGCCGGAAACGGATATCGATATCAGATACGTTGCCGAGCTTGCACGTCTGGAGTTGAACAGCAGCGACGCTGAAAAACTCCAGCGCGAGCTGGGGCAGATCGTCAACTACATCGCTGAACTCGGAGAACTTGATGTTTCCGGCGTTGAGCCTACCGCTCACGCTTCTCTGCTTACCAATGTGGTGCGCGAAGATGTCCGCCGTGAGTCTTTCCCCCGTGAAGTGATGCTGAAAAACGCACCCGGCGTGGTGGATGAAAATCTGGTGAAAGTACCCCAGGTACTGTCGGGAGAGGGGAGCAACTGAAAATGGATCTCTCTGAAAAAAATAAACGTACCCTGCTGGGTATCGCTGATGATCTCAAGTCAGGCAAGCTCTCTTCAGTCGAACTGGTCAAAGAGTGCCTTGCCAAAGCCGATGAGCGCGACAATACCGTCAAGGCGTTTCTTTCCATCGACCGCGAAGCCGCTCTCAAGGCGGCGGAGGAGTCCGATAAACGCCGTGCGGCCGGAAACGCATTGAGTGACTTCGATGGTATCCCCATCGGAATCAAAGACAATATCGCTGTCACCGGCGAGAGCTTGAGCTGTGCTTCGAAGCTGCTCAAACCCGTGATCTCCCCCTATGACGCCACCGCTGTCGCCCGTCTGCGCGGCAAGGGATTTATTCCTTTCGGCAGACTCAACATGGATGAGTTCGCCATGGGTTCCAGCTGCGAAAACAGCGCATTCCAGAAGACCTGCAACCCCTGCGATACCGATCGCGTTCCCGGAGGCTCATCCGGCGGCAGTGCGGCTGCTGTGGCGGCGGGAATCGTTCCTGTGACCCTCGGTTCTGATACCGGCGGCTCCATCCGTCAGCCCGCATCTTTCTGCGGAACTGTCGGTCTCAAGCCGACCTACGGCAGAGTTTCACGCTACGGTCTGGTCGCTTTCGCTTCAAGTCTGGATCAGATCGGTCCGCTTTCCAACAGCGTCGCCGATTCCGCGGCTGTGCTGGACATCATTGCCGGTGTCGATAAAATGGACTCCACCAGCCTCTCGGCTGCCGTTCCCAACACCCTTGCCGCCGCCATCGCCGGTGCGCAGGGCAGGAGCCTCAAGGGACTCAAGATCGGTCTGCCTGAAGAGTATTTCACTTCCGGACTCGCTTCCGGTGTGGATAAAGTCATGCAGAACGCTATCGAAACCGTCAAGAGCCTCGGCGCTGAAGTTGTCAGCGTTTCCCTGCCGCATACCAAATATGCCGTCGCCGTCTACTACATCGTCGCCACCGCCGAAGCAAGTGCGAACCTCGCCAGATTCGACGGAATCAGATACGGAGACAGAAAAGAGGGACGCGATCTTATCGACACCTATTTCCAGAGCCGCGGAGCCGGTTTCGGAGATGAGGTCAAACGCCGCATTCTGCTCGGTACATATGTGCTTTCAAGCGGTTACTACGACGCTTATTATCTCCGGGCGCAGAAGGTGCGTACTCTTATCCGCCGCGACTTTGCCGAGGCGTATAAAAAGTGCGATATTCTGCTGACTCCGGTTACTCCGAATGTCGCTTTCAAGTTCGGGGAAAAGTCCGATCCGCTGCAGATGTACCTCTCGGATATCTTCACTATCGCTCTCAACCTTTCCGGTGACTGCGGTGTGAGCGTTCCGGGCGGAGTCGATGACGCCACCGGTATGCCGGTAGGCGTGCAGTTCCTTGCTCCGGCTCTCGGAGAGGAAAAACTCCTCGGCGCAGCAGCAGCTTTCGAGGCGGCATTGCGCTGAATAACAGATGGTTATTTTCGGCATTGATCCGGCTATCCGAACCACCGGATACGGAATATTGAAGATCGTTGACCGCAGCTTCGAGATAATCGACTGCGGTGTGATCTCCAATAAAGCCGCAATGCCCCATACAGAGTGTCTGCGGCGTCTTTACGGAGGCGTCGCAGAACTCGTTGATCTCTATCATCCGGATTGCGCCGTTCTCGAAGACCCTTTTGTCGGACGCAACTCCAAAACCGCAATCATCCTCGGTATGGCAAGAGGCGGAATCCTTGCTTCGCTTGCCAATCATACCATTCCTGCTTTTTCATACACTCCGAGTGCCGCCAAACGTGCCGCTTTCGGCAACGGACACGCCACCAAGGAGCAGGTCGCTTATCTGCTTGCCGCTGAACTGAATATCGCCATCGAAGATATTCCGCTCGACAGCACGGACGCTCTGGCTCTGGCGATATGTCACGCCCAGAAAGTCCTCCATCCGGAGCTCTCTGTTGAACCCAAGAGTCTGTAAAAGTGGCTGCCGATCTGCATACACATTGTCCAAAAGGCGCAGAGTTTGAACTGGTTTCCACAGTTGAAGCCGGAGGGTATACCTTTCAGTCTCTTGAGTGCCATCCGTGGAATCTGCCTGACAGATTCTCCGATTTCAATGCAGATTTTATTGCACAGGCAGCAAAGTTTTCCGCCATAGGTGAGATCGGACTTGACAGGTTGAAAGGACCGGAACTCAGCGTTCAGATAAGATATCTCGACGCTCTGCTCGAAATTGCCGAGTCGCTTGCAAAGCCGGTTGTCATCCACTCTGTACGGTGCGATTCCGAGCTGTTTCACGCCCTTGACGGTTTCAGCGGAAACGTGCTGATCCACGGTTTCAACAGCGGGGCAGCCAGACTTGAGCGATACCTTGAGGCCGGTTTTATGGTTTCGTTTTCCAGACTCAACAACAAGGACATCATCGCTTTCCTGAAGAGAAACGGTTTGAAAAATACCGGATTGGAAACCGATGTTCTCGATACAAGCATAGATGATATCGCCCGGAATACAGCTTCCGTTCTCGATATTCCGCTCCGGGAAGTCAATGCAAACTCACTTCTGACATTCAAAAGGATGTTGTCGATATGATGGATAAAAACAGAGCTGACAGAACCATAAGAGTTCTGGGTGAAAAAATTTTTGAACGGCTGTCTGAAATCTCCGTTCTTGTCGCCGGTGTCGGCGGCGTCGGAGGTTATGCCGCCGAACATCTGGTCAGATGCGGCGTCGGCAGAATCATTCTCGTCGATGGCGATGTTGTCGATATATCCAACTGCAACCGCCAGATAGCTGCTCTCTCAAGCACTGTCGGAAAAAATAAGTGTCAGGTACTCAAAGAGCGTTTCCTTGAGATAAATCCCGGGCTTGATATTGAAATATATCCCCGTTTTATCAAAACTAAAGAGGATATCGGACTGCTCCTTGACCGCAATGTCGATTATGTTATTGATGCCATCGATGATGTTCCGGCGAAAATCGAACTTATATCCTGCTGCGTTGAGCGAAAAATAAAATTGACCAGCTCTATGGGGGCTGCCGGAAAATTCAACGCACAAGATGTTAAATTTTCCGATATCAGCAAGACATCAGGATGTCCGCTTGCCAGAGCAGTCCGCAAAAAGCTTCGCGAAAGAGGTATCAACCGTGGAGTCGGATGCGTGTTTTCAGAAGAAACCGCCATCCCAGGCCCACAGGGAGAGAAACCCGGAAGTCTGAGCTACGTAGTATGCGCCTTCGGAAATCTCTGCGCACAAAGTGTCATAAGCGATGTCATGAATAGTTGATGTACAGAATTTGAGGTGGTCGGTACGTACGATCAGTCTTCGCCAAGGCTACGCCCTGACA
>JAZQTR010000077.1:0-1841 GCA_045630865.1 Victivallaceae bacterium
AGGTCGATCAGCGGACCGCCGCCGGACTGTGCTTTGTCGAAGAACCACGAGCCCATTCCACCTGAAGAACTGGTGTTGAAGTCATTGTCAGCCAATCCCGGAATGCCGTTGCGGCGCAGCCAGGTGGTCTCACCGAAGTAGATGTCGCCCATGACTCCTTCGTCGACCATTCTCTTCATCGCGCGGGACTGGGGGAAAAAGCGGTACGAAAAGTTGATTCCGAGCTTTTTGCCGCATTTTTTTGCGGTTTCCAGCATCTCAACCGCCTCCTGCGTATTCATCGCCATCGGTTTTTCGCAGAGGACATTGGCTCCGGATTGGAGTCCTGCAATCGCAAGCTCTTTGTGCTGGTTGTTGGGAACAGCCACGGAAAGAATATCGAGCTTCTCGTTTCTGATAAGATCGATTCCCTCGTTATAGATTTTGATGTTTTTCTCTTCGCAGACCGCTTTGGCACCGTTTCTGCGGTCCTCTCTGCGGTCGGCAACTGCGACAACTTCAACGTCGGGATGGTCGAGGTATGCTTTGAAGTGGTTTGAACCCATTCCGAGTCCTATAACTCCCGCTCTTAATTTAGCCATAATAAAATTTCCTTATTCAAATTGTTGTGAAGCAATCTGATCGACGGCGGTGCATTGCGGGCAATCTCGCGCTTTACGGCTCCGTTGCTGCGGTCACATACAGTCGTATGCTCCCTTGCGTACTCGCCGCAAAACACGACCTTGCCTCACACTGCATCCACCGATTGCAGACAAGCCGTTGCACGTATTTGAAAAATATTAACTATTTCGCTGTTCCGTCAATATTCTGAACAATACCCGTCACCGGGCCGTCGTTGATTGAATATATCGTGTCAATCGCCGGAGTCTTGGGCGCAGTCATCTCACGGAAAAATACCGGCTTCGCCCAGCGGACTGCATTGCTGATAATCTGCAGAACCTCTTTCTGATAGTAGACCGGATAAGATTCGTGTCCGGGCTGGAAATAGAAGACTTTTCCGTATCCGCGCTCAAGCGTTACGCCGCTGCGGAAAACGTTGCCGCCCTCAAACAGGCTGATGAACAGTATCTCACTGTCTCTGGGAATATCGAAACGCTCACCGTACATCTCTTCGTGGGGAATTTCGAAGTATTCGCCGATTCCCTGGGTGATCGGGTGGCAGGGGGCGATGTTCCACAGGCGTTCTCTCTCTGCGGCTTCGCGCCATTTGAGAGAACAGGAGCAGCCGGTCACGCGGCGGAATATTTTGGAAAAGTGTCCGGAGTGAAGAACGATGAGGCCCATACCTTCCAAAACGCGCTTGTGGACTTTTTCAACGATATCGTCGCGCACCTCTTTGTGGGCGCAGTGTCCCCACCAGATAAGCACGTCTGTGGTTGCGATAACTTCGTCAGTCAATCCGTGGTCAGGCTCGTCGAGAGTCGCATAGCGGATCTCAAGGTCATCAGCGGCGATACCTTTGCCGATGGCAGTGTGGATTCCTTCAGGGTAGATCGCTGCAATGGCAGGATTTCCCTTTTCATGTCTGTACTCATTCCAAATGGTGACATGGATCTTTTGCATAGCTTGCTCCTGTAATTGAGATTGCAAAAAACTGCAGTTTTTAAGCTCTGCATGTAGTATAATACGCGAAAACGGTTTTTACAACCACTGTTAAATACTATCTTTTGAAAAAATCATCAGGAAAACTGCAGAAATCGCGGTATCCGGCAAAAAATCTGCCGCATACACAAAACGCCGCGACGAGTCGTGAGGCAAGGTCATGTTTTATGGCGAGTACACGACCGCAGCAACGCAGCCCCATCCAACCGGAGTATTTTTGCAGCGCAAAAAGACGACGG
>JAZQTR010000078.1:0-2383 GCA_045630865.1 Victivallaceae bacterium
TGAACAAAGGGTTTATCCAGTTTCTCGTGGAGCTTCATCGTGGTACTGAACGCTCCGGCAAGCTCGTCAGGAGTGTTGACGTGATGGACCAGCTTGAGAATATCTGCGCCGCGTTCACTCTGACGCTGCATATGTTCGTAAATTTCCTCAAAAGTACGATAGCACTTCATATGGCTGGACATGATGACCTTGCTGCCGATGGAGTGGATTTTGTCGATCAGTGCCATCTGTTTTTTGATCGCGGATGGATCACGGGTAAGTTCAAACTCCGACGGATCATAGAGATCGCCCATAACGTCGATGACTTCTGCGCCGCACTCCGCTGCCATAAGCAGTTCCCGCTGTCTTGTCTCATCATCGCTGCCGTAGACGATACAGTTGCGGTAGTTGATGAACATACAGGGCAGCTGGGTGGTATAAATCATTTTTTTGAAGTTATCTTCAGTGCGTTCTTCCAGAGGCAGATTTTTGAGTTCTATTGCCAGTGCATCTGCTCCGGAAAACTCCGACTCTCTGATCTGAACAATAAAATCAGCAATGCTTTTTTCTGCAAGAAGAGCAGTAACTGCTGCTGATTGACGGTTGAAAAATGATGGTTTGAGCATTTATATATCCCCGGTTGTTTGAATATAAAAGATCCGGGTGCAATATACATCCGGGGGAAGGGGTTTTCAAGCTCAAAAAGCAGGACGGAAGAAAAAATGTAATTTTTGTTGAATTTGCTGTTTTTTGGACTTGTAACCGCGCTCCGGCTGTATTACATTTTATCAGTGACAAAAATGGGGACAAAACAATGCGGGGCGTCCGCAGAAAATTCTGTTCCCGGGGTAACTGCCGCAAGAAAGCAGACAGGACCCGAAAGCTGCAAGGAGCTTCATAAAATGAAGATGAGACGGCCGCAGGAAATCGACCGCAAAGCCTTACTCGCAAGTTATGAACGTCAGCCGCTGGGCAAAATATTTGTCCTGTTCAAACCGTACCGGAAAATGCTGGTGGCATCATTTTTTCTTATGGTGTCACTCAACATGGTCGGTCTGACGCTTCCCTGGATGCTCAAAATAGCCATCGACCGGGTTCTTCCCAACGCAGACTACCTGCTCTTCTGGGTGCTGTGTTTTGCGATGACTATCGTCTACCTCACCCGTTGCCTGCTCCGCTATCTGGCGAGCTACACCGTGGACTACACCGGAATCCGTCTTATCGTGGATATCCGTCAAAAGGTGTTCAAACATCTCCAGAGCCTCTCTCTGCGCTTCTACGAGGCATACCGCACAGGAAAACTCATCAGCAACGTCATCAGCGACGTGGCTCTGCTCAATATGATGATGAGATTGACCACAGCACTCGGAGAGCAGTTCTTCCAGCTGATTCTGATCACCATTCTGCTACTGATACTGAACTGGCAGATGGCTCTGGTCGTTCTGCTGAGTCTGCCCATCCACTTCTGCAACTTCTATTTTGCCCGCAAAGCCCTGCGGGCTGACTCAATGGTATTTCAGGAGAAGGTATCGGAGATCTCCGCCAACCTGTCTGAGATCCTCACCGGAGCAAAAGTCGTCAAATCTTTTGCCAAGGAACAGGTCGAGTGCCGCCGCTTCTTCCAGAACCTGCGTCCGATGGTTGCCATGCAGATGAAGGTCACCCTCGACAACATCGGATTGTGGTGCGTGTTCGACATGGTTACGCTCTTCACCTACCTTGCAACTATCGGAACCGGTATCATCTATGTTCAGGATGGCGCAGTTACCATCGGTGAATTTGTTGCATTCTACACCTATGTCGGTATGCTCATCGGTCCCATTCAGGCTCTCTCGACCCAGGTGGCAACGCTGGCGCAGGGTATGGTCGGAGCCAGCCGTATCGTAAAACTGCTCAATACCATTCCGGAAATCAAAGAGTGCGCCAATCCTCTGCATCCGGAGCGGCTCACAGGATTGATCGAGTTCCAGCATGTTGTTTTCAGCTATGACAAAGATAAGGCTCCGGTCATCAACGACTTCTCTCTTGAGATAAAACCCGGAGAAAAGGTCGCACTGGTCGGACCATCAGGCTCCGGAAAATCCACTTTGAGCAACCTGCTGCTGCGTTTCTATGATGTCACCGGCGGAGCGATTCTGGTAGATGGATACGATGTCCGCAGACTCGGATTTGAATCATACCGCCGCAATATCGGTGTGGTGCTTCAGGAGCCGTTCCTCTTTTCAGGAACCGTCCGCGACAACATCGCATACGCAAAAGAGGACGCCACAATGGAGGAGATCGAAAAGGCGGCCGAGATGGCAAATATCGCTGAATTCATCAAGGGACTTCCCGACGGATATGATACGGTCATCGGCGAAAACGGTGCAAGTCTTTCCGGAGGTCAGAAACAGCGTATCGCCAT
>JAZQTR010000079.1:0-2139 GCA_045630865.1 Victivallaceae bacterium
CGGAGTACTTGCGCTTGACCAGCTCATATCCCCAGTTTTTGAATCCGCCCTCAGTGAACTTCATGATGTTGCCCTTATGAACGAGCGTAACGCTGCGGCGTTTGTTGGCGATGGCGTAGTCGATGGCGGCGGAAATAAGCCGCTCGCTTCCTTCGACAGAGACCGGTTTGATTCCGATGCTGGAGCTTTCCGGGAAACGGATCTTTTTGACCTGCATCTCGTTCTGCAGAAAATCAATGACCTTTTTGACCTCATCGCTTCCGGCGTTCCACTCGATACCGGCGTAGATATCCTCGGTGTTCTCACGGAAAATCACCATATCAGTAAGCTCCGGACGCTTCACCGGACTCTCAACTCCCTCGAAATAACGCACCGGACGCACACACGCAAAGAGGTCAAGCTCCTGACGCAGAGCCACGTTCAGACTGCGGATTCCTCCGCCGACCGGAGTGGTCAGAGGTCCTTTGATGGCGATGAGGCACTCACGGACAGCGTCGAGCGTTTCCTGCGGCAGCCAGACCGGACTGCCGTACACCGCATTGGCTTTTTCTCCGGCAAAGAGTTCCATCCATGCGATCTTGCGTTTGCCGCCGTAAGCCTTTTCGACTGCGGCATCCCACATAAGTTTTGACGCCGCCATAATATCCGGACCGACGCCGTCACCCTCGATAAATCCGATGATCGGGGTATCGCTGACTGAAAGTTTTCCGTCTTTTCCGCAGGTGATGAAATCTCCGGCAGGAACGTTGATATGCTGGTAAGCCATAGTAAAAGATCTCCTCTTGTTTTACAGATTGAAAAGCACAGGCACAAAATACATTTCCAAAGGGATTTTTTCAAGTATAAAACGATAAAAATACACTCCGCTTTTGAAATTTCCCTCCGGAAGGGCTATATTATGAAATGATTATTGTATCAATAAATTAACAGCGGAAAATTTTAACCTATGGCTCAACTTGAACTTATCAGAAATTTCTGCATAATCGCTCACATCGACCACGGCAAGTCCACTCTCGCCGACCGTATGCTGGAAATCACCGGAACTGTCGCCAAACGCGATCTGCAGGATCAGCTGCTCGACGGTATGGATCTGGAGCGTGAACGCGGTATTACCATCAAATCCCATCCGGTGCGTATGCAGTACGATCCGGGCGACGGAAAAAACTACGAACTCAACCTCATCGACACCCCCGGACACGTCGACTTCACCTACGAAGTCAGCCGCAGTCTGAGTGCCTGCGAAGGAGCTGTTCTGCTCATTGACGCCACCCAGGGCGTGCAGGCGCAGACGGTCGCCAACGTCAATCTGGCATTCCAGCAGAACCTCAAAGTCATTCCGGTCATCAACAAGATCGACCTGCCTGCCGCCAATCTTCCGCTCTGCTACGAGCAGATGGAAGAGATCCTTGCCCTGCCTCGCGAAGAGGCTCTCTGCGTCAGCGGCAAAACCGGTGAGGGCGTAGCCGAACTGCTCAAGGCGGTCATCGAGCGCGTTCCGCCGCCGGAATCCAGCGACGAGAAGGGTGCTGCTGCACTTATCTTCGACTCACAGTACGACACCTACCGCGGCGTGATCAACTTTGTCCGTATCGTCCGCGGCAGCTTCAAGCGCGGAACCAGAATCAAACTCTTCAGCAACGATATCGGCAGCGAGATCAAAGAGGTCGGATTCTTCAGTCCCGGAATGAAAGCTGACAGCGAAATCTGCGCCGGAAGCGTGGGATATATCATCCCCAACCTCAAAAGTCCGGCTGACACCCGTATCGGCGATACCGTGACGGATCAGCTCAATCCGGCTCCGGAGCCCCTGCCGGGATTCCGTGAAGTGCGTCCTATGGTCTTCAGCGGAATCTATCCCATCGACACCGCCGACTACGAACAGCTCAAGGCGAGCATGGCGAAACTGCAGCTGAACGACGCCGCCTTTGTCTATCAGGCAGAGAGCAGTGCGGCTCTGGGATTCGGTTTCCGCTGCGGATTCCTCGGATTGCTCCATATGGAGATCATCCAGGAGCGTCTGCGCCGTGAGTACAATATGGATATTCTGACCACATATCCGTCAGTTATCTACAACGTCTACCTCAAGTCCGGAGAGCTTCAGCTCATCGACAACCCGGTAAGTCGGAGGCCAAGCGGTCT
>JAZQTR010000080.1:0-30328 GCA_045630865.1 Victivallaceae bacterium
GCTGCTGCGCGGCTTCTTTGTCACCTGCTTCTTTTATCCCATGATGGGATATGTCACTGAACCGTGGATGCTTATAAGTCTGCGGTTTCTCACTGCCGCCTGTGCCGGAACCACCGCCGCCGCCAATATTCTTCTGGTCAAAACTGTTCCGGAAAACCGTACCGGATTTGCCCTCGGATTTCTCGGCACTGCCATTTGGGGAGGCTCCGTTCTCGGACAGGTTCTCGGCGGTATCATAGTCGATCTTTACGGCTACAAAGTAACCTTCTGGGCGTGCGGTATTCTCTACTTCATTTCCGGAATCCTCACTCTTTTTGCCTCTGACTCCGCCACTGCCAAAGCTCCGGCTGCGCCGGCAGGTTCGAGAGCGGCGAAGATCCACCGCTACCGCAAAGGCGTTCTGCCGGGATTCACTTACGGAGTATGGGCGATGCTTCTGGTGATGCTCTTCTACAACTTTGTCCGCAGATTTGAACTGCCCTATATTTCCATGCTGATCGAGCTTATCACGGGACCGGAGAAGGCGGTTTTCTGGACGGGTATCATCGGTGCGGTATCCTGCATCGGAGCGGTATTATCCGGCGTTATAATCGGTTATCTTGCTGACAGACTGAAGCCGCAGATGATTATTGTTCCGTCGCTGTTTATTTCCACTGTTCTGCTGATTATGAATGCTGTTTCACAGGATTTGATCACCCTGTCAGTTACCAGAACACTGCTCTTTTTCTTCGCCGGAAGTCTGTTTCCGATTCTCCAGAAACTGCTTGCCGCGGCGACCCCCGTCCGCAAGCGCGGCAAGGTATTCGGCTGGGGGGCGACGTTCAACAACGTCGGAGGAATGGTATCCACGATGTTTTCCGGCTGGGTGATTTTCCTCTTCGGCACAAGAGGAGTATTTTTCGCCGCAGCCGTACTCACGTTTATTCTCATCCCCGTCACCGTATGGGGAATCAAAGTCATTACCTCACAGCCCTTCTACATCGCCCACGCCGGAAAAGCCAAAAACCAATAATTCATCCTGAATTGGATGCATATGGCTCTATTCCACGGCGACGGCTTCTATACGTTCATGCATTCTATATAAGAATGGCTTTGTTTTTACAACAAAAAATCCCCCTTGATGAGTTTGGGGGATTTGCGAGGAATTTTGTGACTTGCTTTGCTGACGCAAAGCTTGTGGATGAGTAAGCCTTGCTTTGCTGTGCAAAGCTCGGTCTATGCGGTATGGTACCTCGCTTTGCTGGCGCAAAGCTCGTGGATGGGGAAGCCTTGCTTTGCTGTGCAAAGCCCGGCGTATGAGTAAACTCGCTTTGCTGCGCAAAGCTCGGTATTGAGGGAAGAACCTTTGTTGAAACAAAGGTTCTTCCCTCAAGCTCCCTTTCCAAAAAACTTTTTGTACTCAGCGAAGGCCCGCGAGAATCGCCTCGGTCTGCTGCCGCTTCGCCTCCAACTCCTCAAGATTCTTTCTCGCATCCGCAACAACCTGCTCCGGCGCACTCTTGACGAATTTCTCATTGGCAAGTCTTCCACGGACTCCAGCCAGCCATTTGTCTATGTCTTTAAGCTGTTTTTCCAGCTTGGCACACTCCGCCTCCACATCGATAAGTCCGGCAAGCGGCAGACTGATCACACCAAGATCACAAAGCTGACTCGGAGCCGCTCCGCGTGAAGCACTGTCAAATGCCTCAAGTCCAAGTTCGATATTAGAGGCGTTCAGCAGATGTTTGAGCGAATCAAGCTCTCCCTTGAGCAGCTCAAGCGATTTTTCATCCGCAGCCTTGATGTGGAAATCAAGCTTCTTGCCGTCGGCAATAGAGTAGTTTGAACGCAGATAACGTCCGGAACGAACCATCTCGAACTTGCCGTCGACACCCTTGATGACATCGGCGTTGAAATTGCAGCTGCCCGCCTCGGGCCACTCGGAGAACATGATCGATTCACCCTCGGCAATGAAGCCCATACGGTGAGCCAGCTCCTCCGTGATGAACGGCATGAAGGGATGCAGCAGCTTCAGAATCTTGTTGAGCGCATAGTCCAGTACCGCCAAGGCACGCTCCTTGTCGGCTCCACCGGCGCGCAGCGGAAGTTTTTCCGCCTCGACAAACCAGTCGCAGAAGTCGGACCAGACCAGATTGTAGAGCGCATGGGCCGCCGCATGGAAACGGAACTTGTCAAGCTCCTGACCGATGATACCTGCCGCCTCTTCAAGCTTGGCAAGCATCCACTCTTCATCGCCTGAAAGTCCGGCGGGAATATTCTCGAAGTCAGCTGAAACTCCGCCCTGCATCTGACGGAAACGGCAGGCGTTCCAGAGCTTGTTGGCGAAGTTGCGTCCGATCTCACACTTCTCGTTGGAGTAGCGGATGTCGATTCCGACCGGAGCAATGTAAACGATCGAAAAGCGCAGCGCGTCAGCTCCGTACTGGGCGATAACCTCCAGCGGATCCGGTGAGTTGCCCAGACTCTTTGAAAGCTTGCGGCCCTTGTCGTCACGGATGATACTGGTGAAGTAAACGTTTTTGAACGGGATTTTGCCCATGAATTCACAGCCCGCCATGATCATGCGCGCAACCCAGAAGAAGATGATGTCCGGACCGGTCACCAGATCGTTAGTGGGATAGAAGTACTCGAGCTCTTCAGTTTTTTCCGGCCAGCCCATGATGGAGAAGGGCCACAGCCAGCTGCTGAACCAGGTATCAAGCACGTCCTCTTCCTGACGCCATTTTCCGGGAGCAGTGGGAGCCTCTTCTCCGACGTAGACCTCGCCCGGGTTGTCGTCGTTGTACCAGGCGGGAATACGGTGTCCCCACCACAGCTGACGTGAAATACACCAATCCTGAATATTTTCCATCCAGTGGAAATAGGTTTTGCTCCAGCGTTCCGGATAGAATTTGATCTCTCCGGATTTGACCGCTTCGATCGCAGGCTTCGCCAGTTCCCCCATCTTGCAGAACCACTGCGCGCTCACCAGCGTTTCGATCGGAACATTTCCGCGCTCGGAGTAACCCACTGCATGGGTGATATCTTCGATCTTCTCGAGCAGTCCGGCCTCTTCCATGCGTTTGACTGCAAGGTCGCGGGCAACGAAGCGGTCGAGACCGACGAACTCTTCGGGACAACGCTCGTTGAGAGTAGCGTCGTTGTTCATGATATTGATGACTTCAAGGTTGCAGCGGCGGCCGACTTCGAAGTCGTTGGGATCGTGTCCCGGAGTGATTTTCACCGCACCGGTTCCCTTGGTCGGATCAGCGTGCTGGTCGGCGACGATCGGGATCTCACGGTCAGTCAGCGGAAGTTTGACCATCTTGCCGATCTTACCGGCGTAGCGGGGATCGTCAGGATGCACCGCCACCGCAGTATCTCCGAACATGGTTTCCGGACGGGTGGTAGCCACCACCACATAGCCGGAGCCGTCGGCATAGGGATAACGGAAGTGGTAGAACTTGCCCGGAACATCACGGTAGATCACCTCTTCGTCAGACAGCGCGCTCTTCGCCGCCGGACACCAGTTGATCATACGCTGTCCGCGGTAGATATATCCCTTGTTGTAGAGCTGGATAAAGACTTTTTTGACTGCATCAGAGAGGCCGTCATCCATCGTGAAACGCTCTCTTTCCCAGTCGCAGGAGCAGCCGAGAGTACGCAGCTGGGTGATGATTTTGCCGCCGTACTCATCTTTCCACTGCCAGACACGCTTGATAAACTCATCGCGTCCGAGATCATCACGGGAGACGCCCTCGGTTTCCTTGAGGAACTTCACCACGCGCGCTTCGGTAGCGATTCCGGCGTGGTCGGTGCCGGGGAACCAGCAGACCTCTTTGCCCTGCATTCTGGCGCGGCGGCAGAGGATATCCTGCAGAGTGTTGTTGAGAACGTGTCCGAGAGTGAGGATTCCGGTTACATTCGGCGGCGGAATAACGATTGAAAACGGGGTTTTGCCTTTGGTGGCTTTTCCGTGGAAATCTCCGGCTTTTTCCCAGATCGGGAACCAGTATTTTTCGACTGCCGCCGGCTCATAAGCGCGGGGCAAAGACTCCTGATTGCTCATTTGAAATCCTCTGTTTTGGAAATGATTTATTTTATTGTTATACACTTGTCTATTAATATAGCACCTCTAATCTCTCATTTCCAGTCCTGTACGGTCAAACTGCCGGGGAAAAACCCGACACTCCGACGCCGCAACCGGATCGCTCTGCAATACCTTAATTTAACTGCGCCGCACAGGATGTGATAAAATTTGCATTTTGTTGACATTAGAAGTATATTTAGCAGGATTCATATTGTAAAACTCCAATGCAAAAGGAAATATATCAAATGAAAAAGCAAAAAGTATTCTTTACTCTGATCGAACTTCTCGTTGTCATCGCCATCATCGCTATTCTTGCCGCAATCCTCATGCCCGCTCTTTCACAGGCCAGAGAGCGCGCAAAAACCAGTCAGTGCGTCAACAATCAGAAGCAGTGCGGAATCGCCGTTGCTGAATATACAAGCGACCACAAAAGTATATTTTTCTATGCGGAAGCCCGTCCCGGCAGCGATCTGCACAACTACACCAAGTGGGCATATTATCTTAATAAAGAGATCATGCGCCGCCAGAAGTCCGAAACAGCCGGTCAAAAACTCGGTGGAAACTACCTCGGCAATCCGAATTTGACAGTCTGCCCCTCCGTATTCCCCTACAAACATCTGTTCACAACCTGGAAAGGTCCGAATGGAACTGCCTCAAACGATATAAGAAGTCACGCCAGTGTGTACGGCAGCATCTGTGCCTATGGAGAAATACCCACCAGTTTGACCGGTGATGAAAGAACCAACTGGCGTCTGAAGTTCAAAGATCACCAAAATACCACTAATAACAACGGAATGGTTTACCGTCCGGTATTTGTCAAAAATCCTTCAACATTCATTGTAGCCGCCGACAGCTGGATAAATACTCACCGCTCCCAGTGGTACTGGTTACGGGGATATTTCGGCGGACACCACAACGGCAGAGCCAACGTCCTGTGGGCGGATGGTCACGTCGATACAAATGCTCCCGGAGAAATCACCCGACGCGTAACATCTCTGCAGGGCAGTGCGTATTACGTTGAAGGCGAAAATATAAAAATGTAACATCAGTTTTACTGAAAGGAATACACAATGAAAAAATTATTTCTGGCGGCAGCTATGGCAGCCGCAGCGGCTGTTTCAGCCGGAGTCGATGGTCTGAACGGAGCTTTCCGCAACGGACAGCTTTTTCTGCAGTGGAACGAGAGCGGTCTTGCTCCCGATACCCGTCTGACAGTCTGGAGTTCTGAAAAACCCATCACCCGTGAGAACGTTTCCGGCGCAGTTAAAGCCGCCTCTTATATCAATGTCAACAGCGCAAACGACTGGTGGCTCGATCCTGACTCGTTCCTCGTCAAGCGCAGCAAGAAAGCCAAAAGCGAAGAGATCTTCGCCGGAAACGTCACCGATGTCGGCAAACAGAAGAAGACCGTGCGCGGATTCGTCATCGAAAACAACGGCAAACCGATTCCTGCCAATGGCGGACTCCACGTCCACACTCCCGCCAAAGCCGGAAAATACTACTTCGCCGTCACCACTCACAAGGGTTTTTCAGATGAGATCACCGGCTTCACCTCAACCGGTTCCGCCATTGAGTGCGGAAAAGGCAAAGCCGCCCCCATCCAGCTCAAAGGATCTCTACGCGAGGGCTGCGGCAAGGGTCTGCCGCTGACCATCAGTCTCCACGGACGCGGAGGCGGTGTCGGTGTCGATAAAAACGGCAGAGCCGTCGGCAACCACATCATCTTCTCTGACAGCAATACCGCATGGCGTGAAGGTATCCCGTTCAAGTTCAGCGTCTCCGTTGCCCCGGGCAAAGAAATTCACATTTCCCTCAACGACCGCGTCTGGATCGGACGCAAACTCACCACGCAAGAGTCCCGTGACTCCAGAGATTACGTTCCCGCCATCTCCACTTTCTGGCTGGGATACAACGTCAATATCGCCAAAAACAACCTCGGTCCCAAATTCGTCTGGGATAACTACACCGAGCGTCTTATCATCCACATCGCCAAGTGGGCGCAGGATTACCTCGGCGCAGACAAAAACCGCACCTACATCACCGGCGGCTCCATGGGAGGAACCGGAACCGTTCAGATGGTCACCCACTATCCGGAGTTCTTCGCCGCAGGTTTCGCACAGGTTCCGATTTATGCCTTCACCTGGAAAACCGGACAATCCGCATGGCGCATGACCTGCAGTATCGGTAAATTTGATGCAAAAAATCCCGCCCGCATGCCTGACGGAACTGATCTTGTCGAGTACACCGACGGAGCAAGAAATATGGGCAAAGCCGCCATCGATATGCCCCCGCTGTTTGCGACCAACGGCAGAAAAGACAGATCCATTCCGTGGGAGAACAATCCCCCGTTCTACCGCGCCGCCAACGACGCCCGTCAGATGTTCACCGTCTTCTGGAACAACGGCAACCACGGTATGAGCCGCCAGACTCCCAAAGACTTCGCCATGAAGAAAAAGATGCTGCGCTACCGCCTGAACGAGAGCTACCCTGCTTTCAGCAACTTCAGCGACAACAAGAACTACGGAAACGGCGACAGCAAAGACGGCGATCTCGTCGGATGGATCAACCGCGGTGTCGACTGGAAAGTCATTGCCGATACCCCCGACCGTTACGAGATCCAGCTTTCCGTCAAGCATCCGGAACTCAAATATCCGGCGACTGCCGACGTCACCATCCGCCGCCGCCAGCAGTTCAAGCCTGAAAAGAACAGCTCCGTCAGCGTTTCTGTCAACGGCAAAAAGAGCAAGGTCACCATTGATGAAAACGGTCTTCTGACCATCAAAAACATCACCTTCGCAGATGCCGCAAATGTCAAGGTCATCTGCACAAAATAACAGCTGAAAAGCGTACCAAACAACGCGCTCCCGCAAAACGGAGCGCGTTTTTATTTATCCGGAAACAAAAAAACTCCCCGAGCTGATACAGCTCAAGGAGCAATATTTATTGCGTCAGACACGCGTTCCATCACAAACCACATCAGTCCCATCCATGTGGCTGCAAGTGGATAATTCAAAAGCCCGATATACCGCTTTTCTTCAAAAGGGATGTCTTTGAGTTTTTAAAGTGCTGCCTGCCAGACCTGCTGGAGTTCGCCGAGGTTGGCGCAGGTAATATCCGGACGCAGACGCTCCGGAGTATCGGGATATTCTGTCAGGGTGCTGATATGGCAGCCGACAGCTCCGGCGTTCTTGGCGATGGCTACGTCGGTCATCAGGCGGTCGCCAGCCATAAGAACCTGATCGGCACGCAGTCCGTGGCGCGCAGCGGCGGCTTCGAGCATACCGGGATCGGGTTTGCCCAGCACCGGAATCTTCATATTGATCGCAGTTTCTATACAGCGGGTGATGGCTCCGCAGTCGACCAGAACGGTCTCTTCGCTGGTCGGGCAGAAGACGTCCGGATGGGTCGCCCAGGCCGGAACTCCCTGCTTGATGTACCACGCGCACTTGCAGAGTCTGCTGTAAACCAGTTCACGGTCGAAAGCGACAATGACGATCTCGGGATCTTCATCAACGATTTCAAATCCATATCCGGCGACCTCTCTGGCAACATCGGGCATACCGAGAAAATAGAGCTTCTTTTTGCCGGGCATATTCTTTTTGAGGTAATCGACCATATAGTGGGTTGAGGTATAAAAATCCTCGGCTCCGGCAGGAATACCGACTTTGTTCATCCGCTCGATGTACTGGGCAGTGCTGTGGCTCGAGTTGTTCGAGAGGAACATATACTTTATGCCCCGCTCCTCAAGAAAGTGCAGAAAAGGCATACTGGTCGGGAAAAGCACTCCGCTGCGGTAAACGGTATCGTCGAGGTCGAGCAGGACGAGGCGGATTTTTTTCCAATCTATTTCATTATGCCGGGTCATTTCAACAGCTCCAATACTTCAGGCTTGGTAAGCACTCCGGGACGCTCAAACACGACCTTGCCGTCTTTGAAGACCACGACGTGCGGAATGGTGTTGACTCCGAAACGGACTGCAAGCTCCGGAGCCTGATCTGTATCCACTTTGGCGATAACGACGTCATCACCGCACTCCTTTGCCGCCTGTTCGAGGATCTTACCGAACATTTTGCAGGGATTGCACCAGACGGCGTAAAAATCGACCAGAACGGTTCCGGCGGAAACGGTCTCATCGAAACTACTGCTGTTGATCTCAATGATTTCAGCCATGATTTTTTCTCCTCTGAATCCGGATTATTACTTTGCGCTCTCTTCGGCTTTTTCCAACACGAAAACACATCCAACAGCGAACCAGTTGGGCCAGAGCGCAGTCAGGCGCGGGAAACGTGCCGCAATGGGAGTTTCCTCAACGATCTTTACGCCGAGCGTATCGCAGAGGTCGCGGAAATCGTGCAGGGTTCCAAGGTGGATATTCGGAGTATTGTACCACTGGTAGGGCAGCCGGGTGTTGCGGGGCATTCTGCCTTTGAAAAGCAGCTGAAGCCGGCAGTTCCAGTGTCCGAAGTTGATGACGCTGACGGCGGCACGCTTGCCGGCGCGCAGAATGTGACGGAGAATCAGCTCCGGGTTGCGCATTTCCTGCAGGGTGTGGCTCAATACCACCAGATCGAAGCTGTTGTCGTCGGCAAATTCAAGTTTGTCATCGAACTCCGCCTGTACGACGGGTACTCCGTTGGCAATGCAGCGGGCGATGGAGTCGGTATCGATCTCAAGTCCGAGAACATCAGCCTTCTTATCCTCCTGCAGATGGCGCAGGAACAATCCGTCACCGCAGCCGATATCAAGCACGCGGCTGCCGGGAACTACGAGATTGGAAATGATTTCCAGATCCCGGCGTCTGTTAAGATCATAATCAGCCATTTCTCACCTCATAAGTATGGTAAAGAAAGTCACGGACCATACGTCCGAGGGTATCAACTTCGAGCAGGAACGCATCGTGTCCGTAATCGGATTTGACTTCGCAGAAACTGGTCTTGACTTTATTTTTGAGCAGAGCGTTCACAAAGTAGCGCGACTGCGCAGTTGAGAAAAGCCAGTCGCTGGAAAACGACACCACAAGAAAACGTGCCTTGACACCCTTGAATGCGGCAACGATGTCTCCTCCGGTATCGGAGGCGATATCGAAGTAGTCCGTAGCGCGGGTGATATAGCAGTAGCTGTTGGCATCAAAACGCTCGACGAAGCGGCGTCCCTGATGCTGAAGGTAACTCTCGACAGCGAAATCAAAGTTGAAGTCAAAATCGACGTTCTCCTTGTTCTGGAGAGCGCGTCCGAACTTGCGGCTCATCGAAGTTTCAGAGAGATATGTGATGTGAGCGAGCATGCGGGCGGCACCGAGTCCGCGGACGGGGCCCTCATCATCGGCATAGTCTCCGTTCTTCCACTCCGGATCAGCCTTGATGGCTTCGCGCGCAACCCAGTCGAAAGCGATGTTCTGCGGCGAGAAGTGACTGGTTGTTGCGATAGGAACGATTCCGCAGGCGCAGTCCGGATAATCCACCGCCCACTGCAGCACCTGCATACCGCCCATCGAACCGCCGACGACAGCGAGAAGCTTTTTGATTCCGAGATGGTCGATCAGACGCTTCTGGGCACGCACCATATCTCTGACTGTGACAACCGGAAAAGTAAGATTGTACGGCTTGCCGGTGTCAGGATCAATGGAGCGCGGACCGGTCGTTCCGGAGCATCCGCCCAGCACGTTGGAACAGATAACACAATAACGGTTGGTATCGATGTACTTGCCGGGACCGATCATTTCATCCCACCATCCGGGCTTGGCATCATTTTCAGAGTGCCAGCCGCAGACATGAGCGTCACCGGAAAGCGCATGGGTAACGAGAATGGCATTGCTCTTATCCTCATTGAGTTCACCGGCTATCTCGTAACGGATGTTGACCTCTTTCAGACTGCGTCCGCAATCAAGTTCAAGCGGTTCAGTCAGCAGGAAATCCCGCGGCTCAACTATAAAACTTTTGTCGATCTGCTTTTCGATTTTCATATCCCTTTCGGTTAAATTGCCTTATTATTAATATAACTCCTCAAGCAGAAAATTCAATCACTTGCGACAGCATCAGCAGATATATGTAACACGATATAAAAAAGCGCACTCCTGAAAAGAAGTGCGCTTTCTCTGATACGGGTGAACAAAACTTATTTCAGGTCTGCTTCAACAAGTTTCTGTGCGTGCTTTTTGAAAGCTCCGCGTCCGGCGATAATAAAGGCGTATGCCGGAGTTTCCGGCTTCCAGGTCACGTTGGGAGCTGCAGAGCCGTTGATGGGGGCGTACATATCGGCCTTCACGCCCTCACCTTCGTGCATGTAAAAGTTGGCATGGAATCTGCCGAGGCTGTTGGCTCCTCCGATGTAATCATATTTGCGGTTGACCCAGGCGTCGACCTGACGGTGCAGATTGTATCCCATGCTGTACGAGATTTCCGGCATCAGCGGATCAAATGACTGGACCGGAACCGGCTGGATGTAAAGACCGGCGATCTTAAGCTGTTTTTTGTCTTCGTTTTTGATTCCGGTGATATCGGTTATAACGTAGCTTCCCTTTGCCGGAACGAATATGCGGTAATACATCTTGGCGTGAGCGAATTTGGACTTTCCGATACCGGCAAGCGAGATCTCGACACCGTTTTCAAGCCGGGTGATTTTGAAGTTGGCAAGTTTGGAGATGGGAGTCCACTCTCTGTTGGTCACATTCGCGCTCCGCAGAGTAGTCTTGATCCGGCTGAAGGTTCTGCTTTGGCAACGGAGGAAAATGGAATCCTCTCTGGCCGTCTTGTAGATGGTGATTTCTCCATTGCTCACGCTGAAAGTGTTTTTATCCTGCTTGATCTTCACAGAAGTGCATTTGGGACTGCGGCGGCTGAACTCGGCGTAAAGCGCACCTTTTTTTGCCGGATCTCTGGGTTTCAGCATATCGGCGCGGGAGGCATCTATATCCGCGTTAATAGTGCGGAAAGCATTCACCAGTTTCTCATAAGGCTGGTCGAATTTATTGACCAGTCCGTAGTTGCTGTTTTCCGGATGGCGGCGGCGGACACCGAGAGCAGGATCATCACCGTACTCATACCAGCTGACGCCGACCATACCTTTGTGATTGAGCATCATGCGGTAGAACATTCCTGCCGCCCTGGCCCGTTCATCCTGGGTATCCAGACGGGCACCGGCTCCTTTGGTACACGGAAGTCCGCTGTCGAAAGCGAGGAACGCCCACTCGGTGATCATCATCGGTCTTTTGCACATATTGTAAATGCGGTCACAGGCATCCTTAACGCTGACCCCGTCAAGGTGCTGATTGTTCCAGGCGAAGTCGACGGAAGGATAAATATTGAACGATACGACATCGCAGTATTTTCCGTTTGCGATCCAAACCCGGTCGTGAGCGGAGTAGACTCCGGCATAGCGGCAGCCAAGGAAGAGGTGATTGGGATCTGCACCCTTCAAAGTGTCGCGCAGAGTCTTGAAGTAAGTTTCCGCAACCAGAGAGAGATAATCAAGTTTCACTTCAAGCTGGGATGCGTTGCTGTGTGTGAGCTTTTTGAGCTTCTCAACTTCATCAAAACTGCTGTACTTGCTTTTCCATTCGGCGTTGAATTTGGCAATATCGTTGCTGTAACGCTCTTTCAGGAACTTCATAAGTGCGATACGGGCGGTGTGTCCGGCAGGCTTGGCAAGAACAGTATCAAAGACACCGGAACCATCAAAAGCACGCGAAATACCCAGCCAGCGCAGCTCGTTGTCGCAGTAGTAACCGAGGAAGTAGGGGTTTTCAATATCTCTGCCGACCAGCTTCATAAAACGCTTGCGGGCATATTCGGCAAAACGGGGATGAAAAGGGTTGGGCAGAGCAGTTCCGACTTTTCCCTCGTACGGACAGATGTTGTAAGCGTCGCCGTAAGCGGCAAAGCTGCTGCCGATCATCAGGTTGTTGGCAAACGGAATCTCGGTGCAGAAATCCTGACAGCAGGTTCCGGCATAGTTGAATCCCCAGGAGTTGAGCCGTTTTTTGGTGTGCTGAACCCACTCTTTTTCGCTGTCGAAGTATTTGCGGATATTGCGGTGATACTCACTGTATCCCAGAGCCTCGCAGGTGCGTCCGACCCAGCCGATGCCGTCGGCACCGCAGGCGAACATGGCGTTTCCGGCAGGATCGATCAGCCACCAGTAACCTTTGTCATCCTGTTTGGTGTAAAAATATCCGGTTGCTTTGGATTTGAACTTACGGGATACGTTGTTGTAGGCGGTGTACTGCGGCTTGCGCAGTTTGACGGAAGCGGCCTTGATTTCGACCGGCTTGGCAAACTCCGCCATGGGTTTGCTGAAACGGGTGAGTATGTGCCCGGCGGTAAAGGCAGGACGCACCGGTTCGGATGAGGGGTAAACTCCGGTAAAGACAGCGAGCTCTTTTCCGTTACCGATGACAGCAGCGGTGACTTTGCCCGCCTTGAGGGATATCCTCAAAACATAGGACTTTTTGTAGTCCCAGCGGAAGTCTTTTCCGCTCACGCATTTGATGCGGGATTTTTCGTTATCCACACCCTTGCCGGTGATGGAAAGATATGCGGTGCGGGAATTTTTGTTGGCGTCACGCATCAGCAGTTTGATCGCGTAGCGGTCTTCAGGAGAAATCAGCACGATTCCTGACTCACCGGCGACTTTGCTCGGCTTGGCCGTCATTTTGAGCGTCATCTCAAAGGTATAATCCGCAGCCCACGGAGCAACTGTATCGGTGGAAACGATGTATCCAGCCGCAGCAGAGTTGCAGGCTTCGTTGTTTTCATACTGCCACTGCACCACGCTGCGGACATCCCAGTCGATAGCGTCCATAGAGAGCGGCTTCATTCCGGCGGCGGCTCCCAATGCTAACATCAGAAGTGACAACAGACAGAGCTTTTTCATTCTAATAAGTTCCTGGTTTTTATTTTATATCCTGTTCGATGATTCTTTTTCCATGAAGATTGTAAGCTCCTTTGCCTGAAAAGACAAAGAGGTACGCCGGAAACTCCGGTTTGTGAACTTCTCCCTTTTTGAGCGTCGTATTCATCGGAGTATAGGCGTCGTACTTGCACCCCTCTTTTTCGCTCTGCCAGAAAGAAATTGCGAAACGTCCGAGGCTGGAAGCTGCTCCTAAATAGATTCCGTCAGCCGCACACCAGGCATCCACGCGTCTGCCGCTGTTGACACCGAATGGGAACGGTTCGACGTTCTGAATACGCTCAAAAAGCGGTTCGGGCAGGACATACATTCCTGCAATCTGCAGCACATCGCAGGTTTGATTTTTCACCTGCAATATCTCGGCGATGCAGTATTTGCCCTTTTCCGGAACCAGCAGCCGGACATCGGCAATGAACATACCCCGCTTGCACTTGCCGCGCAGAGTATAGCTGATCCCGGCTCCGGAAGCGAGATGGGTTATTTTGACATTGGTTATGCCGTACAGTCTTGACCACTCGTTCACCCGGTTGTCACCGATACTGCGGAGAGAAAAGTAGATGTTTCCGACATGACGTTTGCCGAGGAAGTAACGCACCGGAGTTTTGCTGTCGCCCCGGGCGATGGTGATCTCGCCGTTGGATACGGAAAATCCGCCGTTCTGCTGATTTTGAGTTATTTTTATACGGGGACTTTTTCCTGAAGTGCTGCTGTTGAATGCACTGTAAAGTTTTCCTCTCTTGTTGAAGTCACGGCCGACGAGCAAAGTTGTGCGTGCCGCATCGATATCATCGTTGACAGAGGAGAACATCCCGACCAGTTTTTCGTATGGGCGGTTGAACTTGTTGACCAATCCATAGTTGTTGTTTTCAGGATGGCGGCGGCGCACACCGAGCGCAGGATCATCGCTGTACTCGTACCAGCTGACGCCGATCATGCCTTTGTGGTTGAGCATGGTGCGGTAGAACATCTCTGCCGCCCTGGCACGCTCGCTCTGGGTGGAGAAACGCTGTCCGGCTCCGTTGGTGCAGGGAAGTCCGCTGTCGATGCCGTTGTACGCCCACTCGGTGATCATCATCGGACGGCCTGAAAGTTTGTAGACGTTATCCAGAACTTTATTCACCTCGAGGTTATTGAGGAAAAGTCTGTTCCAGGAAAACTCCGCATGCGGATAGATGTTGAACGACACAACGTCACAGTATTTGCCGTTGATTTTCCAAACCTCCGGATGCGCTGAAAACGCTCCGGCGTAACGGCAGCCGAGAAAGAGGTGGTTGGGATCGAGAGCCTTGAGCGTATCACGCAGTTTGCGGAAGTAGGTTTCGGCAGTAAAGGCAAGAAAGTCCACCTTGACTTCGAGCTGCTTATCGTTGACATGACTGATCTTTTTTGCCTCAAGAATGGCGTCAAAATCAGCAAAGGAGGTGTTCCAGAATTTATTGAACGCTCCGATATCGCCTTTGAACTTCTCTTTCAGAAAGTTGACCAGAGCGATTTTCGCCGTATGGCTGCTCCTCTTTTTCAGGACAGTATCGAAGACGCCTGATCCGTCAATTGCCCCCGGTTGCCAGCGCAGTTCGTTGTCGCAGTAGTAGCCGAGCAGATAGGGGTTTTCAATATCGCGTCCGAGCTTGCGGATGAATCTCTTGCGGGCGTACTCCTCAAAACGGGGATGAAAGGGGTTGGGCAGCGCAGTTCCGACTCTGCCGCGGTAGGGAGAGATGTCGTATGCGTCACCAAGACTGGCAAATGTGCTGCCGATCATCAGGTTTTCGGCAAACGGGATACGGGTACGGAAAAGCATGGCGCAGGTTCCAGCATAGTTGAATCCCCATGAGTTGAGCCGCTTTTGAGTATCTTTCACCCAGTCGAGTTCACTCTCAAAATTGCTCCGGTTGGAGCGGTTGAATTCGCTGTATCCGAGAGCTTCGCAATGTCTGCCGTACCAGGTTATGCCGTCGGCACCGCAGGCGAACATGGCATTTCCGGCTGGGTCGATCAGCCACCAGTAACCTTTGTCATCCTGTTTGGTGTGGAAATATCCGGTGGCTTTTGACTTGAATTTGCGGGATACGTTGCGGTAAGGGATATACTCCGGCTTGCGGGGCTCAAGAGTTGGCTTTTCTGCCGGAGCCGGCTTCTTGTAATTTGCCGCCGGATTGGAAAAACGGGTAAGTATTCCGCCTGCCCAGAAAGCTCCGCGCAGAGGAAGCGAATTGTTGTCGCTGCACTCGATACGGCAGAGTTCTTTGCCGTCAAGGAAAACTTTTCCGGTGAGTCCGCCGCCACCGCGGCTGATATAGAGGTTGTAGAGTTTGCCGTACTCCCACGCAAAGTCTTTGCCGGAAGTATATCTGGTTTTGAGCGGAATCTTTCTGCCGCCCGTGTATCGCTCCAGCACGGCTGTACGTTTTCTGCCGTTATCCCGGAGCAGCAGACGCCACTCGGCGACATCATCCCGGGAAATCAGGGCGATACCGCTTTCAGCGGCTGCAGCTGTCGGTTTTGAGACAAGTTTGACATCCATTGAAAAGGTGTATATTCCGGCGTATGGAGAGAGCTCATCGCTCATCGTCACATATCCGGCGGAAGTGGAGTTGCAGAACTCCTTTCCCTCACACTGCCAATGGATGTCGCCGCGGAAATTCCAGTCGATAGCATCATCAGAGAGCTTTTTCAGACCGGCATTGAGCGCGGCGGCACAGGCAACGATACAAAGCAGCAGAAGTCTTTTCATCTTTTACTCTGCAAGATCAGCCTTGATGAGTTTGTCGGCGGCTCTGCGCCATGCGCCTTTTCCGGCGTAGAGGAAGATGTAGGCGGGTTCAGCCGGAGTGTAGACAGCTCCCGGAGCGACGTTCTGAACGATGTAGAACGCCGCATCGGCTTTCAGGCCATCCTCGGGATGATCCATGAAGGCAATACGGAATTTACCTGTCGTATTGGCAAAGCCGACATAGTCGCCGCGTGTGCACTCCCACGCGCTCTTGTTCCAGCCGGTGTAATGGGCAGCAGAAACGTTGGGATCCGGAGGCAGAGCACGGAAAGAGGACCACATCTGGAAATAGAATCCGCCGACCACCAGCGGCTCCTTGCCGGTGTTTTTGACGTTGACCAGTTCGCAAGTGACGTACTGACCCTCGGCAGGGATGAAGAAACGCATGGTGACGACACCCTTGCCGTTGACGGAAACAGCATCTCCCTTGAGGTAAACCTCGACGCCGTCCGCAAGCTCATTGACTTTGACGCCGTGCGGATTGCGGAGCATGGTCCAGGCGCGACGGACATTGCTGGTATTGAGCATACCGCGCATTTTGGCGATATTTTTGCCGTTGACGGTGAGCTCCATCCAGCCGCGGACGGTGGTGCGGAATCTGATATTTTTTCCGGCAGCCTCAAAGCCGGTTTCGGTAAAGGTGCTCTTCACGCCGCTTTTTACGGCACTGCGCTTGTTGAACTGCTGATAGAGTTTACCGGCAGGATTGCGCTTGGCGGAAACGTGATTGTACTGGCGGGAGCCGTCGATATCACGGTTGATTTCCTTAAAGGTATTGACCAGTTTCTCGTAGGGGACATCATCTTTGTTGACCAGTCCGTAGTTGCTGTTTTCCGGATGGCGGCGGCGCACACCGAGGAAGGGATCGTCGCCGAACTCGTACCAGCTGGAACCGATCATCGCTTTGTGTCCGAGCATCATGCGGTAGAAAATGCTTGCGGCGTGGGCGCGCTCATCCTGCGTGTAGAAACGCTGTCCGGCACCTCTGGTGCAGGGAAGTCCGCTGTCAAGTCCCATGAATGCCCATTCGGTGATCATCATCGGCTTGTTGCACATGCTGTAGATGTGATCAAGCACGCTGGTGGCGGGTTTGCCGTCGATGAACATCTGGTTCCAGATTTTATCGTAGGTGGGATAGACGTTGAAAGAAACCACATCGCAGTACTTGGCGTTGGCTTCCCAGATGCGTTTGTGGACGCGGGTTCCGGCGTAGCGGCAGCCGAGGAAAAGGTGGTTCGGATCGATCTCGCGCAGGCTGTCGCGCAGAGTCTTGAAATATGTTTCCGCGGTGAAGGTGAGGAAATCCAGTTTGACATTGAGCTGATCATCGCTGGAGTGTTTCAGCTCTCTGGCGTTCAGAAGGTCATCGAAGCTCTTGAATGAGCTGCCCCACGCTTTGTTCATCGCGGCGACATCGTTTTTGTAACGCTCGCGCATAAATTTGACCAGAGCGATCTTGGCGGTGTGTCTGCTGTTCTTTTTCAGGACGGTATCAAAGACACCGGAGCCGTCATAAGCGTGGGTCACACCTGCCCAGCGCAGCTCGTTGTCGCAGTAGTAGCCAAGGAAATAGGGGTTTTCCTGCTGTCCGCCGACGTTGCGGATATAGCGTTTTTTGGCATACTCGCCGAAGCGGGGATGGAAGGGGTTCGGCAGAGCGGTTCCGACGTGTCCCTGATAGGGGCAGATGTCGTACTCATCGCCCAGACTGGCGAAGGTGCTGCCGATCATCAGGTTGTTGGCGAAGGGGATGTGCTGATAGAAGAGCTTGGTACAGGTTCCGGCGTAGTTGAAGCCCCAGGAGTCAAGACGTTTTTTGGTATGGACGAGCCACTCCATCTCGGTATCGAAGATCGCGCGGACGCTGCGGTGATAGAGGCAGTATCCGAGAGCTTCGCAGTGTCTGCCGTGCCAGTTGACGGCATCGGTTCCGCAGGCGAACATGGCGTTGCCGACGGGGTCGATCAGCCACCAGCGGCCGGTTTCATCCTGTTTGGTATAGAAGTAGCCGGTGGCTTTGGCTTTGAATTTTTTGGAGATGTTGCTGTAGGGAACGTATTTGGGCTTGTTGAGCTTCACTTCAGGCTCTTTGACCGCAACGGCCTTGCCGTGACTTGCGGCACTGTTGCTGAATTCAGAGAGGATGGCTCCGCCGAACAAACCGCCGTTGTAGATCTCGTTGAATGACTCATCGGCAGTGAAGCGGGCTGCAACTTTTCCGTTGTGAGCGATGGAAGCGGTAATTTTGCCGTCTTTGACACCGATGCGCATGGTGTAGACTTTTTTGTAGTCCCATTTGAAGTTGCTGCCTTCGACGCACTTGATGGTCTTTCTCACTTTGGTGGAACCGGGACGCTCTGTGATAAGATCCATTCTGGCGATGCGGCTCTTGTTGTTGTCGACGAGCATGACGCGCCAGATGACTCCGCGGAGATGAGAGGAAATACAGACGCCGCTGTCACCTGCAGAACGCTGGATTTTCTGGAGCGGCTTGACCTGCATCTCAAAGGTAAAATCCTTGGAGTAGGGAGTGATCTTTTCGGTAGCAGTCACATAGCGGGCCTCTGCGAGGTTGCAGATGTTGTCGCCGATGCGCTGCCAGTTGATGTCAGAGTCGAAATTGCAGTCGATCATATCGAGATTGACCGGCTTCAATCCTGCCGAAAGCACGGCGGCGCAGAAGAGGGCCGCCAACAACAATGTTTTTTTCATTTTTTTCTCCTTATATATTCAGGTTGTGAAAATATTTATTCATTCATATCATCTGCTATCAGTTTTTCCGCCGCTTTGAGGTACGCGCCCTTTCCGGCATAGACAAAAAGATATGCGGGCTCCTCAAGTCTCATCACTTCACCCGGTTGGAGGACTCTCTGCAGGCGGCGCAGACAGTCGCCCTTCAATCCGTCTTCGCCGTGGACGAAGAACGAGATCATAAATCTGCCGAAGCTGCAGGCGACGCCGAGGTAGTCCGATTTGGCATTCACCCACGCGGAGCTTGTCCGGCTCGAATAGTGGACACGGTTGATGGGACGCTCCGGCGGCAGATGGTCGAAGAGCGGCTTGACCTGGAAATAGAATCCGCCGACGTTGAGCGGCAAAGTTCCGGTATTTTTGACGCTCTCAAGTGCAGGGATGATATAGTTGCCGTTTTCCGGCACGAAGATCTTTATCGTCACTACGGATTTGCCGTTGGTGGAGTTGATGTCACCTGAAACAGTCAGCACCTTGCCGTTTTTGACCTCCCTCACGCTCTCGTTGCGGAAAGTCTTTATATGTCGCCAGTTGCGGCTTTTGTTGGTGGTGTGGAGCGTGATATAGAAGAAACCCGCCGGCTCATTTTTGCGCAGTACCTCGATCCTGCCGTCTTTGGCACTGCGGATGCCGATCGTACCGTTGGAAAGGTAGAATTTTCCGTTTCCGGCTTCGGCTTTCACGCGGCTCTGTTTTTTGCCGTCAGCAGGCAGATCGAACTCTTTATAGAGTTTGCCGTGGATACCGGATTTGCGCGGAGTATGAACATAACGGCGCGCGGCGTCGATGTCTTTGTTGATGTCGCGGAAGGTGTTGACCAGCTCCTCATACGGCATATCGTCCCGGTTGACCAGACCGTAGTTGCAGTTCTGGGGATGACGGCTGCGGACTCCGAGTGCCGGATCATCGCTGTACTCATACCAGCTCATTCCGATCATCGCCTTGTGGCTGAGCATAACTTTGTAGAAGAATCCGGCGGCAGCGGCGCGCTCACGCTGAGTCAGGAACCGCTGACCGGCTCCTTCAAGGCAGGGCAGTCCGCTGTCGTAGCCGAGGAACGCCCACTCGGTGATCATCGCCGGACGCTTGCAGACATTATATATATAGTCGCAGACCGCCGTGACCGGGTTTTCGTGAGTGTAGATCTCGTTCCACGCCCGGTCGACCGCAGGATAGATGTTGAAAGAGACGACATCACAGTATTTTGCATTGGCTTTCCAGATCAAATCGTGGGGAATACCGGCGTAGCGGCAGCCGAGGAAGAGGTGGTTCGGGTCGATCTCACGCAGACTGTCGCGGATAGTCCTGAAATAGGTTTCCGCAAAATAGGTGAGAAACTCCTGTTTGATTTTGAGCTGCTCAGCTGAACTGTGTTTGAGCTGTTTCGCTCCGGCGATCTCTTCAAAGCTCTTGAATGAAACGCCCCAGAAATCATTGAAACTCTTTATATCGCCCTTGAAGTTGCGCTCAAGGAACTTTACCAGCGCGATCTTGGCGGTGTGCTTGCTGTTTTTCTTCATCACCGTGTCAAAGACACCGGAACCATCGGAAGTCTGGGTGGCTCCCTCCCAGCGCAGCTCGTTGTCGCAGTAGTAGCCGAGGAAATAGGGGTTTTCGACCTCTGCGCCGACATTTCGCATATAACGCATTTTTGCGTACTCGCCGAAACGCGGATGAAATGGATTCGGCAGAGCGGTTCCGACGTGTCCCTTGTAGGGGCAGACGTCGTACTCATCGCCCAGACTGGCGAAGGTACTGCCGATCATCAGGTTGTTGGCAAAAGGAATATGGGTCCTGAAAACATTTGAGCAGGTTCCGGCGAAGTTGAATCCCCAATCTTCGAGGCGTTTTTTGGTGTGGAACATCCACTCTTTTTCGTTGTCGAATCTGGCGCGAACACTGCGGTTGTATTCACTGTACCCCAGAGCCTCACAGCTGCGTCCCTGCCAGTTGATTCCGTCCGCGCCGCAGGCGAACATGGCGTTTCCGGCGGGATCTATCAGCCACCAGTAACCTTTGTCATCCTGTTTGGTGTAGAAGAATCCGGTGGGCTTTGCCTTGAACTTTCTGGAAATATTGCGTGAGGGAACGTAGACCGGCTTATTGAGTTTCAGCGGCTTCCGGACAACTTTTGCCGCCTCTCCCCACCGGGCGGCGGGGCCGCTGTACTGCGCAAGCATGGCTCCGGAGTGGAAACCGCAGATATAGGGAACGTCTGCCGGAGCTTTCGCCGTATGGCTGACCAGCGTTTTGCCGTCAAGAGAAACTTTTGAAGTTATCACACGGTTTCTGCACTCAATATACAGGCGGTACGGTTTGCCGTACTGCCAGCGGAAACCGCTGCCGGAAACACACTTCACGTCACAGCTTTTGCGGTTTATCTGTTCATTGCGGCTCTCGACACGCAAATCGGCATAGCGTTTTTTGCCGTTGTCAACGAGAAGGACGCGCCAGATGAGCTGCTTATCCGGAGAGACCAGACAGATTCCGGCATCTCCGGGATGGCGCGAAGTTCTTTTGACCGGAACAACGTTCATCTCAAAGGCGTAATCCAAAGAAAAAGGGGTGATCTTCTCTGTTGCGGTCACCAGTCCGGCACGGGACATATTGCGGACGCTGTCGCCCACTTTGCGC
Organism: Victivallaceae bacterium; assembly: GCA_045630865.1. Taxonomy (GTDB): domain Bacteria; phylum Verrucomicrobiota; class Lentisphaeria; order Victivallales; family Victivallaceae; genus UBA1784. Next base: position 21,135 of record JAZQTR010000080.1, read on the forward strand.
CAGTTGACATCCGAGTTGACCTCATAATCCATCAACTCGAGTGGAATTTTCTGCGTTGCGGCACAAAGTGCAAAAACACATAAAACAGTCTGTAGAAAAAATATCTTTTTCATTATCTACCACTCTTGACATCAAATCGTGCGGAAAAAAAGCAGGGCAAATGCGCCGTATGCTCCAAAAAAAATGCGGTATGGCAGAGTCATACCGCTCTTATACAGAAGTTGGAAATCACAGGGCGGAACACGCCTGATTGCTGAGGGTCCAGGAGGTGATTCCGTAGAGAACATCCGACAGACCGTAGCGGGCCTCGGCAGGAGTGCGGGAGGCAACGTGACCGTCAGCAAAGGACATATTGGCGCGGTCGTTGTGGATAAAAGAGATGAACTCGGAGCTGTTCCAGGTGTTCTTATTGAGATAGAAGCGGCTGTACGGCTGGTTTGCCTGGGTGGCGTGATTGGGACGGTACGCACTGTCGGCAAGCAGGATGAACTCCGCCTTGTTTTTAACATTGGGAAGGTAGATGTATGAGTCACCGGCGATCTTGCTGTTGGGACTTACAAAGGCGTTGCGTCCGAAGTTTTTGGCGTAGTTTCTCTCGGTCCAGCGGGTGTTGGGTTTTCCGCTCTCGGTACGGTCAGGACCATAGCACTCCATTGTGATCGTACCGTAGGTCTTGAATCCCCAGAGGTCATCGACGACCGGTTCAGGCATGGCGGGGCAGCGATAAGCTTTGCCGTTATACTGCCAGATATTTTTTGTACGCTCTTCTTTGATAGGAGTAAAATCAAAATACTTATTGCCGGTAAATCCGCCGTAGCAGTTCGCCCAGGACGCGAAGTTGTTGTCATTAGAGGCCTTGGTTGCCATAGCGATCATAATAAGGTCGCCGTTGTTATTGGCATAAGAGAAGAGGGTTTGGGTGGTGTTTTTCAGGTTACCGATGCAGGAGGCGGACTTTCCGCGGGCGCGGGCAGCAGAGAGAGCCGGCATCAGGATTCCGGCAAGAATAGCGATGATGGCGATGACCACCAGAAGTTCGATGAGAGTGAATTTTTTATTAAGCAATTTCATGATATATCTCCTGACAAATTCAATATAGAGCAAGTTCACCGGTTTCAATAATACCCCAGACGATATTGACGAAGGCGTTTTTGAATTCAAAACGTGTCTGCAGGGCAACGTGTCCATCGAGATAAGCAAAATTACCATCGCCGTTGTGAACAAGGGCAACACCGGCGTGATCGCTGTAACTCTCTGAATGCGGAGCATAGTAAGCTCTGCCCTGTCCGGCATACTTATCGTGGTTACTCTTATACACACAGTCACCGATCAACATCCAGCGGGAAGCCTGTTTTACAACATGAGTTTTGAGCACTCCGGCACCTGTGACCATATTGCCATCTTTGTCAGTGACACGCGCCCAAATCATACCTGATTTGGGGTAAACTGTTTTGATTTCTCCTTGAAGGGAGCTATAACGGTCATTACCACCTGAGTTGCCGCCGTAGCAACTGGCGCGGAGCATACCGTAGGACTTCTCTCCAAGATTTGCATCAACAGTCGGCTCTTTAGCAGAAGGGCACCGGCCTATCTTTGTAAAATACTGTCCGGTAGGCCTTCCGTCACTACCAGCGGTCCGCGAATCCTGGATCTTCTCAAACTGGAAATACTTGTTTCCGGTACGTGAGCCGTAGCAGTTCTGCCAAAAATAGTATCCTGGCCCCATGGCATACATCAAAAGGCTGTTGTTGTCATCAGCGTAATTCTGAAATGTGGAAGCACAAGCCTTGAGGTTGTTCTGACAGGTCGAACCGCGTGCAGCTTCACGCGCCTTGCTCAATGCGGGCATCAGAATCGCCGCAAGGATGGCGATGATGGCAATCACAACGAGGAGTTCAACAAGAGTAAAGCAGGGCTTTACTCTCTTCCTGCAGGAAGAATTTTTTGACATCTTGTTCATTTTTCTCCTTCCGGACATCAAGTCCTGTGTTATTTATTGTAAAACCAAAATGTGTCACTGTATATTATACACACATTCGTCAATTTCCGCAACCCTTTTGTTTTGGATTTTTTTATTATTTTTTTGGACAAAATAATTATTTTATCTCCGGGTACCGCTTTCAGCAGTAAAAGCAACAGATGGACGGCTGAAACTTTTTTGCGCCGGCTCACCGCTGACCGACCTCAAAAAACAGTTGTATTATTGCTCCGCAAACGCTATATTATACGGCAAACATCAAAACAACAGGGGAAAACAGCTCTATGGCACGCAAAGATCTCAAATTCGGCAGATATGATTACGCCGGATTTTCCGCATTCACAATGTACTCGGTGTCATCACTTGCGATACCGCTTCTGATCGTGGCGATGGGCAAAAGCCTCAACTTTCCGATGGATGGCGGCGGTATGGCAATGGGCGGAGTTCTCCACGTAGTCCGCAGCACCTTTATGATCGCCACTCTGCTTTTGAGCGGAATCGTCTGCGCCAGACTCGGAAAACGCATCACCATCGGAACCAGCGTCATCCTCATCGGTATCGGCATGACGCTTTCAAGCTTTTCATCCGCATACTGGATGCTCATACCCTGCCTTGTCATCGCAGGTCTGGGAGAAGGTGTCTGCGAAGGTATCCTCACTCCCTTCGTGCAGGATCTGCACCCGGACGCCCCCGAGCGTTACGTCAACATCGGCCACTCTTTCTGGTCGGTCGGCATCGTGCTTGCCGTTGTGCTGGCAGGAGGTTTGCTCACCTGCGGCGTGAGCTGGAGAACCATCCTTTTCATCATAGGTATCCTGACTGTCATATCCTCACTCACCTTCCTCTGGAAAGAGACTCCCGGCAAAGAGTATCCCGAAGTCAAGGAGAACATAGACCTCGCCCGAATCTGGAAACAGACAAAAGATATCGCAGCAAAAAAACGCTTCTGGATGTGCTGCGCCGCCATGTTCTTCGGAGCAGGCGCAGAATTCGGCCTCACCTTCTGGGCAGCGGCATATATCGAACTCAACTTCAAAACCTCCGCCTTCGTCGCCAGTCTCGGAACCGGCGTCATCGCTATCGGAATGTTCCTCGGCAGAGCAGCTTTCGGCTATTTCGCAAAACCGGAAAGGTTGAGATGGTTTCTGCTCCTCGCCGCAACCGGAACAATCCCGGTCACCCTGCTGCTCGCCCTGCTCTCACCCGGCATGATGCCCGGATGGATAATGTTCCCCCTGCTCTTTATCCTGCTCTTTCTCGCCGGAGTCGGCATAGCCCCCTACTGGCCGACCACACAGGTCTACGGCGTAACCAATCTGCCGGACTGCGACTCGACTCTGCTCTACGTCTACTACTCCCTGATGGGAATACCCGGCTGCGGAGCCTTCTCATACCTGATGGGCGCAGTAGGCGATAATTTCGGCCTCAAGGGTACGATCCTCGTCGTTCCGGCGTGTCTGGTGATCTTCTGCTCGGTGATCTATTATGAATGCTGGATAAGAAGCAAAAAAGAGCAAAACTGAATATTAACGGCTCCTCTTCTTGCAAAGATAGACCGTGAGTGTTATATTATCCTGTTATTATATTAATAATAGGGTAAATTATGCTTGATCTTTTGAAAAAACTGCGGTTGCTGCTCTCCCCGCGCGACAAAATCTCTCTCATCGGCGTTGCGCTGCTGATGACCTGCTCATCTCTGCTTGAAATGGCCGGTATCGGCGCACTGGTGGCGGCTGTCACCGTCTTCCTCGCTCCGGAAGCCGTTGTTTCCAACGCCAAAATAAGCAAAATAGCCGAATTGCTCAACAGCTGCAATGATCCCGGCAGGTTCGTCTGGATACTGGCCGCTCTCGGAGTGCTTTTCGCCGCCAAAAACCTCTTTTCACTCTGGATCATCCATATCTCCTCGCACATACTCTTTAACAAACAGTGCGATATCTCCCTGCGCCTCTACTCAAGCTACCTCAAAAGCGACTACAAAAGCGTATCCGCCAGACAGGTCGCAGATCTCGATATCAATATCCACAACTGCTCACTGCTCTGCCCCTACGTGCTTATGCCGCTGGCACAGCTGGCAAGTGACGGACTGACCATACTCCTGCTCGGCGGTGCTCTGGCGGCGGCGATGCCGCTCGTGACCGTTTCAGGAATATTCTTCATGGCACTCTGCGGAGGAGCCATCCAGTTGGCAAGCAGTAAAATCAACCGTGTTTTCGGTGAACGCTGCGCGAAAGCCGAAATCGAAAACTCCCGTATCCGCCTTTCAGGATTGAGCGACATAGCCTACATCAAGAGCGTCGGTGCCGAAGAGTTTTTCCTCGGACGCAGCCAAAAAAGTGAACGCGAATCAAACTACTGCAACTCAAGACTCTACTTTCTCGGACAGATACCGCGCCTTGCCCTCGAAACCGCCGCCATCATCCTGCTGATCGGCATCTTTATCATTATGCTCAAGCGCGGAGTTTCCAACGCAGAGATACTCGCCGTATTCACCGCCATCGTCGCAGTCATGGCAAGAATACTGCCCGCATTGAGCCGCTGCCACTACAGCCTTATGCGTATACGCCAGAGCAAATTCATGTTCGACTGCATAAGCGATGACATCACAGGATTTCCGCAGGAAAACGCCGCCGTTTCCGGCAGCTGCGCCACAATAGAGCGCGAACTTGTTCTGGAAAACGTGAGCTATCTCCACGCCGGAGCCAGCCGTCCAACTCCGGAAAACCTCTCTCTGACCATCCCGGCACGCACCAGTATCGGTATCGCCGGAAAAACCGGCTGCGGCAAAACAACGCTCATCGAGCTTCTGCTCGGTCTGCGCCGTCCGACATCCGGCTCGATCAAATCAGACGGCATCGACATTTTCAACGATGTGCGCGAGTGGAGAAAAAAAATCGGTTACGTTCCCCAGACCGTCCATCTGATAGCCGGAACCCTGCAGGAAAATATCGCCTTCGGTATTCCGCCGGAGCTGGTCGACAAAGATAAAATCGCCCGCGCAATCTCCCTCGCACAGCTTGACGGATTCACTCCGGAACACAAAATATCCGCCGACGGCACCAACCTTTCAGGCGGACAGCGGCAGCGCATAGGCATCGCCCGCGCCCTCTACCGGGATGTCGAACTGCTCATCCTCGATGAAGCAACCAGCAACCTCGATCAGGATACCGAAAACGCCTTTATATCCGCTCTGGAAACACTCAACGGCAAACTCACAATGGTGGTCATCGCCCACCGTCTGAACACCCTCGAAAAGTGCGACCGGGTAATTGACCTCAACAAGGAATGACCTTTTATGCGCCTGCTCTGCGACCATCAGATTTTTTCCAGCTTCCGCTACAGCGGAATATCACGCTACTTCTGCGAACTCTTCACAGAATTCAACAAACTCGGCGTCGAGTGGCAGGTAAGCTGTTATTTCTCGAACAGCGCATTCCTCGAAGAGCTGATTCCGGTGCGCCGCTTTCTGCCGGATATGGAGTTCAGGGGCAAAAACCGTATTCTCGAAAACATCAATCTGATTTCCACGCGCAGAGCTCTTGCCAAAGGCGATTTTGATGTTTTCCACAGCACCTACTCAAAACCCTACCTGCCCAAATACACCCGGGGAAAACCCTACGTTATCACGGTACAGGATCTCACCCACGAGAAATTTCCAGAACTGCCCACCGCAAAACGCGAGGCGGCAGAAGAGAAACTCTCTATCAGATACGCCGACAGAATCATCACTCCGAGTCAGGCGACCGCCGATGACTTGATCGCTCTCTATCCGGAGGCGGCGGAAAAAGTCCGTGTCATCCTTGACGGCGTGAAAGTTCCGGAAAAACTTGAAGAAATCCCCGGACTGCCCTCTGACTTCATCCTCCACGTCGGAACCAGAGCGTTTTACCGCAATTTCACGACAGCAGCCCGGGCAGTGGCAAGAATCAAAGATATTCCGCTGGTCTGCGTCGGCGGAGGAGCTTTCACCGACGGTGAAAAACAGCTCTTTCAGGAGCTTGGCATATCGAACCGGGTCTTCCAGTACCGGCTCAACGAAAATCAGCTCTTTTACGCCTACAGCAAAGCCCGCGCACTGATATTCCCGTCGCTGGCAGAGGGCTTCGGTCTGCCGACTGTTGAGGCGATGAGCATGGGGTGTGTTCCGGTCTTGAGCGATATTCCCTGCTTCAGGGAAATCGGCGGAGACGGCGCACTCTTCTTTCCGGCAACGGATGATGAAGTCTGCGCCAAACAGCTGCTCAAAGTCCTCGAAGACAGCTCACTGCGCGATGAACTTGCAGCCAGAGGACAAGCCTCACTCCCGCGCTTCAACTGGAGCAATACCGCAAAACAAACCGTCGCAGTCTATCAGGAACTGCTTTAAAAAAGGTACTGTATCATATGTCAATGGATTGGAAAAAACTGCTCTCCCCCGACCGTCTCGGCACCGGAGTCCCCGGAAAGATCTCGCCTGAGCGTTCACCGTTTCAGCGCGACTTTGACCGCATCGTGTTTTCAGGCTCATTCCGCCGCCTTCAGGATAAGACCCAGGTCTTTCCGCTGGTAAAAACAGATTATGTCCGCACCCGGCTCACCCACAGCCTCGAAACCAGCTCCATCGGCCGCAGTCTGGGAACGGCAACCGGAGTATTCATCTGCCAGAACTTCGACGTAGGTGATGCCACTCCGAGCGATATCGGCTCGATCGTTGCCGCCGCCGCCCTCGCCCACGATATCGGCAACCCTCCGCTCGGACACGCCGGAGAAGAGGCCATCCGGCACTGGTTCACCAATTCAGACTCCGGCAAACGGCTCCAGCAGAATCTCTCGGATGCCGAAAATGCCGATATCGCCAAATTCGAGGGCAACGCCCAGGGATTCAGGGTGCTGACCTCTCTGGAAATGCCCGATCAGCGCGGCGGCATGCAGCTGACAGCGGCGACACTCGGAGCTTTCTCAAAATATCCCGTCGCATCAATCGTCCCCAATCGTCCGACCGGAGTTGCAGGCAAGAAATTCGGCTATTTCCAGTCTGAAAAAGAGCTGTTTGCCGAAGTCGCAGAGAGCTGCGGACTGCTTCAGACCGGCCCCGGAGCCTGGGTACGCCATCCGCTGGCATATCTGGTCGAGGCCGCAGACGACATCGCCTACCTGATCGTGGATTTCGAAGATGGCCACAGACTCGGTCTGGTGGATTATCTTGAGCTTGAAATGAACTTTCTTGAAATTATCAACTCCGAACGCACAGCTGAACACGTTGCGACATTGGAATCCCCCATCCGCAAAGCTGAATTTCTGCGGGCGCAGGCTATCGGCTATCTGGTGCGTCAGGTGACACAGGTATTTATCGAACATCAGGAAGAACTGCTCAACGGAACTCTCGAAAAACCGCTTATAGATTACATTCCCTGCCGCAAGACGCTTGACGCCATACGCCGGCGCAGTGCAAGCGGTATCTACAACCACCGCAGCGTCGCTGAAGTTATAGGTTCAGGATTTGAAATGGTGTCCGGACTGCTGGATATTTTCGTCCCATGCGTCGACGAGCTTGCCGCAGAGTTTTCCGGAGGCCCCGCCGCAGGTTACAGAAGCCGCCGCCTCGCCGCCATGCTGCCGTTCTACACGGTGGATAAAAACAGCGAACTCTGGAAGTCAAAGAGCTATCTCCGGCTGATGAGTATTCTTGACTTCGTTTCCGGAATGACCGACGGTTACGCCGTGTCTCTGCACCAGAAATTAAAAGGTATTTCACTTTAATATACAGGAGCAACAACTATGCAAAAATCACTCTCTTGCCTGATCGCCGCCGCAGCTGCCGTGCTGTTCGGCGGCTGTGCCTGTCTGAACTGCGTGTCAGACAACTTTTCCGGACGCGACTGGAAAGTAAAAGAAAACACTGTCAACGGCAGGATATCCTACTGCGATGACGGTCTCCGGCTCTTCAACCACATCGCCCTGCCCGGATACTGCGCCGCCTACAAAGACTTTGAGGTCGATTTTGACGCCTCGCCGTACTTCTCGGTCGAACTTACAGGCGAAAGAGTCAACGGATTGGTCAGACTCCAGTTTGAGGGAAAACCCCGTCAGGAGATCCTGAAGTTCAACGCCAACGGCGTTTATGCCGTGAATGTGGCGGAAAAGCTCAAGGTTTCCGGAGTGCAGCGGGTACGCGTTCTGCTTTACAACCTCTCGGCCAACCGCTATGCCACCTTCAAAAGAATCTGTTTTTCCGCTGACAAGCCGGAAACTTATGTGAAGACACCTGCCATCAAACGCACCAGAGTCGTCCCATCTTTCAACAGCGCAAGCTACTATATATCCATGCCCAAAACGGATAATATCCGGGTACTCTTCCGCGAGCTGCCCGGAGGCAAGTGGCAGAACGCTTTCCCGCCCATCCGCGACGAAGAGGATGGCAACTACCGCGGCAGTATCGTCAATCTCAAAGAGGCAAGAGATCATATGCTGCGCATCTTTGACGGAGACAAGCTTTGCTACGAGAAAAAATTCCGTACCGCAAGCTCAACAGTTCCCATCGGACGCACCATTCTGCTCAATAAAAAGAATTTCAACGGCTATCTCAACAAAATCGTCTCCGGAACTCCCGGAGCATGGGTCCGCTACACCGCCGAACCCGGTTTTGTCCTCACCAACGACGGCAAGACCGCTCTTATCGAAGTCGACCGTGCCAAATATGTCATCTTCGAGGGTCTCACCCTCAAGGGCGGTGAGCGCAGAGCCGTTGCCGTCACCAACAGCAGCAATATCCGCTTCATCAACTGCGATGTGTCAGGATGGGGCAGAAAAGGTCCCCAGAGATTTGATCTTGACGGCAAATACTTCTGCGGAGAACAGCCTGTCAACATGGATGGAGCCTTCGAGTTGAGCGAAAGCCGCAACGTGCTTATCGAGCGTTGTTTTGTCCACGACCCGCGCGGCAGAGCCAACAGCTGGCAGTTTTCACATCCGGCAGGCCCGGAGGCAGTCGTTGTCTACCGCTGTACCGGAACCGTCATCCGCTACAACGACTTTGTCGGCAGCGATGAACACCGCTGGAACGACGCCGTCGAGGGACATGGAAATTTTGATCCCTGCGGCGGAATCAACCGCGATGCCGACGTCAACGGCAACTTCATGATCTTCACCAGCGATGACTGCATCGAGCTTGACGGCGGACAGCAGAACGTCCGCTGCTTCGGCAACCGCTTCGAAGGCGGCTACTGCGGCGTCAGCA
>JAZQTR010000081.1:0-9155 GCA_045630865.1 Victivallaceae bacterium
GTTATCCGATGGGCGGCTTCATCGTCCGCGACAAGTTCGCAGACGTCCTCACCGTCGGGACCCACGCTTCCACTTTCGGCGGAACTCCCCTCGCCTGCGCCGCTGCGCTCGCCGTTCAGGAGTGCTTCGACAAGGATGGAATGCTCGAAAACTGCCGCACCATCGGTGCTTATCTTATGGATAAACTCGCTGAAGTCGGCAAAAAATACAAGTGTGTGCAGGGTGTCCGCGGACGCGGTCTTATGATCGGTGTCGTCCTCGACCGTCCCGCAGCTGAACTGCACGGACTTCTGCTCAACGAAAATCTTGTGACCCTTACCGCCGGAGAAACAGTCCTGCGTCTGCTTCCTCCGCTTGTTATAACCAGAGAAGATGCCGACTTCGCCATCGAAAAGATCGATAAATGCCTCGGCATCATCGACAAATAACCAAGGTGATTTATGAACAAAGATCTGCTTACCCTGCGTGATATCACGCTTGAAGATTGGGAAAACATCTACGACTTGGCATGCAAGCTCAAGAAAGACCGTCCGGCACTCAACAACAACGTGCTTGCCGGTAAGAGCATCGGACTTATTTTCGCCAAATCCTCCACCCGTACCCGCGTTTCTTTCGAGGTCGGCGTGAGCGAACTCGGCGGAAATCCCCTCTATCTCGACCAGAGCAAAATGCAGGTCGGACGCGGTGAAACCATCGCTGATACCGCAAAAGTCCTGAGCCGTTATCTCCACGGTATCGTCATCCGCACCTTCTCCCACGCCGGAGTTGAAGAGCTGGCACGGGAGGCGGCATGTCCTGTAATCAACGCTCTTACCGATGAGTTCCACCCCTGTCAGATCCTTGCGGATCTTATGACCATCAGAGAGTACTCCGGTTACGATGACAGCCGGGTGAAACTGGTTTTCTGCGGCGACGGAAAAAGCAATATCGCAAATTCCCTTGTTCTGGCTGCCCGCCTGACCGGAATGCAGCTGGTCATCACCTCCCCAGAGAGCATCGGAATGACCGACAGCCTCGCTGAAGGTGCATCCAACATCACCTGGGAACCCGATCCGCTGAAAGCGGCAAAAGACGCCGACTACTTCTACACCGACGTCTGGGTAAGCATGGGATTTGAGGAAGAGAGAGCCGAGCGCATGAAGATCTTCCAGCCCTATCAGGTCAACCGCCGTCTCTTTGATGTGGCGAAGAAAGATGCTAAATTCCTCCACTGCCTGCCCGCCCACCGCGGCGAGGAGGTGACTGCCGACGTTATGGATTCAGCCAACTCTATCGTCTTCGATGAGGCTGAAAACCGTCTGCATGTCCAGAAGGCAGTTATGAGCATGCTCTTTACCAAGTAAACTCCATGACATTGCTCGAAGTTCTCGGCATATCATTTGCCGTATCAATCGACGCACTTGCCGTATCAATCGGCGGTGCGTTGTGTTCTGACAGCCGCCGCACAATCCGCAATGCCGGAAATGCGGCGTTGTTTTTTGGCACATTCCAGTTTATGATGCCGGTATGCGGCTATTTCTGCTCAGCCTGGATAGTAAAGTACGTCGGAAGCGCAGCAAACTTCATCGGCTTCGCACTTCTGGCATTTGTCGGAACAAAAATGATAATAGACGCCATCAAGCTGGATAAAGAGGAACACAACGTCTGCAAGTTGGGAGTCACTGACTTTTTTGCTCCTGCGAACCTCATTCTTCCAGCCGTTGCCACCAGCATCGACGCTCTTGCCGTCGGGGCGGGATTCGCCTTTGCTGGAACCCCGCTCTGGTTTCCAGCCGCCTCGATGGGAGTAGTCACTGGAATAGTTTCCGGAATCGCAGTTCTACTCGGCAGCAGAATAAAAAAACTTGCCGGAGAAAAACAGATGTTAATTTGCGGCGGATGTGTTCTCTGGGCAATAGGGATAAAGCTGCTGTTTTAAAAAATCACTGTAAAAATCAGGCAGTCGGCGCATTATGATTAATTCCGCGCCACCCTGATGTAATTTCACAATAAAAAAATCGCCGCGGTCAGCGGCGTTTTTTATTCTTCGGAAGCAGCTCCGGATCAGCCGGCACATTCATATATTTCAAAATGCGCTCGGCACTGCGGGCGAACACCGGAGCAGCGACAGTTCCGCCTCCCGGGCCTCTGCCCCTCGGAGTATCAACCATTATCGCCATCACGAATTTCGGGTCTTTCGCCGGAACAAATCCGGCAAAACTCGTAAAGTATGTCTTGTTCCACTTGTCGTGCCTTCCGTAGCCCTTGCGGCTGGTTCCGGTCTTGCCAGCCACCTTGTAACCGGCGACAGCCGCGCGGGTGGCTGTGCCTCCCGGAGAGGTAACCGTCACCATCATATCAATAAGCTGATCCAGTGCCTCTTTGCGCTCGAACATCTGCTTCTGCTCCGCATAAGGCATGACCGTAACTTCGCCGGTGGAAATATCCTCTATCCGGTCGATCAGACGCAGCTGCGGCATCTTTCCGCCGTTGGCAAGGGCGCAGTAAGCGCGCGTCACCTGCAGGAGTGTGGCACTCATTGCGTAACCGATAGGCACACGGGTAAGATCAACCATCGCCCACTTGGAGTGATGGCGCAGTACGCCGACGCTCTCGGAAGGCAGCGGCAGATTGGTTCTGGTGCCGAATCCGAACATTCTGTAAACATCGTAGGTACGTTCCTTACCGACCTGAACAGCGATTTTGGCGGTTCCGATATTGCTGGACTTTCTGATTACGCCGACGGTATCAAGAGTTCCGTAATCACGGACATCAGAGAGCCTGTGTCCACCGTAAAACCAGTTGTTTCCTTCACAGAAAAACTCGGTTTCAGGAGTGATCTCTTTCCAGTCAAGAGCCTTGCCGACGATAAACGGCTTCATGATCGAACCCGGCTCGTAGACATCCATTGCAACTCTGGTACTGATGGCTCCGGGCTTGAAACTCTTGCGGTCGTTGGGATTGAACGTCGGCCTCTGGGCTATCGCAAGGATATTTCCGGTCTTGGGATCGGCAACCACAGCATAAGCTGTATCGGGATTCCAATCGGCGCAGACGGTATCAAGTTCATCTTCGACGATAGCCTGTATCTGTTCACTGACAGTAAGGTAAACATTCTTTCCGTCGCGGCTCTGCTCGACGACTTCATTGTGACCGTACTCAAGGCGGCGTCCGGCAAGATCGCGCTCGTATACCTCTTTGCCGGTCACCGGAGCCATCTCTTTGCTCATCTTGCGCTCAAGACCCTCCTGCGGATCTATCTCATCCCGGTCAGCCATATTGGAATATCCGAGAATATTCGACAACAATCTGCCTTTGGGATAGGTTCTCCGGGTTACTGCGTCATAGGCGAACACGTTGCGCGGCATATTTTTTGCCGTGGTACGCTTCTGTTTCTTTTCTTTGCCGGTCTGAAAAGCCTCAAGAAGATCCTGTTTAAAAGCATCGACCTTTTCCAGCGTTGCATAGCGGACAATCTGGCAGTACTGGTTGTCGCGCAGCTCCTCTTTGCCGGTCTTGCGGTTGATACGTTTGACTTTGGGAGCGAAATTCTTCACACACCACTCCGGAGTTCTCCCGAAGTGTTTCATCACCAGACGGATGATCTTCAGCCGGTCGACGCTGTTTTTTATGTTGCAGGGCGAACAACGGATCGTGACACACGGCATATTGCCGACGAGAAGATTTCCGGAGTTATCGAATATTTCACCCCGTCTGCCGGAAATTTTTCCTGTACTGGTATATTTTCCCTGCGCTCTGGCAAGGTAGTAATCGTGCTTTATGACCTGAATGTAAAAATAGCGCACTGCAAGCAGCACGACAAGCGGCACGCAGAAAAGAAAGATCAGAAATTTTATTCTGGTCTGAACCGAGCTTGAGGACAAGCTGCTCATCTGAACTCGTACCGCTGCAGTTCACTTCTGGATGATGACGCATGACGGCGGATGGAAACTGTCGTGTTCCGGACTCCGGAAATGGCAGGTGCCGCTGCGGCATTCATTGCAATACGCTCACGCAGTTTGCTGCGCATATTGGCAGCGGCAAGCCGTACTGCAGATTCAGAGAGACGCACGGCATCGTGCATCTGACCGGCTTCAGGACGGCGGAGTTTTATTCCGAAGCGGACAAGCTGACTTCTCACATAGCTCCAGCCGGTACGCTCGGCGATCAGGTTGCGCAGGTTGACCAGTTCGCGCTCAGTGCGTTTTATTTCAGCTCTGGTCCGGCTGATTTCTGCGGTGGTGGTGCTGATCTTCGACTTGAAGTAGACCTGAAGTTCACAGACTCCGCCAACCATAATGATCATGGTCAGAACAAAGAGGACGGGCTTCAACTTGCTGAAACTTGCCGGAGGCTGCTGCGCAGCTGCCGGACGCCGCTTTACCGGATTTTTTCCTGATTGGATTTTCACTTGCATATCTCCATTAAAATAAACCTTAATACTTCAAATCTTCTCCGCTACTCTCAACTTTGCGCATGATGAGCGGCTGTTTCCGGCGATCTCTTCTTCATCCGCAACGTACGGATGTTTGAGAATCACCTTCAAATTCGCCTTGTGCTGACAGCAGCAGACAGGCAGCGACGGCGGACAGATACAGGATGTGCTCTCATCCCTGAAAAAATTCTTCACCATTCTGTCCTCAAGTGAGTGGAACGAGATGACTGCAATCCTGCCGCCCTGACCGAGCAGTCCGACAGCGGAAGCGAGTCCCCTCTCAAGCTCTCCGAGTTCATCGTTTACCGCAATACGCAGAGCCTGAAAGACCAGCGTCGGGGCAGGAAGAGTTCCCGGACGGCTGCGTCCGAGCACTCTGTCGCAGAGTTCCACAAGTTCATCGGTCGTTCCGAACATCACGCTCTTGCGGGCTTCGACAACAGCAGAGGCAAGGCGGCGCGCCTGCCTGATCTCGCCGTAATCGCGAAAAATACGGATAAGTTCCTCTTCGGTCGCCCGATTGAGCAATCTTCCGGCGGTAAGTTCACTGCGTCTGTCCATTCTCATATCGAGCGGACCTGATTTGCGCCATGAAAATCCTCTTTCGGCAATATCGAGCTGCGGAGATGAAACGCCTATATCGAAAAGTATTCCATCAACTTTATCCCAACCGTGTTCCGAAGCGATTTCAGCACATTCGGAGTAGTTGCCGCGCGCCAGCTTAACTCTGCCGCCGAATTTGGCAAGGCGTTCACGGCTGGCTTCGAGAGCAGCATCGTCGCGGTCGATTCCGAGGACTTCCAGCTGCGGATATTTTTCAAGCAGAGCTGAAGTGTGTCCTGCACCGCCGAGAGTTCCGTCGATGAGGCGCGCCGGACGGTCTTCCGGAAAAGTCAGATGATCAAGTACGCCGTTGAGCAGTACCGGGATGTGATGAAATTGTCCGTCCTGACTCATTTGGTTTCCTCACTCTTCGATGAAAAACCAAACAATCCGCTCAATGCCGCAGCCGGAGTCTCCTTTGCTCTGCGGATAGCATCGAAATATCTGCCGATACTGTTGTCATCCTGCGGAACATTCAAACCGCCGGGTGCAGTTATTCTGATATGGGTCACAGCTCCGGCAAGCTTCAATTCATCTTTGATGCCCGCCTCTTCGAGTTTGGCACGGTCGAGTGCCATTCTGCCCTGTTTGTCACAGCGGCAGAAGCGCGACTGCGAGCCGAGAAATGCAAATGCCTCCTGAAGCGCGACGTCGGCGATGGACTGCTCGGAAACGGCGTCAAAAAACTTTTTGAACATATCGACAGGAAGAAGAAGGAACGCTTTTCCGACGGTCGGAATCATGACAAACTCCGTCGCCCCGCTCCGCCATTCGCTGGGCAGGGAAACACGGCACTGGGGATCGAGTCCGCGGTCGTATTCACCGAGGAACATTCCGCTGCCGAAAATGGAGTTCATGTCTTTCATTTTTCCTTTTTAATCCTATTTATACCTATACGCTCCTAAATTTATCCTTTTTTACAAATTTTTCAACCCCTAAACATAAAAAAAACGAAAATTTCTTCAATTTTGTTTGAAAAGTTCCAGTATTGCGGTATCTTTTATACACCGCCGGAATAATAAGAGGCGAAGCTATCGGTTCCACACCGGAAGAACGGTACACTTCTGACGTGGAAATATTTCACTGTAAATCTGCTAACAATGAAAGGCAGACACCGCAATGAAAATTGACGTACTGGACTATTACACTCAAGATGAGTGGCGCGCATTCAAAGCAGAAAGCGCAAAACACGAAACGCCGTTCCTGATGGTGAATCTCAACATCATCAAAAAGAAATACAGCGAACTCAACAACTTTTTCCCTTTTGCCAAGATCTACTATGCTGTGAAATCCAATCCGGCAAAAGAGGTGCTGACACTGCTGCGCGATCTCGGCTCGAACTTTGACGTGGCATCACGCTATGAGCTGGATGATCTGCTCTCTCTGGGAGTATCCCCCGACCGCATAAGCTACGGCAACACCATCAAGAAGGCCGCCGACATCAAATACTTCTACGACAACGGCGTGCGGCTCTTCGCCACTGACAGCGAAAGCGACCTGCGGAATATCGGCAAAGCAGCCCCCGGCTCACGGATCTTCTGCCGCATCCTCACCGACGGAAGCGAAACCGCCGACTGGCCGCTCTCACGCAAGTTCGGCTGCCATCCGGATATGGCGATCGACCTGCTTCTGCTGGCGCGCGATCTCGGACTTGTTCCCTGCGGAATATCTTTCCATGTTGGAAGTCAGCAGCGTGAGATCGGTGCCTGGGACTCCGCCATCGCCAAAGTCCGCTACATCACCGATTACCTCAAAGATGAGGGCATCAACCTCACTCTGATCAATATGGGCGGAGGTTTCCCGGCAAGCTACATCAGCAAGACCAACGAACTGTCGGTCTACGCCGAAGAGATCACCCGCTACCTCAAAGAGGACTTCGGCGACGATCTTCCGGAAATCATCCTCGAACCCGGACGCTCTCTCGTTGCCGAAGCCGGTATCATCGCAAGCGAAGTCGTGCTTATCAGCAAAAAGTCCTCCACCGGTCTCGACCGCTGGCTCTATCTCGATGTCGGTAAGTTCAACGGACTTATCGAAACCTGGGATGAGTCGATCAAGTATCCGCTCTACTGCGAATCCCGCGGCGAGATGTGCGAAGACTTCATCATTGCCGGTCCCACCTGCGACAGTCAGGATATCATGTACGAGTATTACAGGAATCCCCTGCCCTCCTACATCAAAACCGGCGACCGCATATACTGGCTCACCTGCGGAGCCTATACCGCAAGTTACGCATCTGTTCAATTCAACGGTTTTCCGCCGATAAAGACAGTTTTTATCGACTGATTCTGAAAACTCACAGAACCGCAAAAAGCTCCCGCAAACAAACGGGAGCTTTTTTTGTAAACGGTACATAATATGCTTTCCGGAATCCTGACATCAGCCGGAAACAGGCAAAACTTCCCTTGAAAGTGAGGTCTTTGGCTGTATATTATTACAACAGCTGTCCAATATTTTAAAGAGGTGATTTATGTTCGATGTCCCGGTTACATTTTTATACGATTTTGAACACGTTTCTGATCGTATGCGTCCCTATATCATGCAGGAATTTGCATCCGCCGGAGCCAAACATCTGGTACTGTCAGACACCCTGATCAAAATGATCATCAACAAGCCGGGAATGGAGGATACCCTGCTCGAAGAAATGGCAAACTCCGGATTGAGTTTCTGCGACGCACACGCTCCTTTCGGTGCTTCTCTCGACTTGAATTGCCCCTGGGAAAGCAAGCGTGAAATGATGGTTTCAAGACTGAAACTCGCGCTTGAAATCTGCGCCTTCATGAAGGTGGATACCATCACCATCCACCTCGGAAACAACCACTTTGATCCGACTTCATCCATCGCTGATGATATTCACATCAGCCGGATGAAAGAAGCCTTGAGTCAACTGCTGCCGACCGCAGAAAAACTCGGCATCACCATCTGCATCGAAAACATCTGGTTCTCAGTCAACACTCCTGAAGTTCTCAACGATATAAAATCAGAGTTTCAGACCGACGCCCTCGGATTCTGCTACGACTCCGGACACGCCAACATTATGGATAACGGCAGATTATCAGGCGAAGGAAATGCCTGGAACGGCTGGAAGGCCTCAGGCAAAGCAGTTCCGCTCTGGGAAGATAAAGCCCTCGAAAAGATGCTCTCCAACGTCGTAAACTGCCACTTGCACGACAATAACGGAACCAGAGATGAGCATACCCTTCCCGGCAGAGGAAACATCAACTGGAACCATATCATCCCCCTCTTGAAATCAGCTCCGCGCCTGAAAGTTATCCAGAGCGAAGTCATTCCCGTCTACAGCGGAACATACATAAAAGAGCTGGTCGATACATTCAAACAACTTTCAGAAATATGACAACAGGAGTAGAAAATGCTTTGCTGTAAAAATACAAAATTTTTCTGCAATTCCCCGCTTGTTTTGAGTGTGGAAAAATCTTCTGTTCAGGAACAGCTCAATGCGGATCTGCTGCATCCGGTATTTTTCAATCCGTCAGCACTTCAAACTGAAGTTGAGGAGTGTTCCGCCGAATGGCTTCTGCCTCCTGAATATGCCCACAGCAGGGCGGTTCTCGGCGGCGGAAACACCGGTGATGCCGCCGCTATCTGCAGCACCGACGATGATTCAGAAAGCTGTTCAGAAGCCTTTGTCCTTCTGCGCTCCGACTCCGGAAAATATCTTCTTGCCGGAACCGTCACCTGGCGCAAACTGCTTATGACGTGGTGCATCAGAAACTCCCGTCTGACACTCCTTATTCACGGAGATACTCTGCTCATCGACGGAAACAGCCATTACGACGCCGACGAGTTTGTTTTTATCGAGCGTGACTCCATTTACGATGCAATGGATGCCTATGGTCAGATACTTTCAGACCGAAACAAGCGTGAACGCAAAAAAGACACCTGGTGCGGATGGGCGTCCTGGGATTATTTCAGAGTGGACTTCACCCACGATGAACTTATCGAACAGTTGGAGTCCGTAAAACCGCTCCTGCCGGAAAAAACAGAAACTCTCCATCATCTGCTGCAAGTTGATGACGGCTACTGCGTCTGGGGCGACTGGCTCGAACTCAAAAACGAGAACATCCCCGGCGGCTTTGCCGGACTGGTCAAAGATGCAAATGCCCGCGGTTTTGACGTC
>JAZQTR010000082.1:0-7745 GCA_045630865.1 Victivallaceae bacterium
AAAAGAGATACCTTCCCTTGCTGGAAAGGTATCTCTTATGCTGTACAGCTTTGATCACTCGGTGAAGTTTGCTTTCAACGCCCACAATCCGAGGGCGGGATTGCTGATGTAGAAGATCTCTTCGCCGTTGACGGTGTTGTAGCCGTCTTTGAGCTGGTCGATGGGATATTTTTTCAGCATTTCGTTGAGGTCGCCGTATTCAAAACCGACGGACTTGATCTCCTCTTCGGTCACACCCGGACCCGGGCAGTAGGTGATTGAAAAGCGTCCTTCGCTCGAGCCGTGGATGAAGTGGGCAGCGGCTCCGAGTCCCTTCTGGAGTTCCTCGTTTCCGGCGACCATTTTGAGGGTATAATCGGTGCCTTTGTAGCCGTATTTGCGGATAAGACGGTCATTTTCCTTATCTTCGCCGAACTCTTTGAGTCCGGGGGCGAGGATGATGAGTTCGCCGTCATCAGCGATAGCCATACGGGTACGGTAGACAGCCTTGTTTCCGAGCCAGGTGCTTTTGAACTCTTCCGGATCGAGGAAGACGACAACCTTTTTCAGCGGAGCATCGAGAAGCTGAAGATTGGTCTCGACTGAAAGCTTCGCTGCAAGTTTGAAAGCGTCCTCGTTATCTCCGGAGAAGAAACCGCGCATGGCCATTTTGCCGGTACTTTCATCCTTTGACATGACCGTGAGCATATACACGATGGGACGGTCGGCGAGGAAAGTATTGACTCCGTAGTTGAAGAGTCTGCGCACGGGGCTGTCGGCGTGGCCCATGATTTTTTCGAGGTTGGAAACCGCTCCGAGAAAGTGGCTCTTGTTGATGATATCCGATCCGCCGACACCCACCATGATGTTCTTGGTGTAGTTCGCCATTCCGACGACTTCGTGCGGAACCACCTGACCGATGGAAAGGATGAGATCGTAGTCCTCAAACAGGATCTTGTTGACCTGGATATTGACCTCATAATCGAGCTTTCCGCCGGAAAGTTCAGAGATGAGTTTGCTGTCAGCTTTTCCGAGCGTGACAACATCGTTTCTCCAGTCATGCACGAGATATTTATCCATGGGGATGGTATCGCCGAACATCAGTTTGAGTTCGGCTTCGCCCATGGGAGCGTGGGTTCCGAGGGCGGGCATGATGTCGATCTGACACTTGTCGTGGAGTTCGTTCCAGATGATATTGGTGATTTTTCCCGCCTGGGAGTTGAGCCGGGTGTGGTCAGGAGGAAGAAGCAGAAGCTTCTTGATTTCTTTGCCGGTCGCGGCGATAGTACCCATCACGAGTTCTTTAAGTTCGGCGTCGCTGATACTGCAGTCAGCGCACCCTTTTTGCATATATACAGCCATTGCAGACTCCTTTGTTTTGAAACGATGCAGGAGAAAGAATACTTTTGATGTAAAGTTTCTTTCTCCTGCCGGTTATTGCCGGTTGCGGCAGATATTACTCTTACGCGGTGTAGGTTCCGGCGACGGTTTTGCCGCTGTGTTCAGTCCACTCGGTGTGGAAGAACTTGCCGCGCTCTGCGTCGACCCGCTCGTAGGTGTGGGCACCGAAGTAGTCGCGCTGGGCCTGGAGCAGGTTGGCGGGCAGGTTGCCGGAACGGTATCCGTCGAAGTAGGCGAGTGCGCTGCTGAATGCCGGGACCGGAACTCCGCAGAGAACGGCCTGCGCCACGACTTCGCGCCATGCCTGCTGGCAATCGTCGATCGCCTGACGGAAGAAGTCATCCATCAGCAAATTGGCGAGAGCGGGATCTTTGTCGAATGCCGCCTTGATCTTCTCAAGGAAGGTGGCACGGATGATGCAGCCGCCTCTCCACAGCAGGGCGATTTCGCCGTACTGCAGATTCCAGTTGTACTCCTTGGCGGCGAGCTTCATCAGCTGGAAGCCCTGGGCGTAGGAGCAGATCTTGGAAGCATAGAGAGCTTTGCGGACAGATTCGATGAACGCCTTTTTGTCACCGGTGAACTCTTTGGTGATTCCCTTGATGACTTTGGAGGCGGCGACACGCTCCTCTTTGACTGCGGACAGGCAGCGGGAGAATACGGCCTCTGCGACAGTCGGAGCGGGAGCTCCAAGGTCGAGTGCGCTCTGGCTGGTCCATTTTCCGGTACCCTTCTGACCGGCGGTGTCAAGGATGATATCGACGACGGGTTTTCCGGTTTCGGGATCAGTCTTGGTGAAGATCGCGCTGGTGATCTCGATGAGGTAGCTTGAAAGCTCGCCTTTGTTCCACTCGTCGAAGACTTCGTGAAGCTCTGCGGCGGAGAGTCCGAGGATATTTTTGAGCAGCCAGTATGCTTCGCAGATCATCTGCATATCGCCGTACTCGATGCCGTTGTGAACCATTTTGACATAGTGTCCGGCTCCATCGCTGCCGACCCACTCACAGCAGGGCAGACCGCCTGCGACCTTGGCGGAGATCGCCTGGAAGATCGGTTTGACAGCGGGCCATGCCTCAGGGGAGCCTCCGGGCATCAGGCTGGGGCCGAGCAGTGCGCCCTCTTCACCGCCGGAAACACCGGTTCCGATGAAGTTGAATCCCTTTTCAGCCAGATACTTTGTGCGGCGGATGGTATCCGGGAAATAGCTGTTTCCGCCGTCGATGAGGATGTCTCCCGGCTCGAGGTGGGGCAGGAGCTGCTCGATGAGATCATCGACCGCTTTGCCGGCTTTGACCATCATCATGATGCGGCGGGGGGACTTCAGGTTGGCGCACAGCTCTTCGAGGCTGTGGCAGCCGATGAATTTTTTACCGGCACCGCGTCCGGAAATGAAGTTGTCGACTTTTTCAACGGTGCGGTTGTAGACGGCGGCGCAAAAACCGTTGCGCTCCATGTTGAGGACGAGGTTCTCGCCCATAACCGCAAGACCGATAAGACCGATATCAGCTTTCTGACACATGATTATACTCCGTTGTTCAAAAGATTAAACGCCGCTGAAAGCAGCAAAACCACCGTCGATCGGCAGGACGACACCGTTGATGAAACCGGCGGCCTCCTCGTCGAGCAGGAAAAGCAGTGCGCCGTTGAGATCTTCCGGCTCACCGAATTTGCCCATGGGGGTGTGGCTCAGGATGGTGTTTCCGCGGGGAGTCAGGCTGCCGTCGGGATTGGTCAGCAGAGCGCGGTTCTGGTTGGTGTGGAAGAATCCGGGGGCAATGGCGTTCACGCGGATATTGACCTTCGAGAAGTGGACAGCCAGCCACTGGGTGAAGTTGCTGATGGCCGCTTTCGCTCCGGAGTATGCCGGGATCTTGGTCAGCGGACAGAAGGCGTTCATGCTGGAAATATTGATGATGTTTCCGCCCTTGCCCTCCGCCATCTTGCGGGCGAAGACCTGGGTCGGGAGCAGAGTTCCGAGGAAGTTCAGATTGAAGACGAAACCGATACCCGCGGGGTCGAGATCGAAGAAGGTGGTGACACCCTCGATTTTTGCGGCGAGATCCTCTTTGGTGAGGTACTCTTTGCTGGTGGTTCCTTTGGGGTTGTTTCCGCCTGCTCCGTTGATGAGGATATCGCAGACGCCGAGTTTTTCGGTGACCTCTTTTTCAGCAGCCTGCAGGCTCTCGAGTTCGAGGACGTTGGCACCGATACCGATGGCGACGCCGCCGTCGGCATTGATTTCATCGGCGACGGCCTGTGCCGCCTCCTGACGCAGATCGAGGATAGCTACTTTGGCTCCGCTTTTGGCGAGAGCTTTTGCCATTACACCGCAGAGAATACCGCCGCCGCCGGTGACGACAGCTACTTTGCCGGTAAGATCGACTTTCATTTTCTGATTCCTTTCGTTATATGGTTTGCCACCTGTTGCTTGAGATGGAAAACCGTGTTTTAAAACACTTTTCCTTATCGGTATAAATATAAACTCACCAAGCCATCAATGCAAGGAAAAACCGGAATTATTTTTGCCTTTTCCGGTACGGTTGGTAAGTTTGCTGAAAAACTGTCTCAGAAAAGATCTTTCTGCTCTGCTCTTCTGAAGCTCCAGGATTGCAGACGCGCGAGGCGGCAGATGTTTTTTCCTGTAAATCCATTGGGGTAGATGTCCCGTGTCCAGCTTTCTTCACTGAACGCAGGTTCTGCGGCGGAAACCGGCAGCGGAACGGTGAAAAGCTCCGGCGGCAATACCGACGGCATTCTTCCGGTGTATTCAAAGGCGTTTTCGGAATCTTGGATTGTCATTGATGAGTCAACTTTCAGATCATTTTCCGGACCGCATACCGTTCTGACCGGAATCATCTCCGACTCCGGATGGGCGAGCATAAATGAGCGCATGGCGGTTATTTCCGCCGGAGTGAATTTTTCGACTCCGGAATGGCCGGCGCAGAATTTCTGCCACAACGCCAGTGCTTTTTCTGCGGTAACTGTCAATCCGGAAGGGCGGACGAAGGCTTCAAGCTGTTCATCGGTTCTCACAAACTCCACATCGAATTGCGACGCGCAGTCAAGCAGGGCAAAAAACTCCTTCAGCAGCTGTTCGCTCACTTCGGGCGGATAGAGTGATTTTTCCGGTGCTCTCCAGTGGCCCGCCGGATCGTAGTTGCTGTAGAAGTTGTTTTCTCCGTACCATGCCTGTATGTTGCTGTTGTAGAGCAGCTTGTAGGGGTGGAGGAATATTTTCAGTGCCGGCGGACGTTTTTCCAGAATTTCCCGCAGGCGTTTCAATCCCTCTTCGAGTCTGCCGGGATATGGCGGTCTTTCCATGCCGAAAATCTGACCGGCGTAGCAGTACATACCCATATAACAGATGGCTCCGGTGTCGGAGCCGGGCATACCTGAATTGAGTCCGGCATAGCGGAATCCGAGTTTACGGTACGCTTCCACCAGCTGGGGAACTTTGAGAAATTCGGTCACGATATATCCGGGAACTCTGCCGATGATATCGCAAATATCTTCTATTCCGCGCGATTCACTTTGCATATAGAGTGCAACAGCTTCATCCCACGGCAGATTTTCGCCCGGCTCACCGAGAAAAGGATACGACGCATGAGTGTTGGTGTGGTATCCTGTTTCGTGTTCCCGCAGGGCGGAAACCACTTCGTGTCTGCCTCTGCGCCGCAGACTGCGGACAAAGTCGCCGGTCATATGAAAACCGCCGGGAATACCGCGTTCAGCAAGTCCGCGGCAGAGTTTGCAGATTATTTCATCGTGTCCCGGGGTAACCGGATCTTCAGTGGCAAATGTAACAAGAATCCGGGTCTTCATTTTACTGCAGAAATACCAATGACAAACTCGCCTTTCCAGTCGCGTTTGATGGCGGCAAGCTCTGTGGCAGTGCCGCGGAGGATTTCCTCGTGTATCTTGGTCGCCTCTCTGATGATGGCGCAGGGGCAATCCGGGGCGAGTGCGGCAATGGCTTCAAGAGTCTTTGCCACACGGTAGGGAGACTCAAAAAAGAAAGTGGTCAATCCGGAAGCAAGTATCTCTGAAATAAACTTTTCCCGCTGGGCGGATTTGACCGGCGCGAATGCTCTGAACGCGAACTTGTCTACCGGAAGTCCGGAGGCGGTGACCGAAAAAGTCAGTGCAGAAACGCCCGGAACAACCACTACGGGAAGCTCCCGCTTCACGGCCTCTCTCACCAGCAGGAATCCCGGGTCGGCGACAGACGGCGTTCCGGCGTCGGAAACCAACGCTATCGAGCAGCCGTTTTCCGCCATATCCAGCAGTGAATCGACCTTGCCGTGTTCATTGAATGCGTGACAGCTTTCAAGCCGGTTGTGGATATCGAAGTGCGACAGCAGCTGGCGGGTGTGGCGGGTGTCTTCGGCGGCGATCAGGTCAACCTCTTTGAGTATCCGCAGCGCGCGCAGCGTGATATCTTCGAGGTTGCCTATCGGAGTACTGACGATGTAAATGGTTCCAGGCATGGCGGCTCACTTCACGGTGCTGTTGGAAACGAGCAGGCCGTCAAGACCTGCCGGAACCACAACGTGTCCTTTCCAGAATCTTGCCCGGTCGGGGGTTCCGGAAATTTTC
This sequence comes from Victivallaceae bacterium, assembly GCA_045630865.1. Taxonomy (GTDB): domain Bacteria; phylum Verrucomicrobiota; class Lentisphaeria; order Victivallales; family Victivallaceae; genus UBA1784. The sequence continues at coordinate 5,977 of JAZQTR010000082.1, forward strand.
AGGGCGAATTTTTCGAGCTCAACCGGATTTTCAAGATCGCTGAAGTCGAATACTCTAACCGTTCCGTTTCTGCGGTTGGAACAGACGGCGATGCTGCCGTCGGCGGTGACAGTTCCGCTTGCCTCTTTGAAGTTGTACTTTTTGAAGCCCTTGCCGCAGACAGCGGAATCAAGGACGCAGTGACCGTAACGTGAAACGGCGAAGAATTTGCCGTCAATGACAGTCCAACCCTCGCTCTGACCGGAAATGTGTTTCTGATCTTCGATGCGGGCGATGGTTTTGGGAACATCGCCGTTGAGATCGAACCAAAGCGTTCCGAATCCGCAGTAGTGGACGGGGAGTATGCCATTGATATCATCGTTGGGGATGGCATCGCCGTAGAGCAGACGTATCCAATGGTCGCGGAAGACGAGCTTCATATTTTTGGCGTCGGATATATCGGTGAAATAGACGTGATTGCTGCGGTCAGAGATGGCGAGAAACTTTCCGGTCGAGGGGGCGATCAGCATCTGGGGACGGAGTTTGAATTTTCTTCCGTTGAGGGTGAAATCATTTTTGCGGGCGGTCTCGGTGAGAGTTCCATCCTGATTGATCTGGTAAACGATGACGCCGTCATCTCCTGCGGCGCAGAAGAGCTGACCGTTTTTGATAGTGGTGTCATAGGCGCAGGCGAGCGGAATCTTCTGAATGACTTTGCCGCTCTTGAGGTTTAGTACCTGAAGTCCTTTGACCGAGGCTGAAACGTAGGCGATGTCATCTTTTATGGAGACACGTCTTACAGTCGCACCGAAGTCATACTTCTTCCAGCCGGGTATGGTTTTGGGAACAGCCGCTTTGGTTTTGGCAGTAAAATCAGGCTGCTTTTTGGAGAAGGTCACGCCGGGAGCCGGAATGACTGCAAGTCCGGTTGCCTGTACTGCAACGTATGCCACGCCTTTGCCGAGCTCAAGGTCGGCGGCGCAGTCCGGACGCATAATACTGCCGTATTTCTTTTTGGGGAAAGAGGCATTGTGTTTGATGACCGGCTTTTTGCGGTTGGTGATATCGACGATAAACACTCCGTTGTGGGTGTCGGTGACAACGGCGGTGTTGCCGCTGACACGGACAGTCCAGAAGTCGTTTCCGGTCATATGGAAAGCCGGGAATTTGACTCTCGAAATGAATTTGGGATTGGCAGGATCTTCTTTGATGCTGTAGATTTCCAGACCGTGGCCTGTGCCGTGGCGCAGTTTGCGGTTTTTGTTGCGGCTGTGGTGTCCGGTGGCGGCGTAGCAGTAGTTTTCATCGACGTCTACGCCGTCGCCGTAGCCGTCCAGCGGTTTTTTGCTGACGATACGGGGATTTACGGGATCTTTCATGTCAATGGTGGTAAGAAACGAAGCACCCCAGTCTCCGACGTAGAGATAGCCGTTTTTGTAGACGCTTGACTGCGCCTCGTGAGTGCGCTGAAGTGAAACGGTACGGGGATTGACGGGATCGCTGATATCGAGAGTTTCCACGCCGTAGATACGCTGGGCGCAGAAGAGCAGATTGCCTGAAATGGTGCATCCGGTAGCCATCTCGACGGTGTCGAAGAATTTGGCGATTTTGGGTTTCAGCGGATTTTTGATATCGATGATGATAATTCCATCGCCGCGTCTTGTGAGATAGAGATAGTCGCCCTTGTGCGCCATCTGGCGTCCTGCACCGGTATTTTTCAGGGTGTAGACAAGTTTGGGCTTGGCAGGATTGCTGATGTCGAATACAGAGAGATCTCTGCCGCCTGCCGA
>JAZQTR010000083.1:0-3420 GCA_045630865.1 Victivallaceae bacterium
ACCTTCCTGCTTCAAGCTGATGCCCAGACCGGAGGAGCCGGTCATGACACGTTTTCCGGCAGCGGCACCGCCGATGACCATATTGATCGCACCGATCTCGGACTCGGCCTGCAGAAAGGTACGGTTCAGCTGCGGAAAAAGCTGGGCGGCGGTCTGCGCCACTTCACTTGCCGGGGTGATGGGATAGCCGAAGTAGCAATCGCAACCGGCGATAAGTGCGCCGTAAACGGCGGCTTCGTTGCCCTTGAGGAGCAGACGTTTATTGTACTGCATAGTCGTCAATCCTCCACAATTTCGTAAATGGTGATAGCACCGGGTTCGGGGCACTGATAGAAGCAGGCTCCGCATCCGATGCAGCTTGCCGGGTCACTGGCCTCGACAGAGGTGTAACCCTGTTTATTGATCTCACGGCCGAGAGAAAGAAGTTTTTTCGGACAGGCTGAAATGCAGCGTCCGCAACCTTTACACTCGTCAAAAGCGATCTCAATTCTATGTTTTTTAGCCATTTTATACCTCGCTGTGACACAGTAAATGACATTGATAGTTATAATCTGTATAAGATACACCCTTTTTGCATTTTTTACAAATTTTCCACCAAATAAAAAAATCCTCCCGCCTTTCTGAAAGAAGAGGCGCGGAGGAACAATCAAAAAAACGCTTTTCTCAAAAACAAACGTATAAGACCAAACAAAAAGTACACCGCTTTTCTTGAAAAAGGGTGAGGGGGTTCTTCCCCTCTCCCCCGACGCCAGCCGCCTTACTTCTTCAAAGCGCGGCGGATGGCGAGGTCGCTTTCGCGTTGGCGGATGGTTTCGCGCTGGTCGGAGTGGGATTTGCCCTGACAATAGGCGAGTTCCACTTTGATGAGTCCGTTTTTGAGGTAAAACTTGAGTGGAATGAGGGTACCGCCTTTGAGGGAGAGGTTCTGTGAGAGTTTCAGGATCTCTCTTTTATGCATAAGCAGCCTGCGGTCGCGGCGGATCTCGTGGTTGAATTTTCCGCCGAACTCGCAGACGGATATGTGGGCGTTGAGCAGCCAGAGCTGATTTTTCAGGATTTTGGCAAAGCTTTCGCTGAGCTGAATCGCACGATTGCGGCAGCTTTTGACTTCGGTTCCGGTGAGTTCGATGCCACATTCAAAGCGATCCACGACGGTGTAGTCGTGGAGTGCTTTGCGGTTGGTTGCGAGAACCGGATCGTGATCCTGGGTACGTCTGGGCATTATTTATCTCCGTCATCGCCGCGCATGAAGTTTCCGGCTTTCTTGACGAACTGCTCTTTGCGGGGCTGATTGGAGTCATTGAGGGACTCGTTGAATTTATCGAGGAGTTCCTGCTGTTCTCTGGAGAGGTTAACCGGGGTCTCAACAACTACGCGAACATGCAGATTGCCCCGTGAAGAGTTGCGGAGACTGGGCATACCTTTACCGGGAATACGCAGAACGGAGCCGCTCTGGGTTCCTTTGGGGATGCGCATTTTGGTGCGTCCGGAGATGGTCGGCACGAAGACTTCTCCGCCATTCGCCAGAATGGTGAAGGGGACTGGTACTTCGCAGACGAGATCTGTGTCGTGACGCTCAAATATCGAACTCGGACGGACGTGTATGACCACATAGAGATCGCCATCCTGACCGCCGCGCAGACCGGCGTTTCCCTTGCCGGGAACGCGGAGCTGGCTGCCGGTATCGACTCCCGGACGGATGTTGATATGGAAACTTTCCTGTTTTCTCACTCTGCCCTGACCGCCGCATTTGCGGCAGGGCTTTTCGATGACCTGTCCCTGACCGTGGCAGGCGGGACAATCCTGTCTGACGCTGAAAAATCCTTGTGAGATGGTCTGCGATCCGGCTCCGCCGCAGCGTGAGCAGGTCTTTTTGCCGCTGCCGGGGGTGCATCCGGAGCCGCTGCAGTCAGGACAGGAGACTACGCGCGGAATATTGACCGGTTTGCTCGCGCCGTAGACCGCCTCTTCAAAGTCGATTTCCATATCGTAGCGCAGGTCGTCGCCGGGAACGGGAGCATTGGGGTTGCTGCGTCTGGAACCGCCGCCGAAAAGATCTTCAAAATTGAAGCCGCCGCCACCGCCGCCGAATCCTCCGAAGAACTGGCTGAAGATATCCTGGGCGCGGCGTGAATCGTAAGAGCCGCCGCCGTGTCCGGCGTTGGTGTACGCCTCGTGTCCGAGCTGGTCATACTGGCGGCGTTTTTCGGCGTCACCGACAACTTCATAAGCCTGTGAGATCTCTTTGAATTTCTCTTCGGCCTCTTTGTTTCCGGGGTTTTTATCCGGATGGTATTTGATGGCGAGCTTGCGGTACGCCTTTTTGATTTCATCGGCGGAGGCGGTACGGCTCACACCGAGGGTCTGATAATAGTCCTGAGCCATGTTGAATTACTCCGCTTTTTCCTGATCAGCTTCTTTTTCCTCTGCCGGTTTGCCGCCGGAAACGACGACGCGGGCGGGACGGAGCAGTTTTTCACCGATCTTGAAGCCGCCGCACCACTCGCGGATGATCTTACCCTCCGGAACATCTTCCGAGGGTTCGGTGGTGACAGCGTCGTGGAGTTGAGGATCGAAATCCTTGCCGACGGACTCAAATTTGGTGACGCCCAGCTCTTCAAACGCCTTGAAGAACTGACCGATGATCATCTGCAGTCCCTGACGGATGGCTTCGATGTTGTCGCTCTTGTTGGCGGCGGTTTCCGCCATCGAAAGGTAGTCGAAGACGGTCAGGAACGGAACGAGTGTATCAGCGACAGCATAAGCGCGGGCATCGGTGACATCCTTGGCGGCGCGGCGGCGGAAGTTCTGATACTCCGCCTGAAGATACGTATATTTATCCTTTGCTTCGGCAAGTTCTTTCTTCAACTCTTCGACAGGATCAACCTGCGGAGCTGCCTCTTCTGCGGCTTCAGCTTTTTCCTGTGCCTGATCTTCTTCAACGACCTGCCAATCGGCAGCGTCGATCTTTTCCTCTGCCGGAATATCTGCGGCGTTTTTCTCTTTTTTATCTTTTTTCTTCATAGCAAAATGGAACTCCTCTGAAGGAAGTACAATATTATACATCTGATTTGCGGATTATGCATTATATTAATATACATCCTGTACCAATTAAATCAAGCATTTGCCGACTGAGCAAAAATGATATAAAAAACTTATCGGCGATATTTGTTTTTATCTATTGTATTTTCCATTTTTATGCGTATAATATACTGCAAACCAAAGATGTTGGTGTTTACATCCATACGGGAAAGGGGAAATAATTATGTATAAGCCATTCTGCTCCGCCAGTGTATCAAAGCGTCTGTTTACACTGATCGAGCTTCTTGTAGTTATCGCCATTATAGCAATCCTCGCCGCCATTCTGATGCCCGCTTTGAGTCAGGCCCGTGAACGCGGCAAAGTCGGATCGTAGCCATG
>JAZQTR010000084.1:0-10089 GCA_045630865.1 Victivallaceae bacterium
CTGAAAAAGACTCCGACTCCGTCGCAGCACCTTGCGATCTTGCGCTGGGCGTCAGTTGCGGTTGCGGTCTTCTTCTTTGTCGTGGCGGTGTTCTTCACCCAGCTCGACTACATCAATATGTTCATCACCATCATGTGTTCCCTCTGGCTGGGCGGAGCCGGTCCCATCATGATCGGCGGACTCTACAGCCGCTTCGGAAACACCGTCGGTGCGTACTGCTCACTGATTTTCGGTTCCGGTATCTCTCTTGCCGGACTTCTCTGCCAGCGCAACTGGGCGGATCATATCTATCCGTGGCTGGTCGAAAAGAAATTTGATGTTCCGGTCGGCAAATTCCTCGAGGCGGCATCTGCTCCGCTCGATCCCATCGTCATCTGGAAGATGGATGCGGTCAAGTTCCCGATCAACAGCTATGAGATCAGCATGATCGCCATGCTCAGCGGTATTGTCGCCTATATCCTCGGCAGTCTTATCACCTACCGCAAGCCCTACAACCTCGACCGTCTGCTCCATCGCGGAGAGTATGCTCTCGACGGCGAGAAAGAGGAAAAAACTCCGTGGAGCTTCAAGACCATTTGGAGCAAACTCATCGGAATCACCCCTGAATACACCCTCGGCGACCGTATCATCGCCTGGAGCGTGTTCAGCTACAACATCATCTATAAACTTATTCTGGCGTTCATCGTGATCATGATCTGGAACAAGATCTCCCCGTGGCCGAAAGAGTGGTGGAGCACCTACTTCTACATCGTGTCGCTGATCATCCCCAGTATCGCCGGAGTCATCACCACCGTCTGGTTTATGGCCGGCGGAATCATCGACTTGAGAAGATTGTTCCGTGACCTCGCCAAACGCGTGGATAACCCCCTGGATAACGGACAGGTTGAAGGACAGGTTTCCATCGCTGACCGCCAGAGACTGGGCGAAGCCAAAGACGCAGAATAATCTCTGATGCACTTGTTAAGCTCCGGAATTTTTTCCGGAGCTTTTTTATTGATATTGCACCGATTGCAAACAAAGCGTTTGGCGTATTTGACAAAACGCCAGCTGTATGATACATCCTTATGAGCTGTATCAAGTATGACAACTCCGTTTTGTATGTTTGTTCACAAAATCGGAGCATTAACTTTTTGCACCCTCTTTCTGCGGTGTAAACAGAAGTAAATTTAAGCCGGTGCTGTATTGAAAAAATCCCCTATGCACATTATATTACATTGATGTATGATTGCAGTTTAATAAAAAGTGGATTTTTTATGGATAAAGTATTTATAATAAAAATGGGAAACGGCTCGACTTTCGAAGCGCGCTGTGATGAGTCGATTCCTTTGTCTCTGCACGATATATGTATCTTTGAGCGCGACTTTTACACTGACGCTGCGGAGTTGAGAGTCGAGCTTGAAAAGCCGACTATGACGGCGAATGTTTCCGAGCTTCCCAAAATCATCCGCAAGGCTACTGAAGAGGATCTGGCGGAGATCGAAAACAACAAATCCCGTGAGCGCAGTGCTCTGGATACTGCCGAAATGCAGATCGCCGCACTCGATTTGCCGATGAAGCTGGTGAATGCGCATTACTCCATTGACGGCAAGCTGGTGACCATCCAGTTCTGTGCTGACGGCAGAGTTGATTTCCGTGAGCTGGTCAAAGAGCTTTCCCGCGCGCTTGCCACCCGCATTGAGCTGCGCCAGATCGGTGTCCGTGATGTGACAGGTATCTTCGGCGGAATCGCTGTCTGCGGTCAGCCGCTCTGCTGCAGCCGTTTCCTCAAGGAGTTCAGCTCGATCAACGTCAAGATGGCGAAAGAGCAGGATCTTTCACTTACTCCGAGTTCGATTTCCGGTGTTTGCGGCAGGCTCAAGTGCTGTCTCAAGTACGAACACGAGTGCTATGTCGAGCTCGAAAAAGATATGCCCCGCAAGGGAGAATACTGCGATACTCCGGCAGGACGCGGCAGGATCTGCGACCGCAACCTTTTGAGCCGCAAAGTGTCGGTTTCGTTTGAAAGCGGAAACATTTCCACCTTCCGTCTGGATGAAATCACCATCGTCGCTCCCGACCGGCGCGACAATGCCGGAAAAACCCGCAACGGAAACAACGGCAATAACGGTAACAGCAATAACAGCAGCAACGGCGGCAATCAGAACAAAAACAACCGTTCCGACAAGCCGCAGCACTCTTCCGGCGGAAACAGGAACAACCGGAACAACAAAAAAGGTTCCGCAAACGGCAACGGAAACCAGAACAAATGAATCCCGAACTTCTGCGTCAGGCATCACTGCTGGATGCGGCGGGAATAATTCCGGGCAAAGATGAGAGCGAAGAGAATTTTTTTCATCGCGCCCAGAGAAGTTTTGACGTTCAACGCCAGCTCTCAAACGCCCTGATCACAGAGGGCGGAACTACTGTATTCGGTGAGATAGAAATCACCGGTGACCGCAGGACAGATCCCGCCATCCTCGAAGAGGCAGGCGTCGTAACTGAACAGCTTTACGGTTTTAAAGTACAGCATGTTCCGGGATTTTTTCTTTCCGGCTCCGTCGGTTTGCTCTGGGGCGGATGTCTGATCGGCGATCCGGATCTTGACCTGTCGGTCTTCTTTCTGCGCGACTCTTTCAAAAACCGGAAAAAGTGGCTCTTCTACGATCGCACCGAGCTTGCCGCCCACGAACTCTGCCATTCGGCGAGAACTGCTCTCAACGAAGTTATGCTCGAGGAGTATTTCGCCTACCGCACCAGCTCTTCGGCTTTGCGCAGGTATCTGGGCAACTGTTTCATCCGGGATTATGATGCCCTGCTTTTTGTGATACCGGCACTGTTTCTGCCGCTGGCGCAGTTTGTGCAGATGTTTTTCTGGCCGAAGATGCCGGTGTTTCCTTTCTGGATAGCGGCGTTGATCTATCCGGTCTATCTGCTGGTGCGCAACCAGAGGGCGCGCAATCTGGTGAACCGGGCGCGCAAGGTGCTGAAAAATTGCGGAATAACGATGGCGGAGGCGGTACTTTTCCGCTGCGTGCCGCAGGAACTTGATGAGCTGTCCCGGCTGAAAGACGGAGATGAGCTTGTGGAATATGTGAATAAAAAAGGGGAAACTGAACTGCGCTGGCGGGTCATCGCCAGACGCTTCATCCATCCCTGTTTTGTGGAGGAAACTGCAAATGGACAGAATCAAAATAGTTGACGGAAACTTCAGACTTGAGTTTCCCGCCCGCGGCAAAGAGAGTGCCGCTGTTTTCAGAAACGGTGAAAAAGTCCTCTCTTACGGCAGAGTGCTGTGCGGAAAGTTCAGCGAAGTCGGTGCTTTGGAAAAAAAGCTGCGTGTCCACCCCAATCAGGACAGCCTTTCCGCCGATATCGAGAGTGCCAATGTCATTCCGTTCGGCTGTGAGTATGAGATTTCCCGCGACATTCATACTGCGGCCGGATTTATGCGTTTTGTGACCGACATCCGGGCGGTGAACTTCGGCAGAGTCGGAGATGTCACTCTCGAGGAGGTGCGTTTCCACGGCAAAATAAGCAAAGTTACGCTTTTTGTCTGCGGTAAAGATGATGCTGTCGAGTACGACGGTGACATTCCGGAGCTTCTCTACGAGGGCAGCGAGCCTCTTCTGCTGGTGACCGTGACCTACAGCGACGGCAGCAAGGTCGATTTCGGCTGCGGCTCGGATGTCTGGAGATTGAGAAGTGCCGCCGATATGGCTGGTGTCAATGCGGTCTTCAGCCTCAAAAAGGAGGAAGATGATCTGGTGCTTTGCCGCCGTCCGCTGATCTACGACGCTGAAACTGAAGTTGAGCAGCGTCCGTGGCGTTTCAAGAGCATAATCTCATGGCGCGATGCCGGTGAGGAAAGCTCTGCGCTTCCGGAAAACTGCGGCGAGTTCAAAAACGCCCCCTGTATGCTCGAGGCGGCGGCGCGCAGACAGTTCCGTCGCGCGGTGAGAAGAAGTGAGTGTGATCTGGTCTGCACCGGTTCCCTTCCGGCGGTCTGCACGGATGCTGCCCACTTGGAAAAACCGGATAAAAAAGAGCTTATCCACTTCGATCTCGAAGAGTATTTGACCAGTTTCGTCTGGGCAAACCGCCAGCTGGGACGCAAGGGAAAGGGCTTCCGCTTCTCTTTCGGGGATACGGCATTTGCCGGAAGTGCGGCTGTTCAGCTTCTCTCCTCTCCGATCCGCCCGCTGGAGTTTGAAGAAACGCAGGAATAGGTCTTGCCATGAGAGCCGATCTGCTTGCTGCGGTACGTCAGATTTCGAGTGCCATCAGCTCTTCCGGCTTTGTCTGCCGCATGGTCGGCGGCGCAGTCCGGGATATGCTTCGTGGCAGAGAGCCGGATGATATAGATCTGGTGACGACCGCCCGTCCGGAGGAGCTGGAAAAGATCTTTCCGGACATCCGCTGGGCAGGCAAGGCATTCGGAGTATCCCTGCTCAAAGTTGACGGCTTCACCTTTGAGCTTGCTTCAGCACGAAAAGAGCGGACTTACCTTGACGGCAGACACCCTGAAGAGATAGAATTTTCCCGCTCCCTTGAGGATGATGTCGTCCGCCGCGATTTTACTGTAAACGCTCTGCTGTGCGATCCGGAAACACTTGAAATCACCGATCATGTCGGCGGCATAGAGGATGTCAGAAACGGTATCATCCGCACCGTGGGAGTCGCTGAAGAGCGTTTTTCCGAGGATGCTCTGCGCATGCTGCGGGCAGTGAGATTTGCGGCCAAGACCGGATTCAAAATAGAGACTTCGACTTTCAGTGCGATAAAAAAACTGGCGCAGAACGTCAAAATGCTCGCTCCTGAAAGGGTGAAGTGTGAGCTTGACAGCATATTCACCTCACCCCGTCGTGCCGAAGCTCTGGATATACTCTGCCACACCGGATTGTTGAAACACATCCTGCCCGAAGTCGCCGCGCTCAAAGGGGTGAAGCAGGAAAAGAGATTCCATCCCGAGGGCGATGTTTACACCCACACGAAGATCATGCTGGATATGATGGTTTATCCCGACCCGGTTCTGGCGTGGAGCGTTCTTCTGCACGACACCGGCAAGAAATATACCACATTTACCGACAATACCGGCAGAATCAGAGCTTTCGGACATGAGGAAAGAGGCGCGGTGATCGCAGAGGAGATCGCAGAGAGGTTCCGTTTTTCTGTTCAGGAGCGTGAAGCTGTGGTCAAGGCGGTGCGCAATCATATGCGGATGGCGAATGTCCGTGAGATGAAGATAGCCAAGCTGAAAAAGCTGCTGCACGATGGAAATTTTCCGCTCGAACTTGAGCTGCACCGTCTGGATTGCATGTCCAGCCACAAGATGATGGAGTGCTGGCTCTATCTCATCGACAAGCTCCGTGAGATACCGCAGGATGAGCTTGCTCCGGAGCCGTTTGTCACCGGGAAAGAGCTGATTTCCCTGGGCGGAAAGCCGGGTCCGCACTTCAAAAAGATCATCGACCGCATTTATGATGACCAGCTGTCAGGAAAGTTCTCCTGCCGTGAAGCGGCTCTGGCAGAGGCGGCAAAAATGTTGGAGGCAACTCAAAAATGAACAGAACAAGATGGTTTTTCCGGAACACAGACCCATATCTTGCCGCAGTTTTTGTCTGCGGATTGCTCCTGCGGGTGATCTACCTTGCCGAATACTCGCAGAGCGTCAACTTCGACATCGCCTGCGGAGCGGATGTCAGAGAGTATTTCGACCGCAGTATGGAGATACTTTCCGGCAGTTTCTTCCCTGAAATACCGGATATCCACGGCATATTTTATCCGCTTTTTTCCTCGCTCGTCCTGATCTGGTCAAAGAGCGTTGTGCTGTTGAGGGCGGTGCAGACTCTGCTCAACTTCGGAGCGTTCTGGGCGTTGTTCCATCTGCTCGGGCTGTACCGTGTCGATGATAAGACGCGCAAAATCTTTATCACGCTTGCGATGTTCTATACGGTTCTTCTCTTCCACACGGCGGAGATCATTTCGGAATCCATCCTCATTCCGCTTGTGACCGGCATGTTTTACGCCCTCTACCGGGCACGGAAGCAGGATGAAACTTCACAATTTTACAGTGCCGCCGCCGGAACTGCCGGTGCGCTCATCATTCTGACACACGCCGGAGCCGGAACGTTTCCGCTGCTGGTCTTCATCGACTTTCTGCGCCGCCGGATGTTCAGAAAGGCTCTCTGCTTTATTGTTCCGCTCCTGCTGGTGACGGGTGCTGTATCCGGAGTGAAATCTCTCTGCTACGGCAGATTCGTTCCGGTTCAGGCCAACGGCGGCTTCAACTTCTACCTCGGCAACAGTGCGGAGTCCGACGGAACCTGCCGCCTGCGTCCGGGACTTGAGTGGCGGAGATTTCACATCAGAGCCGAAAAAGAGGCGGCAGAAAAGAATATCACCACCGACCGGCTTTTTCTGCAGAAAAGTCTTGAATACACACTCTCAAATCCGCTGTCTGCGCTCTCAAAATATCTCATCAAGGCGGCGAAATTCTTCTCACCCGTGGAGCTTATTTCAGGAGCCGATCCTGCGGAACTTATCTACCGCACATTCACCGTGAAGAGCGGCCTCTTCACGTCGCTGTTCATCTGGCTCTCGGCGGCGGCAGGGATGGTGATTGCCGCATGGAAAAAGCGTGAAAAGTTCCCGTCAGACTTTGCTCTGCTCTTTCTTGCTGTCTTTGCGACCAACGTCCTGACCGTCACTTCCGGAAGATACCGGGTGATGGTCTATCCGTCACTTTTTCTCTTTGCCGCCTGCTCAATAGCCTGTATTCCGTATAAAATGACGGCATTTTTTGCCGTCATATCCGTCATTTTTGGAATATTTGCCGACATTTCGACGCCCTCCGGCACCGCTGAAATGCACCGTATTCTCGGTGAAGCGGCGTACCGCAAGGGTGATTTTGACACGGCGCAGAAGCACCTTGAAGAAGTGCGCAAGAGCAACAGCGATCCATCGGGCGTGGAAAATATGCTGGGCGGTATTTACGAGAAAAAGGGCGATCTGCCGGGGGCGGCAAAGTGTTATATGCAGGCAATAAAACTTGAGCCTGAAAGGTACGAGGGATATATGAATCTCGCCCAGATAACTCCCGATCCGGCGGTTGCTGAAAAGCTCTACAACAAGGCTTTCGAGTGTTCGCAGAATGCCGGAATACTCTATGTGAGTATGGCAAAATTCCTGCTGAAAAACCGGAGACCGCAAGAGGCGTGCAAGATGGCGGCAGCCGGCAGGGATCTGCTTCCAGGCGATCCTGACGCATGGAACACTTACGCCGTGAGCTGTGCCTATACCGGAAATCTTCCGGGCGCACTGCAGGGTTTTGAAAAGGCGGCAAGTCTGGATAAAAACAACGTGAATTACCGCCGCAATGCTGAAGCGGTGAGAGCCCGTATCAGAAAGTGAAGCCTTTTTTTACGGAAAAATCTGTCAATAACAGCAACTAATGCGCAAAAAGGGTATAATTATGTCCGGTAAATTTCCATGGTTCGATGACACCCTGAGTTTTGAGGAGCGCACAGAGCTGCTCCTCAAAGAGCTTAAGATCAAAGAGAAAATATCTCTGCTGCAGGCATCTTCACCTGCAGTTCCCCGTCTGGGTATACCGGCTTACAACTGGTGGAACGAGGCTCTCCACGGCGTCGCCCGTGCCGGACGTGCCACCGTTTTTCCGCAGGCGATCGGATTTGCCTCAAGTTTTGATCCGGCTCTCATCCGCAGGGTCGGACGCGCCACTGCGCTCGAGGGCAGAGCAAAGCACCGTGCCGCCAAAGCTCTCGGTAACGGCGGACTGGATTACTTCAACCTGACCTACTGGACACCCAATATCAACATTTTCCGCGATCCCCGCTGGGGACGGGGACAGGAGACCTACGGCGAAGACCCCTATCTTACTTCAGTCATCGGCGAAGCGATGGTAAAGGGACTTCAGGGCGACGACAAAAAATATCTGCTTTCCGCCGCCTGCGCCAAGCACTTCTGGGGGCACTCCGGTCCGGAATCCCTGCGCCACGGATTTAACGCCGTCATCGGCGATTACGATTCCGCTTCCACCTATCTGCCTGCCTTTGAACATCTGGTGAAAAAGGCGAAGGTCGCAGGCGTCATGGGGGCATACAACCGCACCAACGGAGAGCTTTGCTGCGGCAGTGTCAAGTACATCGATGAACTGCTCCGCAAAGAGTGGGGATTTGACGGTTATTTCACCAGCGATTGCGGAGCAATATGCGATTTCCACATCAACCACCACGCCGCCGGAGATGCTGCGGAGTCCTCTGCCATCGCAGTCCGCAGCGGCTGTGATATCAACTGCGGAAACTGTTACGGCGAGGGCCTTTACCAGGCTTACCGCCGCAAACTTGTGAGTAAAGAAGATATCGACAGCTGTGTGCGCCGTGCGCTGATGATCAGAATGCGTCTGGGGTTGTTTGACCGCGACGGGACAGTTCCGGGGGCGGAAACTCCGGCTTCTGTCGTCGGCTGCCGCAAGCATATCCGCCTTGCGCGTGAATTGGCGGAAAAATCCGTCGTTCTGCTGAAAAATGACGGAATCCTTCCCCTTGACCGCAATATTTCCGGAATCGGCGTCATGGGACCCAACTGTGAGAAGTACTGCGGACTCTACGGCAACTACAACGGTTGGAGCGATAACTTTGTAACTCCGGTCGAAGGTATCCTCAAGCGTATCAACACCGGCTCAAGCTTTACCTATGTGACCGATATCAAGTATGACTCCTGCGACATTCTGCACTATAAGCCTGGTGCCGTCATTTACATCGGAGGTTTCAACAAGGCTCTCGAGGGCGAAGAGGCTCCTGACGGCGAGGGCGGCGACCGCAAAGATCTGGGATTGCCTGACAGGCAGCGCAGTGAGCTTGACGCCCTCTATGCCCGCGGCGCAAAAGTGGTACTCGTTGTGATGGGGGGAAGTCCGGTGGATTTGCGCAGGGATGTCGGAAAAGCCGCCGCCATACTCTTTGTTCCCTACCCCGGTGAGCAGGGCGGTGAGGCTCTCGGACGCATTCTCTTCGGTGAGGTTTCCCCCTCCGGCAAGCTGCCGTTCACATTTCCGTTCTCTCCGGAAGATCTGCCGCCGATGGAGGACTACTCGATGGATAACCGCACCTACCGCTTTATCAGAAAAAAGCCGCTTTTCCCATTCGGATACGGACTTGCTTACACCCGGTTTTCCTGCAGCGGTCTCACAGCTGAAAAAAGCTCTTCAGGTTCAGTAAAACTCAAACTTACCGTCAGCAACTGCGGGAATTTCGACAGCGACGAAGTCATTCAGGTCTACATCAAGTACGGAAACTCCGGTTATCCAGTACCCAACTGCAGCCTCGCCGGATTCAAACGCTGCCATATCGCTTCAGGAAGCAGCAAAGAGCTTACCGTCACCATAGATAAAGAGCGGTTTATGCGTTTTGACAGCAAGGGAAATAAATACTATCCTGCAGGAGAGAAAGTCACCTTGTATACCGGCTGTGACTCCAGTCTGCAAGACGCCATTTCCTGCGAAGTGATCTGTTAAATCAGATGTGGCTCAAACGGGCGTATGCTCCGTTTCTGGATATGAGCTGATCGTGGTTTCCGCGTTCTGACACGTTTCCGTCTTCGATGACCACGATCTCATCTGCATTGCGTATTGTGCTTAATCTGTGAGCTATCACAAGCGTTGTTCTGCCTTTGGTAAGTTCAGCGAGAGCCAGCTGTATTTTGCGTTCACTTTCGTTATCCAGTGCGCTGGTGGCTTCATCGAGTATCAGGATTTCAGGATCTTTCAGAAACACCCGGGCTATGCTCAAACGCTGTTTCTGTCCGCCGGAAAGTCTCACTCCGCGCTCACCTATCTCGGTATCATATCCGGAGGGCAATGTCATCACGAAGTCGTGTATATGGGCTTTCTTTGCCGCTTCGATCATCTCTTCATCACTTGCGTCAAGTTTGCCGTACAGGATATTTTCTCTTACTGTGCCGTTGAACATATACATATCCTGCTGGACGATACCGATATGGCGGCGCAGGTCATCCTGCTTGATTTTGCGGATATCTTTGCCGTCGAGAGTTACCGAACCATCCCAGATGTCATAGAAGCGCATGAGCAGG
>JAZQTR010000085.1:0-2547 GCA_045630865.1 Victivallaceae bacterium
CCAGAGCGATGGGATCGACCACGACACCGTTGCCGATGACACATTTGACTCCGGAGCGGAAAATTCCGGAGGGGATCAGGTGAAGGACATAACGCTTGTCACCGATTTCAACAGTGTGTCCGGCATTGTTGCCGCCCTGAAAACGGACGACCATGTCAACATCTTTAGTCAAAACATCGATGAGTTTACCTTTTCCCTCATCTCCCCACTGGGTACCGACCAGCACATCTACTGCCATAATAACTGAACTCCTGATTATATAATAAAACACTTGTTTTTCTGCCAAAAAAGCAACGGTGCGGTCTCAAAAAAAACAAGACCACACTGCGCAAACGTCTTAATGTAGTACCGAACATGGAAAAAATCAAGGTGTTTCCGGCTTTTTAATATTTTTTATACACTATTTGCCTTTGACACGTTCACGGACTATATTATACAAACTCTCAACAACATAAGCGGAGATAAAAAATGGTACTTGACGGAATTTGGGATTTTTCCTTTACAAAATACGGCAAACTTGCCGATTTCGACGCAAAAAATGTCTCTTTTGATCAACTTGCAGCTGTTCCCGGCTGCTTTGATGCGACAATAAACTTGAGCTTCCAGAAAGGTCTTGCTGTATACCGCAGAGAAGTGGAAGTTTCCGGACGCCAGAAACTCACTATCGAAGGCGTCGGCCTGCGTGGTAAAGTCTATTGGGATGGCAAACTTATCGGTGAATGTCCCGTTCCCTTCTGCGCTGAAGAGATCCGCTTCGATGCCGGAGATGAAGGAAAACACGAACTTATCATCGCTGTCGATAACCACGTTGACACCGGAATCGACTCCGTATTCAGAGAGTATTACGACTTCTATCCCTACGGCGGCATCTACCGTTCAGTTTCCATCGAAAAGCTCGAAGACATTGAGATAACCTACGTCAAAGCAGTCACCAGAAACCTTGAGAAGCGTACCATCGAAGTTACCGTTGAACTTGACGGCAGCTTCTCCGGCAAAAACGTTGAGCTTTACGCTGACGGAAAACTTGCCGCCACCACCACAGCTGCCGCGGAATGCGTCGCCGTCTTCGATATGCCCGGAGCCGCTCTCTGGGATACAGAATCCCCCAATCTGCATACCCTTGAGGTCAAAGTCGGCAATACTGTTAAAACCGAAAACTTCGGTATCCGCGAAATCACCTGCAAAGACGGCAAGATCCTGCTCAACGGCAGAGCTTTCAAAATCTTCGGTGTCAACCGCCACGAATGTCACCCAAACTACGGATACGCTGTTCCGCTCAACATTACACTCGACGACGTACTGGCGATCAAGAAGCAGGGATTCAACTGCATCCGCGGTTCACACTACCCGCAGAGCAAAATTTTCCTCGACATCTGCGACAGAGCCGGAATGTTGGTCTGGAATGAATCTCTCGGATGGCAGAACAAGGTGGAATCCCTCAACTCTCCGGGATTCCAGCAGCTATTCCTGCGCCAGACGACTGCTCTTGTCAGGCGTTCCGTCAACCACCCCTGCGTGATCATGTGGGGTTTCCTCAACGAAACATTCAGCAACCATATCGAAGCGCGTCCCTTTATGGAGACACTGGAAAAGTATGTGAGAAAAATGGATGACAGCCGTCCCCTCACCTACGCTTCGAACCGCATGAACGAAGACCTCTGCATGGATCTCTCTGATATCATGTCCTTCAACACCTACCCCTGCTGGTACGGCTTCGGAATTCCTGATGCAGATCCAACTCTCGAAGAGTTTTCACGCCAGCCGATTGAAAGTGCTTTCAAGGTCATCAAGGATTTTGCAACACAGGAGGAATTCAACAAGCGTCCCGTCCTCATCAGCGAGATTGGAGCTGAAGCACTCCCCGGCGACCACAGTGGACTGCGCTGGAGCGAAGATTATCAGGCCGACCTCATTGAGGCTGTCCTTGACCTTGTCAACAAGGATGATGTCATCCAGGGTGTATTCCTCTGGATGTACTGCGACACCAAAACCTACTCCAACATGAGCGGACAGGTGAGAGCCAGAGGCTACAACAACAAGGGATTGGTCGATGAATACCGCCGTTCCAAACTCTCATGGCAGAGAGCCGGAAAATTCCTGGCTGAACATCAGGAAAACAAATAATATCACCCAAAAAAATAAACTGTATTCAGCGCGCTCCTGTTCAGGAAGCGCGCTTTTTCTTTCTGTTGACAATAAAAAAAGCCGCCCGTTTGAATACGGACGGCTGCAAATTCTGCAAAGAATCAAATCTCTGACTCTTTGATGATCTGCTGATAGGTGTAATAGGATTTTTTCGGACGGCGTTCCGTATTATCCGGACTGCATGCAATGATACCGAAAGTTTTGGCATATCCGAATGCCCACTCGAAGTTGTCGAGCAAACTCCAGCAGAAATAACCGGCGACGTTGACTTTATCCTCGATAACGGCCGCCTTGACTGCGTTGATGTACTCGGTAAGATAACGGCAGCGGAAATCATCTTCAAGTCCCTCGCAGGCACAGCCGTTTTCGGTGATATATATAGGAATATTATTGTAGCGGTTA
>JAZQTR010000086.1:0-5269 GCA_045630865.1 Victivallaceae bacterium
GATATAAGCTCACTCTTCTCTTTGCTTCAATCAGCAAAGATGAAGAAACAGCCGCAACGGCAAGGGCAATCCTCAACTATTGAACTGATTCCTCATGCTATTGAAAGAGATCATAACCGGCGCGGTTATATTCATAACCAATCTGCTTGAGGGTATTACAGGATTCGGCAGTACGGTACTCGCACTGCCGTTCCTGAACATCACAATCGGATTGCATCTGGCAGTGCAGCTGCTCTGCTTTTTCGGTTGGACAATACCTGTATACATCATCTGCCGATCGTACCGTCATATCAATTTCAGGGAATTCGGCCGCGTTATCTTATGGTGCGGTCCCGGTGTGCCTGTCGGCATGATGCTTTTAGGAGTGCTTCCGGCAGAGATACTCTGCATTATACTCGGAGCTTTTATGATCTTTATCGGCGTCAACGGAGTCCGTCCGCCGAAAGTAAACGCAATAACGCCGGAAGAGGCGAAAACCAATCCGCTGTTGAGGTTATGCCTTTTTTGCGGAGGAGTCATCCAGGGCGCATTCGGCAGCGGAGGTCCGTTTGTCATCATCTACGCGGCCAAAGCACTGCCTGATAAATCCCTTTTCAGGGTGACATTGAGTCTGCTGTGGTTCACCATCAACAGTATAAGATTGATCGTCTGGGGAGTAAGAGGAGAGCTGAATAATCCAGTTCTGTGGAAACTCGGGCTGATCTGCCTGCCGTTCTGGGCGGCAGGAGTTCTGTTAGGTGATTATCTCCACAACAAAGTGAGCGAAAAGGCTTTCAGACGCATTGTCTATATTCTGCTTGCTGTATCTGGAGCAGTGATGCTGATCAATAATCTGGTAAAAGCCATTTACTGAACAATCACTGCAAATCCAGACTTGTGCTTTTTCCGGCAAAGTGTCCCTGCGGAAGAGCAAAACTGTATTTCTTTCCGCCAACAGTCACGTTGATTTCTTTATTCCTCTGACTGGGATCAGCGCAGAAAATCCGGTTTCCGGAAACCATAACAGCGGCTTTCTTGTCACTTGTTATTTCTCCTGCTCCCTCAACAGACATTTTTCCGGGAGCGAAGAAAGAGAGAAACAAAATATTGCTCTTCAAATCTCTGACAGCATGACCGCAGGGGAAGAATTGCACGGAAAACTGCGGCTCTTCTCCAACAGGAGACACGGCGTAACTCAACTTGTCACCGCTGCGCTTTGAGCTTCCGTGATCGACATATATAGTAACAGTCTTTCCTTTGGCGTTGCCTTTGGTATCGACGGTGACACGTTTCCAGGGGATATCTTTGTCTTCAATGGCAAGCGTGAGTTTCAGGGGAGAAAAGAAGGTGTAAGCGGTATTTCCGCTGACAATCCGGCTCACGCCTTCAAGCTGATGGATACCATCTGTATACGTTTGAGTTTTTCCGTCTGCAGTAACCTGTACCGGAGCCTCGTACAACCGTGAGTCAACAGTAGTATTGACCGGGCTTGACGTCTTATTGACGATATTGCTCACAGTGAAATACACCCGTTTGTCAACGGCAGAAATACTTTTGAAATATCCGATTTTTGTGGAGCTGCAATTCATTACAACGCCGGTATTCATACCGTCAGACACAGCTCCGACGGTCGATGACATATTGGTCTTCTTGCGGGCACGGCTGGCATTGAGCGAGTCATTATCGTAAACGGCGGTAAGTCCTGGAAGCCTGCGCCAATCCCACAGCCCGGGCATCATGTCGTATTCAGTTCCTGACAGCTTGTACTGCATAACGCCGCTGCCGAGATAAAGTCCCTGAAGGTTCTCGGAGTTGATGGTTTCGCTGCCTATCACCCGGCTTGAACACATCTTGTAAGAAAAATAAAAATCCTTGCGGCGGTGGACAAGATAATCGCTGCGGAAGAAATAATTGCTTCCCTCAATGAGATTATCAGCCTTTGCAAACTCACTGACAGTTTCTTTCATGCCGTTCTTATCACCGAAACGTCCGGCGTATCCCATGATCTGCCCGTACTTGCCGGCAGGGGCAAGACCAGTGATCTGTCTGCCGCAGGCAAGGATATCCATTCTATTTTTGTAGAGAGTCCAGCGCATACCATCATAAAAGTAATTCCAAAGCAGTTTTTCAGCCGTTTCCGGCATTGCGAAACGGGTTCCTGAAAGGTGCAGCAGGAACTGGGTTCCGTTTTCAAAGAAACCTCTGCCGTAGTTGCCGAACTGAAGCTGGGGACCATGCTGGTGGAAGCTGTAATCAGCCTGCAATCCCTCTTTGCCCGGAGCAGAAATTTTAATGACCGACATCAAACTGTTCACGCCGTCGGCAACCATTTTTTCATCGCGGTAGATGACGCCTTTCCAGAGGTGGATGACGGCGGCATCAAAGAGGTTTTGTCCGGTTCCACGCAAACTTGCCCGGTCGAAAGTTCCACGCATGGTATTGAGTGTCTCTTCAGGAACTGCCCCCTGCATATTGATTATGACCCTGATCGCCTGCATTGGAACACCGATTTCCTGCCACCACCAGTTCGAGTTGGATGGCATCACTTTACCCCAGTAATCCAAACCGGATATTACCGCCTGACGGTATTTTTCATCACGAGTTTTGTTCCAGGCGTCAGTGAGAGTCCGGAGATTGCCCCAATGCTTCATTCCCTTCCACAAACCGCGTGACTTGTCTTCGTACTTCACGCTTCTGAAACTGCCATCGGGATTCTGATCTTTGAGGGCAGCACGGGCAGCTTTGATGTCAGCTCCACGGCGCATGTGGGTTGAGTTGTAATTTTTCGCCAGAAGCTGGAAATCATCAGCGGCACCACAGAAAACTGCTGCAAAGAGAGCTGTAAGATAAAATACTGTTTTGAACATAAAAAAACTCCACAGATTTGTAAATCAAGTGGAGTTAATATAGCACTAAAAATTGTATTTTCAAAGATTTCCGGCTTCAATACGGATAAACAGCATCGGATTTTCTGCCGCGGCTTTGCTCCATTGGGGAGAGAGATCAACAGAACCGCGAACCATCTCGCTTGCGGCAGTAACCATCTGCTGCTCTGCGACAGTGGGAGTAAAAACACGGTCACGGGCTCCGAGCAGCAGCACAGAAGCCGCAGCAAGCAGCAGGAACAAACTCAAACGCAGCATTTCACTCTCCTTTTTCAATGGTTCTGTTTCTGTATTCTTCAAGTTCACGCTCACGCGCAACTTCCTCATCACGCTCAATTGAAGCCATCTCTGATTTCAAACGCTCTTCCGCCCAGATTTCGACGCCGATCTCAACACCGACAACTGCGGCGGCGGCTCCCGGGGGAAGCTTGGCAAATTCACGTAAATGTTCCGGAATGGTCACCCTGCCCTGCCGGCTGATCTCTTCCGGAGAAGAGAGACTGCCGAAACGCCGCAGACTGCGCCGGGCGGCAAAACTTGCGCCAATGCGGTCAATGTCGCCAAGCTCACGCTCGCGCATTTCCCGGAACACCGACTCCGGATACAGCGCAAGCGCACCCTCGGGAAGTCCGTAAATGACAATTTTGCCGTCACATTTGGCAAGAAAATCATCCACAAACCTCTGACAGAGCCGCAAACGGCCGTTGCCGTCGATCAGACAGTGTTCGCAACCACAAAACGGTATCATCGTGTTTTTCCGGATTTTTTACGATTTATTTCCAACACTTTCCAATATATTCCATATTTTTCCAAATTCAAGCAATTTTATAAAAAAACTTCATTTTTTTCACAAAAAAGGCTGGAAGACGGCTTTGTAACAGCTTTTTCCAACACCCACATTTTATGGCGCGCGGGCGCGCACACGTAATAAGTGGAATTTGCGACTATTACTCTCCGGCAGAAAACCAGAGTACACTCCGTTCTCCGGCCCCATAGCCCAAACACCGGTCTGCAAACCTGATTTCCCCCGGAACTTTATGACAAAAAAGCAAATTTTTGTACTTTTTTCTCAAAATGGACTTGAAAAACATGATCACTCCTGATATATTAGGTAACATACCATTTGAGGGCGTATAGCTCAGTTGGTTAGAGCGCCACGTTGACATCGTGGAGGTCATAGATTCGAGTTCTATTACGCCCACCATTAAAAAACATCGAGAGTTCAATCAAGTATGATTGAGCTCTTTTTCTTTTTGCCTGGTTATTGGCATCCGGCAATTGTGGTCTTTTTTCAGGAGCGTCTGCCCTTTTCCGGAAAAACAAAATCTTCTCCACAAAATACCGGATTGTGATATTGATTTTTTCATCTCATATGCTATTGTAATATCCCGTTCTGTATTGAAGCATTTAACGCATAACATATCCGGAAAAGATTTCCGGACAAAAAGAAAGTTGACCACCATGAAAATCTTTTATTTTTTGGCAACAATGCTGTTTGCCGCAACCTCATTCGGCAAATACTCCGCTGAAATATCCCTCGACAAAACAGACGGATACTACAAATCCGGAGAAACCGCCACTTGCAAAGTGCTGTTGAAAAAGGATGGAACTCCTCTCAACAACACCAAAGCAAGGCTGATCATCAAAAAAGAGGAAAAAATCATCGATCAGAAAGAGTTTGTCACCGATGGTAAAGTTCAGGTGTTCACCGGTAAACTCGATGCTCCCGGATGGCTCTATTTCGGATTCGAAGTTCTGGATTCAAACGGAACCGCACTCAAGGGTAAAAATGTGCAGAAACATCATATGAAACCCAGCATCGTAACTGAAATCGGAGCATTGTTTGATGCAGAAAAAATAATCTCTCCTGTAGAGTGTCCAAAAGATTTTGATGATTTCTGGGCGAAAAGACGCGCGGCTCTTGACGCAGTACCGCTTGACGCAAAACTTACAGAGCTGCCCTGCAAAGAAAAAAATGTCAAACTTTACGCCGTTGAGGTAAAATGTACGGGAGAAAACAATGCCACCGGATATCTGGCTGTTCCGGCCAACGCCACCCCCGGAAGCTGTCCGGCGACCGTCGAGTTTTTGAGCTGGGTGCTTGGTGACGCCAACAAAAACGTCGCTATTTCCAGAGCCAAACGCGGAGTACTGTCGATTTACGCCACCTGGCATGGATATCCTGTCGGCAAAACCAAAGATTATTATCAGACAAGCATCAGAAAAACACTTCAGGGCGGACGCAAAGGAATCAACGACAAAGATCAATGGGTGATGGGTAAAATACATCTGCGCGTTATGCGTATGCTCGATTTCATCAAAAGCCGTCCCGAATGGGACAGGAAAAACCTGATTGTCGTCGGCGGAAGCCTCGGCGGAGCGCAGACCGCTGCAGCTGCGGCACT
>JAZQTR010000087.1:0-9028 GCA_045630865.1 Victivallaceae bacterium
TCGAAAAAGCCGCAGACTTTGGGCCTTACCGGATTTTTGATGTTGATGATGGTGATACCGTCGCCGCGTCTTGTGAGATAGAGATAATCGCCCTTGTGCGCCATCTGGCGTCCTGCACCGGTATTTTTCAGGGTGTAGACGAGTTTGGGCTTGGCAGGATTGCTGATGTCGAATACAGAGAGATCTCTGCCGCCTGCCGAATAGAGGTATCCTTTGGCGATCTCAAGAGCGCGTGAACCGCCGTTGATTTTGATGAGATCATATTTGACCGGAGTTCCGAAATTCTCTGCGAAGAGTGATCCGCAGCAGATCAAGGCGAGAAATGAATACAGAATTTTTTTCATAATTGCCCCACTTTTGTTGAAGTTGATCAAAAAAACGTCTTTTTATCAAATAGTGAAATAATATACTTCCCGTGAATTGATTTTGCAAATCAGGAGTTTTCCAGAGCGTCTATCAGCGGCAGATTTGTGTGATAGAGCGGATCGGCGTCCGGTACTGCCGGAATGACATCGACCGGCACTCCGTTGACATCGCACGTCTGGCAGGCAAAGCCGTATTTACCGTTGGAGATGTAGTTGTTGAAAAAGGCATCGGTCATAAGTGCTGTTCTTTTCTGCAGTTCCTCTTTGGCCGGAGGATAAAGCTCTGCCAGCAAAGCTGCCGCTCTCATTGACTCCGGAAGCGACCACCACGGTGCATCGGTGTTGACCGGCCGCTCTTCTGTCAGATCAAAGGCTTTCATTATTCCGCCTGACTTCTGGAATCCGGTATCGAACACCCGGCAGAAGAGTTCCGTGAGAATTTTTGCAGTACTTGAGACAAATCCGGAGTACTGCGGTATTTCGCGCATTTGAATGAGATTTTTGGCGGCAAGTCCGGTGAATTCGAGAGCGTGTCCGGGGTCGCAGATGATTTTACCGTCACCTTCGAGCCACGGAGCATTACTTCCGTCGAGAGCTTCGACAAAGCATCCGGCAGGAAGATTGGCAAACTGACCGTGATTGATATGATGCTCGATGATGAATGAGATGAATTTTTCTGCAGAATTGAAATCCCCTGTGAGTGCGGTTGCTCCCAGATATATCATCAGGGGGCCCTGGGAGTATTTGCCCGGTTTGCCTCCGCCGCGGTTGGCAGGGTCGAACATATACTGGTCGGAGGAAAACCTGCGTTCAAAAATATCTCTGCTGATCTCATCGAGCCTGCCGGAGGCATATTTCGCGGCGGCAATCATTCCGAGGCGTGAGGCGGCGGCAAAGAGTCCCTTGGTGTAGAATATATCGGTGTAGTTGGCGTACACGGTTGCGGTGTCAAAGTGTTGCAATCCCTGTTCCGAAAAGGCGAAAGAGAGCCTGCCGCCCATAAGCTCGCGCATATCTTCGAGGGAGGAAACGAGCCGGAGCAGGATTTTGTCGAATCTCAATGAGAGTTCATGATTTCCCGCTCTTTCAAAATAAGCGGCGTGACCGGCAAGACTTTCCAATCCCCGCCCCTGTATCCATCCGTAGATGTGGTCAGGCTGCCTGAAATACTCGTCTGAGCCGGAAAAATCCTCTCCGGTTCTGATGTTGAATTTTGTATCGATAAAGGGATAATCTGCGACTTTGCGCTCCAGACGCTCAAGCAGAAAGCGCGCGGAGCTTTCCACCAGTTCTGCCAGCTCGTTTCTGCGGTACATATATTACCTGCTTCCCTGCTGTTTCAGGTGGTCGAAGAATTTGGGAATGTCGCTGCGCAGACCGATATATGAATCCTTTTCCTGTATCATTGTGACGCCCTGCATATTGAGCAGGGTCTGGAAACTGTCCGCAACCCAGCCGTAGCCGAATGGGTGTACCATGCCTTCCAACCGGGAAGCTCCGCCCTTGCGGAAGATACCGCCGAACTGGGGCATTTCCGGATTCTGACACTGATCGAGCTTGAGTGCGGCAACAGCTTTTTGTGCGACCTCTTCGTACTTCGCGTTTCCGGTGGCAAGCGCAAGCAGGTGGAGCGTTCCGCCGAGATAACCGTATGCTCCGTTCAGGGTGTTGGGGAAGTATTTTTCGATCTCTTTGGTGAGCGGAAAAGTTCCATCCGGTCTCTGGGCGTCAATGATAAGGTCGGCGCACTTGACGGCTTCATCGATATATCTTGTGTCGTTGGAAAAGTGCCATGCACCGAGCAGAGTGTGGATACAGTATCCGGTATAGCGGGGAACTGTCTGGATGTGGTGGAGTCCGAGGACTTTGAACGGAGTTCCCTGCGGAGATATGTTGATGCCGTTGGCGCACGAGAGCGGTTCGCCTTTGAATTCTCTGATCAGCCAGTCATATGCGAGCAGAAGCGCATCGAGGCACTCCCGGTTGCCGGAGGCGGAGTATCCTGCCAGAAGTGAAAATCCGAAGCAGAGCGGTGAGTGGGCGCAGCGTTCCGGCTCTCCCCAGCTCTCGAAGCGGTTGCGTTCCTCACTGAAGAAATCGAAGAATACACCGGTGAGTTTGCCGTCATCGTCGCGCTGAAAGTGGTGGTTGAGAACAAAATTCTCGATGCAGAGCAGGGCGGATTTTTTGTATATTTCCCCTTTGGGTGAGAGCTGCGACAGCCGGAGCAGGGCGTAGGGCAGCTGGTGTGCGCTGTCGTTGAGAAGACTGCCGGTTCCGAATCCGCTGTAGTTGGGACGGCTCTCATCGAGGATCTGGAAAGTGAGGATATAATCAGCAAGTTTTTCTGCGATGGAGAGGGCTTCAGGTTTTCCTGTTTCAGCGTAAATGCGGGCAAACTCACCGATGGCGAATCCGTAGCTCATGGCGTTGGGATTTCCGCCCTCTTTTTCACGCCGGTACCAGCCGCCGATGGGGAAACCCTGACTTGCGGCATAGCTCTCGTGGGTGAAATATTCAAGCTGGGGATAGCAGTAATCGTTCATGATTCCGTCTTCGCCGATAAGACCGGAATTGAACATAAAACATTCGATATCTTTTTCGATTTCTCTGATGACTTCAAAATTGCTGTTGTTCATTGTATTTCCTCTCAGGTTCCAACAGGTTTACCGGCTTTCTGCCGGACAGGACTTACAATACCACAGCAAAACAGTTTTGTCAAGAATGCTATCTGATGAATTTCCGCCAGATCTGCCACTCGTTTTCATCCATTTCCCAGTTGCAGTATATGGCGATACCGTCGATGCTGCAGTTTCTGCCGGCGGCGGAGATCCCCCGCAGCGCGGAGAGCATGTTTTCAACGTGCGGATAATGGTATCCGACGCCGTGATCATCATAAGCCGGAACACCGAGAATCAATTTTGTGCTGTTTTTTTGCGTAATGCCGGCGAGACTTTGTGTCCAGTCTGTCATCAGGTTTATATAGAACTTTTCCAGAGGAATGGCTGTGTCGTACATCATAACTGCCATCTGGTCGCAATGTTTGGAGAGTTCGGCAAAGTAACTGATCCCCCAATGGACATTCGGATACTGGTGCCATTTGGTCGGCGGCGGGTAGGCGGCAACGCTCAAGATTCTTTCGCCGACAACTTTTCTCAACCCGGCAAGAAAATCGCAGAACTCCCGGTTGCCGTCCGGCATGGGTTCGATGTTCAGATGAATACCGGTTACCCGGGGATGGTTTTTAAAGAGTTCTTCAACGGAGGCAAAAAAGTTCTTCACCCATTTTCTGTCATCCGGACGGGCTGACTCATAAAGTATGCCTCCCACCCACGGAATAACTCTGATATGGTATTTTTCTGCGAGGGTGAGAAATCTTTCCAGCTGGTTGCTGTCATACGGGGCGATCCTGCCGTCGAACTGCGCCGGACACAGATGGGGATAGACGATAGAGATTTTGTTTTCAGCGAGTTTTTTGAAAAGAGCTTCGATTTTCTCTTCGCTGCGGAATTTTTCTTTGCTGCGCTGATTGCGTTCAAACCATCCGTCATCGCCGAGCCATCCGTGGCCGAGCCAGATGGCATTTTCTTTGAATTCGGGAAACGGCCGGTCACTTCCCGGCTGCCAGATAAGATAGCAGAGAGCCGGAATTCCGAAAATAATTGCCAGTGCGGCGGAGATCCGCAACGCACTCATGCCGATTTTTTTCCAAAGGTCTTTTTTCATTTGTTCACCAGCGTTATGAAACACTTGAATGATGCTGTTCGTACAGCGCGAATTGTGTTAAACAGTTTATGCCTATGGGACTTGGTTTGCCTAATATATATGAGGGAAAGCTGTTTTGCAAACTGTTTTTTATGATTTGCTGTCTTGCCGGTATATAAAAAATCCCGGATAAAAAACTCTGGTTTTTATCCGGGAAGAATCCATTGCGAAAAATCTGTGTTACTGGCGCGGAGGACGGGGACGTGCCTCGTTCACCACGATCTTACGGCCGCCGACTTCGCTGCCGCTCAAAGCTTCGATCGCAGCTGCAGCCTGCGTATTATCCGGCATTTCGACAAATCCGAACCCTTTTGATCTTCCTGTTTCGCGGTCAGTGACAACGCGGGCGGAGGCAACTTCACCGAAGGCTGCAAATATCTCTTTCAGCTGATCACGGTCAGTGCTGTAGGGCAGATTCGCTACATAAATATTCATTCGTCTTTGTTCCTTTCAATAAATTAAGACGTTCCGGATTTCTGTCCGTAGCTCTATAATATCACGCAACACGCTTAATTACAAACGGTTTTCTGAAAAAAATTGTGTTTTTTTTGTTTAGATGGATTTCGCACCATGCGGAGATTCAGGCAAGGATAAATCGCGGTTCCGACTCCATGAGCGCAGTGACCGCCCACACCAGAGCGTCGAGCCGGTCGGGAGAGGTTGAGCCGGGACGTCCGGTATATCCTGCCATCTGCTCCTCAAGTTCCGGAAACACTCCGACGTGCGACACCATATCCCGCTCGTAGAGAGCCGCCACCGGCTCGGCGCGCAGAATTTTGCCTCTGGTTGCGCGGACGGGTTTGAAACTTATCCGGCTGTCAGCCTGACGCAGTACGGTTTCGATCAGATCGCCTCCGTTGTTGACTTCTCCCACCACCCGGTCCGCGTCAAGATCGTTGTAGAGCTGTGCCGCCCGGGCAGCCCATTGGGCAGGGGATGCCTTGCAGCTTTTATCCGCAAGAATATAGCACCTGCCGTCGGAGCCTCGTCCGGCGGCGATGATTCCGGTGCAGTCGCTGTTGCCGTTGTGGGTGACAGCCGGATCGACTCCGATGACGATGCGCTCGAGTTCCGGAGCGGAGCGCACCCGGTTGCGTTCGATGACGTTGTGGTTCCAGAGAGCCTCGAAATCATCATCGGCGAAACAGCCGTCAAGAAAACGCCGCTTCTGTTTGAGCGGCAGAGAGGCAAGGATGTTTTCGATGTAGTTTTCCGGAAGATTGCTCCTGTTGTCGGCAGGATTTATCTGCATTGCGGTGTAGTCGTCCGGATGCGCGAGGCGGTGCTTGTCGGCAGGGTTGAACTTTTCGACAAACATCTGGTATGTCCAGTGGCTTTTGGCCGGAGGATTGCAGTCGTAGAACGCTTTGTTTTCCAGTGTTCCTGTATTCTGCGCGAGCCGGGTGAGTGCGGTCTGGATACTCTCGAAACTGATCTCTGAACACTCGTTGAAGTAGAGTGTTGAGAACTCTTTGCCGAGGATCTTTTCA
The DNA here is from genome assembly GCA_045630865.1 of Victivallaceae bacterium. Lineage (GTDB taxonomy): Bacteria > Verrucomicrobiota > Lentisphaeria > Victivallales > Victivallaceae > UBA1784. Next base: position 5,621 of record JAZQTR010000087.1, read on the forward strand.
CTGCGGTCGGCGTCATCAAGTCCGAGCAGCCAGATCTCCGAGCCGTTGGGAAAGGTGAAGAGGTTGTCGCTTTTATTGTACTTCCACTCCATGCCGGGAAAGCGCAGCCGCAGTACTTTGGGCATGGTATCCATTCCGACCGAACTGCGTACTCCGGAAAAATATCTTCTGATCACTGCATGGCGGCTTCCCGGAGCTTTCAGACAGCGGACAGCAAGAGCCGCGCAGAAGGTGAAGGTTTTTCCGGATCTGCTCCCCCCGAAGAGCATTATATTGTGAGGTCCGGAACCGATCAGCTTCAGCGCGGCAAGCTGGGCTGCAGTGTAGGAAAACGCATGCTTCTCTCTCTTCGCCGGACGCCTTTTCTTACACTGCTGCATAGCGTCTGCGATCACGCGGCAGATGGCGCAGGGTGAGGGAAAAGAGCCGCGACAACTCCGGATGACGTTTGATGATATCCAGCACCTTGTGGTGCGCCGCCTGACGGGTGCAGCCGCGGTTGCGCGCGATGTCTGAAATGGAGCAGACGTTTCCAGAAGTGTTGGTGTCTGAAAAGAACATCTTGAGTATTTCCAGAGTGTATTTGTCGAGATTGAGCAGGTAACGGAAAAACTCCGCCAGCTTGTCGATGCCGATGAGATCATCTGCGCCGTTCAGCTCTTCGCCGGGATACGGGGCGGGATCGGCGGTTTCAGGACACCACTCCGAAATAAGTTCATAGCTTACGCAGTTGCTTTCAGGATGGTCGGTGAATGAGTTTTCGGAATAGTATTTACAGGATGTCCGGTAACGGCAGTTGCGGCAGGCGGGGCGGCTGTTGAATTTACCGAAGCAGCAGTCATTTTTTGTAGTCATAGTAATTTTCCCTTTTGTAAAAGCGTGGGTTCAACCACGGACAAAGTGCGGACGTCTCATCCTGAAAAACGCTTCGATCAGGTTGTAGGCGCGCAGTGACATGTTGGGCGGACAGCCGTTGGGCGAATAACGGCACGCACCCACGCCGTCGATGCTTTCTGAAAGCAGTTCTCTGGCGGAATTGGCATAATCATCCTTGCGGCACAGGATATATATGGTTTGTTCAAAGAGGGCAAAGCGCAGCATTTCCGGAGAGTTTTCCGTGATTCCGGTCACTCCGCAGGTCGCAAGGTCAGTCGCTGCGGTTTTGAGAGCTGCGAGGTGCTCGGCGTCGCTGAAAGAGAAGTATTTTTCCCCGGCAATATGGGTTGAAAAATATTTGTCGCATTGTTCAGTCATAGTGTTGTTTTTCTCTCAAAATAAGCTGATTTCGGGCAGGCGGCGGCATGGAGGGGTGCTTTGCGGGCATCCCCCCTGCCGCAGAAAACAAAGTTTTTTACTCCGTCACCGGAGTTGAGTTGTTACGCTCTCAGTGCCTGGATAGCCTCCGCGCTCTTCTTGAGTTTGGAAATACGGCAGACTCTCTGAAGCACGTTGCGGAACTCAAAGGTGAGTTCGCCCAGGGCGACGCGGCGGATGCCGTCGAAACCCTTGGGGGTGGCATCCTCATCGGTGATGGCGCGGCCTTTCAGGGCAGAGAGTCCGAAGCCTGCGGGGTCGATGATCCATGCATCGGTATCCGGAATATCGGGATCAGCCATGATGGTAAGTCCGCGTCCGTTCACCTCGTTGACGATGACGGCGACGTATGCGCCGCGCCGCTCATCGCTGCGCAGAATCTGGAGCTTGTCACGGTACTCGTTGGAGAGAACGCGCGCCTGTCCGGGGCTGCAGAGGATCTGGGTGGGATCACCGCCTTCGCCCATCACCATCTGGGCGGCGTCATTGATGAGGCAGCTGTCGAGAGATGCGCCTGAGGCATCGATCTGCAGGGCGTCGTTTCCGGAGGCAAAGGCGTAGAGGCCGCCTGCTTCGCCACGGATACCGGGAGCGGCTTCGACACGGCGTCCGAAGAGGGCGACGCGGTTGAGGTCGCGGCAGAGATCGGAGAGGGCGAAGGCAGTCTGGCGGTTGAGCTGGATATCTGCGCTGCCGGAATAATCCATCGCAAGAGCGGTTCCTGAAATGACGATTTCCTTGCGGAAAATCTGGGTGCAGTTGTAGTCGACTTTTCCGGCGATATTGCTCTCATCGCCGTCGCCGTTGAAGGTCCCCTCGGCCATCGGAGTCGAAACGATGATGAAGCGTCCGCCGTCGCCGGGGAGAGTCGCTGCGGTGAGTCCGGAGCCGTTGGCGGAAACCAGTTCAAGCCCGGCGGCAGTTCCGGAAATATTTTTGACTCTGAAGAGGGCGGAGTCATCTTTGAGGGCGATCAGAGTGCCGTCTTTGAGTTTGGCTGCATCGGCGGCAGAGAGAGTGATGCTGCCGTTTGTGCAGGAAGTGGCATTGACAGAACGTCCGGCGAGGGTGTCATCCACCCACTCGTGCTTGCGGTGGGCAGCATCGGCGACGCGCTTGAAATTGCTGATGAAGCGCGGCTCGTCGGTGATGATGGTGGAGAAGATGTCGGAGAGGTCACGTTTGCGGTTGGCGAAGCTGTAGCTGTACAACATAATGAATTTCCTTTCTGTTGTGTGTTGTGTTTATTGCCTGATTGCAAATTTGCGGACTGCCGCGTCAGATTATGTGCGGAGCCGTTTCCAGATTTGAAATGATTTTACCGATACGGTCGGAGTTGCCGGCAGGAGAACGGTAGTTGTCAGCGGGGATGATGCCGCTGCCCGAGCCGCTCTGGAGCGGTGACGAGAATGCTTCCGGGTGTTTTTCCTGCAGTTCGCCGATGAATTTTGCCGCAGCTTCGTCATCGTTGAGATCGACGGCGGCTTTTCCGGCGAGAAAATCCAGATATTCCGGATCGTTGAAGCGGCTGTCGGAAGCCAGCTGCTGGATCCTGCGTGAACGCAGAAGCTGGTCTCTTGCCGCTTTGAGTTCATCCCGTTCACGGGTGACTTCTGAAATATCCAGTTCGAGCCGCTCTTTTTCGCCCAGCTTTTCACGTTCAAGTTCAGTGACTCTCGAGCGCATGGAGTCGAGCTGGGTGTTGAGTGCATCGGGGTCGAAAGACTCGAGTTCAGCTCTTTCCAGAGCATTGATCTGGTTTCCTGAAAGCAGTTTTTGTATGGTGTTTTTTATATTCATGTTCACTCCTTGTTGGTGTTGACGGCACTGCTGCCGTTCCGGTTGAAGAGTTTGTTTCTGGTTTCCCTGCCCAGAGGAGAGAGGGCACAGAGCAGTTCGGAAGCGGTTTGACGGAGAGCCTCATCGAAAGCCCCGTTATCAGAGAGCGAGGCGAGCTGAAGCAGTCCGGAAATCGCTCCCGGCAGATCGCGGACGGCGAATTTGCGGTTGTAAACCACTTCCGGCACGGCGATTGAGCTGTCGAAAGCGTTGATGAGCTTCCACGCACTGATTTCCGCCTGCTCGAGGATGTCC
>JAZQTR010000088.1:0-5451 GCA_045630865.1 Victivallaceae bacterium
TCCTTGAGCAGGGTCTGCAGGGCGTCGTTGAACTCTCCGGCAGGAACATTTTCAAGTATCGAAGCGAACTCATCAATGGATTCGGTAACAATGGTGTTGAGAATCATATTGACGCCGGAACAGGACTGACTGGAACCGGGAGCACGGAACTCGAATTTGTTTCCGGTAAAGGCAAACGGACTTGTACGGTTGCGGTCGGTGGCATCCTTGGGCAGGGAGGGCAGAGTATCGACACCGATCTTTATCTTCTTGCGGCGCAGATGATCCTCGGGATCAAGTCCGGCAAGCTGGTCGATGACTCCGGTCAGCTCATCGCCGAGGAATATCGAGATGATCGCAGGCGGAGCTTCGCTTGCGCCCAGACGGTGTTCGTTTCCTGCACAGGCAGTAGCGGCACGCAGAAGATCTCCGTGGAGATCGACAGCCCTTATCACTGCACAGAGCATGGTGAGGAATATCGCATTCTGGCTGGGATCACTGCCCGGGTCGAGCAGGCGCATTTTGCCGTAATCGACCGCCCAGTTGTTGTGTTTACCTGAACCGTTTACCTTGCGGAACGGCTTTTCGTGGAACAGACAGACCAGTCCGTGACGGTCGGCAGTCTGGCGCAGTACTTCCATCACCAGCATATTGTGGTCGACGGCAAGGTTCAGCTCTTCGAACATCGGAGCAAGCTCAAACTGCGCCGGAGCCACCTCGTTGTGACGGGTGCGCGCCGGAATACCCAGTTTCCAGAGTTCGTGTTCAACTTCGGTCATAAAGGCGAGAATACGCGGACGGATGGCTCCGAAGTAGTGATCTTCGAGCTGCTGGTGCTTGGGCGGCGGTGCGCCGAAGAGGGTGCGTCCGGTCTGGATGAGGTCGGGACGCTGCATGTAAAACTTTTTGTCGACAAGAAAATACTCCTGCTCGGCTCCCAGAGTCACCCGGGTCTGCGCCTGCTCCTTGCCGAAGCACTTCATAAGCCGGTCGAGAGCCTTGCCGAGAGCCTGGATTGAACGCAGAAGCGGAGTCTTTTTATCCAGAGCCTCTCCGGTGTAGCTGCAGAACACCGTGGGGATACAGAGCGTAGCACCGTTGCTGTGGCGTTTGATAAAAGCCGGACTGGTGGGATCCCATGCGGTATATCCGCGCGCCTCGAAGGTGCAGCGCAGTCCTCCGGAAGGGAAACTTGAAGCATCAGACTCTCCGACGATCAGGTTTTTTCCGGAAAACTTCAGTATCGCTTTCGCCGTACCTGCCGCCTCGAGAAATGAGTCATGTTTTTCGGCGGTTCCTCCGGTGAGCGGCTGGAACCAGTGGGTGAAGTGAGTAGCACCCCGTGACAACGCCCACTCTTTCATCGCATTGGCGACATCATCGGCGATCGCCGGATCGAGCGGTTCACCGTTTTCGATGGTGGCAAAGAGTTTATCCGCACTTGCCGCAGGCATGAATTGTCGCATAACCGGAATGCTGAATACATCTTCGCCGTAGTAGTCGACCCCGGTCGGGGCGGCTGAAATAGAGCCGGGAACAACAGTCCTGGCTATGGTGTTGATGGCATATTGCCGGTTGGCATTGTTCATAGTAATATTTATGCTCCGAAAACAGTTGTAAACATGATTTTTCCGCGGTAATTTTCCACCGCGTCGACGCGGAAAAAATATACCACACAAAAAATTTTTTTCAAGGCATATTATATATTAACTGGCGAAATTGCCAAAACGATGTTATATTTGTATGGAGCAATATTATTTAAAAACTTTTCAACATCCGAAGGGAGTATTCATATGAGCCGGTTCAATCGCGTACTGCTCAAGTTGAGCGGTGAAGCACTCAAGGGAGATCTTGCATTCGGCTATCAGCCCGAAGCAATCTCCGACGTCGTGGAACGTATCACCAAAGTCGTCAACACCGGAGTCGAAGTCGCTATCGTCGTCGGTGCCGGAAACCTCTGGCGCGGACTTGCCGGCAGCAGTACCGGTATGGATAGAGTCCGTGCCGACCAGATGGGTATGCTCGCCACGATGATGAACGCTCTCGCCCTCAAGGAATACTTTGAACAGGCTGGTGTCCCCGCCCTCGTCCAGAGTGCTTTCGGCGTCGAAGGTATGCTCGAGCGTTACAACCGCGACCACGCCGTAGCCGCACTCGAATCCGGCAAAGTCGTCATCTTCGCAGGCGGAACCGGAAACCCCTTCTTCACCACCGACACCGCTTCAGTTGTCCGCGCTCTTGAAATCAACTGCGACGCTGTACTCAAAGCGACCAAAGTCGACGGCATCTACTCCGCCGATCCATTCAAATACCCCGATGCCGTGAGATATGAGGAGATCTCCTTTGATGAGGCTCTCGACAAGCGGCTCAAAGTTATGGATGCCTCGGCTTTCTCTCTCTGCCGCGACAACAAACTTGCGATCATCGTCTTTGACTTTGCCGCTCCGGACAGCATTGAAAGAGTTGTTTCCGGCGACACCTCCTGCGGCACTATCGTGAGCTGAAAATGCAGTTTGTCAAAAAACTCTTCTGCTCCGCTCTGACTCTCTGCGCCCTTGCAGTCAGCATAATCATATCCGGCGGATGTATTCCTCCGGAAGAGATGCTGAGGAACCCTCTCGATGAGAGCGTCGTCCGGAGCGAAGTAGTCATCGGTGCCGCCCTGCCGCTGACAGGAAAGCACGCCGAAGCAGGCAAAGAGATGCTCATGGGCGCAGAAGTCGCTGTCAAAATGCTCAACTCCGGACGGGGAATCGCCGGACGCCGGGTGCGTCTCGAAGTGGCTGACACCCGAAGCACTCCTGCCGGTGCGCGCCGCGCAGTGAGAACTCTTGCCGCCAAAGGTGCATCCGCCGCAGTCGGAGGATACTCCTCTTCGGAAACCTCCGGACTCGTCTCCGCCGCCAACACCGAACGCCTGCCGCTTGCTGTCGCCTGCGCCACTGCGGATAAATTCTCACAGGCAGGCCAGTTCGTCTTCCGCGTCAGCTGCACAGACACCCAGCAGGCGCAGGGACTTGCCGCCTATCTCTGGTACTGGCGGCAGATCAAAAGTCTCGGCGTACTTATTGATATGAAGAGCTCCAGCGAATACGAGCGCAACATCGCCCGCAGTGTGGCACAGAGCTTTTCCGACCTCGGCGGCAACGTTGTAAAAACCGCAGAGTACACCGACGTTGACAGCTGTGTCGCGGCAATGCGTAAAATCATGGGATTCGGTCCGCAGGCGATCATGGTCCCCGCCGTTGGAACAGAGGCGGCAAAAATGATCACCGCCCTGCGTAAACTCGGATTCACCGGCGTCATCTGCGGTGCAGACGGCTGGGATGCTCCGGAGTTCTTTACCGCCCTCGGCAAAGAGGTCGACCCGGGAGAGTGCTACTTTGTTTCCTACTTCTCAAGCGAGTACCGTGATGATGAGTTCGCAGTCTTTTCAGAACGTTTCCGGAAGGAGTTTTTCCACTACCCCAACGGACGCCAAACCTCCGTATATGATGCGGTAATGATGCTCGGACGCTGTCTGGGCAACATCAGCAATATCCGGCAGTTACGGCTCAACTGGCTGGCTCTGCAGAACTACTTCGGCGCATGTTCGATCTACAATCCGCTCAAATCAGGCGATGTTGACAGAATGATCTTCCTCAACTCCCTCTCTCCTGCCGGAGTGAACGGAGATTATCCGACAGCGCGGCTGATAAGAAACTTTATGCATTCCAAACTCGAAGGATACATCTTCGAGTAGGATCCGGAGGAAAATCGTGGCTGCTGTATGGTACGCAGTGATCTGTCTGGCTTTCGCCGCCGGAAATGACCTGCTCTTCAAATTCTTTTCCCGGCGTGAGCGTTCACGCGGAGTTTTCTGCGCCGTCATCGGTGCAGTGTGGATGGTTTACTGCATTCTGACCTGCGGTAAACTCCCCTCCGACTGGGGAGCAACCATCTTCTGGGGCTCCGTATCAGGATTCTTCTCCATCGGCGGAAATTTGCTGCTGATCGGAGCAATGAAAAAACTCAGTGCCGGATTGTGTTCGACCATCTACCGGCTCAATCTCGTTCCGACAGTGCTGGGCGCATGGCTGCTGCTGGGCGAACAGCTTTCAGCCATGCAGTGGCTCGGAGCGGCACTCGCCGTGGCGGCAGTGCTGGCATTCGTTCCCAAAAAGGGAACAGGCGGCGAACAATTTTCCCGCAGCTGCTTCATTATGGTCATCTGCGGCTCCTTCATGCGCGCCGGAATGGGCCTGAGCTACCGCTACGGATTCAGCCACGGCGCAGACCGGGAGTTTGTCGTGCTGATAAACAGCCTCTTCTGGATCATCGGCGGAGTCATCTGGTATCTGGCGACCGAGCGTAAAAAGATTACTCCGGACTGGCTGACCGTGAAATACGGTGTGGTTTCAGGCTTGCTGGTGACCGGCATCGTAGTATTTATGGCTCTGTCGCTGCAGTATGGAAACGCCGCTGTGGTGCTTCCGGTGGCACAGATGAGTTTTCTGCTCACAGGAGTTGCCGGAGCAGTTTTCCTGAAAGAAAAATTCACTCTCCGAACCACGGTTGCATTCCTCTGCGGATGCGGCGCAGTATTGATTTTGTCGATATTCTCCTGACACACCACCTGCAAAACAGCGTCAGTACACAAAAAAAGAGCTTTCCAAAACGGAAAGCTCTTTTGATTTTCAGAGGTAACAGTATCTGTTACTTGTCGGTGAGAGCGGCGACTCCGGGGAGCTCTTTGCCCTCGAGGAACTCAAGGCTGGCACCGCCGCCGGTGGAGATGTGAGTCATCTCGGCAGCAAGACCGGACTTGTTGACAGCGGCAACACTGTCGCCACCGCCGATGATGGAAACTCCACCATTCTTCTTGACTTCAGCAACCGCGTTGCAGACACCGAAAGTACCATCGGCGAACTTGGGCATCTCGAAGCAGCCCATGGGTCCGTTCCAGACGACGGTCTTGGCACCCTTGATGGCGTTGCTGTAAAGCACGACGGTCTTGGGACCGATATCGAGACCCATCCAGCCGGCGGGGATATCCTCGGCAACGATCTGGGTGTTGGCCTCGGCATCGAACTTGTCGGCAGCAATGCTGTCAACGGGGAGCAGCAGGGAAACGTTGCGGCTCTTGGCAAGCTCGATCATATCTTTGGCATAGTCCAGCTGATCCATCTCGCAGAGGGAGTTACCGACTTCGTGGCCCTGGGCCTTGAGGAAGGTGTAAGCCATTCCGCCGCCGATGATCAGGGTATCGACTTTGCTGAGCAGGTTCTTGACGACTGCCAGCTTGTCGGAAACTTTGGCTCCGCCGAGGATGGCGACAAACGGACGAACCGGGTTCTCAACGGCATTGCCCAGGAACTCGATCTCTTTTTCCATCAGGAAACCGGCAACAGAGGTCGGGATATATTTGGTGATGACCGCAGTGGAAGCGTGGGCGCGGTGAGCGGTTCCGAAAGCGTCGTTGCAGTAGATGTC
>JAZQTR010000089.1:0-23258 GCA_045630865.1 Victivallaceae bacterium
TTTTTCCGGCGTCCATAGCGGAGCAGAAACACTCGTTCCCTTCCCGAACACGCAAGTTAAGGGCTCCAGCGGCGATGGTACTGTAAATTTGACTATGGGAGAGTAGCACGGCGCCGGGAGTTTTTTTCAGGCACATTCCAAAATCTTTGGAGTGTGCCTTTTTTTGCTGTTATTTTCGCTTTTGGTTTTAGAGTGGACTTAAATTATCTACTCTATTGTGCCAGCATCCGACAGTTTTGGTTTATGGGCGGATCAACTCTTCTGTTGTGATGACTTAATTGCAATATTTTTCGCTGCGAGGTTGAAAAATGTGAAAATTGCTTTATAAATGTCAATTATAGAGGAGTTTTTTATGTTTTCGATTTCTGCATTCAAACGTACTGCAGTTCTGCTTTTATCTATTTTGTTTATGGCTGCTGTATGGGGCGTCGGACGTGTTCCAGGGGCAAGTTTACAGATGATTACTTTTGCTTGCCTTTCTTCTGCTCTGCTGGTTGATATCAGTTCATTCAGAACAAGAGTGAAATATGCAACCATTTGGGCCTGTTACGGTTCAGTTGGGCAGTTTTTTATTTCTGTTACCAGTCAATTTCCTCTCCTGCAGATGTTTTTTTCTACGTTATTCGCTTATTTTACGTTTTTGACCTTACCTGACTACCGCTCCGGATGCGTGGTTCTGCTGACTGGATATCTTGCTGTTTCCGCGCCGCCGGAGTTTCTCATTGCCATCGATCGCATTATCAATATTTTTATCGGAATGATTTCAGTCTTATTGATTACTGCTCCTGTAGGTATGAAACCGGATGCAAAAGACGGGGAGCTGCCTGTTACTATACGCTATTCTGCTCATCAGGCTCTGATCCTTGCTGCACAACTTGGAATCGGAACTCTTATATTCCATTTATTTCGGCTTCAGCAGGGCGTATGGATCATGATGACGATTTTATTTGTAAATTTAAGCAAGCCACCGGATTCCACCGGCGCAAAACTTGCATATCAGCGTATCTTTGCAGTTCCTGCCGGAATTATTCTCGGCGGATTTTTACTTTCGGCATTTTTCCGTATCGATTCCCGTCTCGTCTGGCTGCTTCCTTTTATCGGAGCATCCGGCTTTTTTATTCTATATAATTATGGCAACTTTTTTCTGTTTTCCGTTGTTTTTATGGTGACAATGACTTTCTTTGCCGACTTGATGTCTGGTCCTTATCAGGAGTTCCACCTTTGGAACAGCTTTTTTTCGCGTTCTCTGTCTACTTTTGCCGGAGCCATATGTGTGTTGCTGTTTGTTGGCAGTCAACGGAATAAAAAAGGTGAGGCCGTATGAATTTTATCAGAAAACATCTCCCGCTTGCCGTCTTGACGGTGATTTTGCTTTTTTGTATCGGATATTGGCTTTACTGGCACATGAAACCATTTACTGATAACGCTTTTGTGTTTGCCAATACCCGTCCTGTTTCTCCTTGGACAGCGGGATATATAACCGCCGTTTTTGTGAAAAATAATCAGTTTGTTACCAAAGGAACTCCGTTGTTCTCGGTCTTCGCTCCTCCGTATCAGCTGAAGGCGGAAGAATTGGAGCATGAAAAGGAATCTCTGACCGCCCAGTTGAAAAGTTGTGAAGCGAAATGGAGAAGCTCTCTTGAGGAGATCAAAACTTTCCGTGCAGACGTCGAAAAATTCCGGTATCTTTATTCCCGGGGACAGGCGATGTTCCGGTCGGCTGCCATATCTGAAGATTATGTTGTAGATCAAAGGCGAAACCTTGATGTTGCTCTTTCGAGTGCCGCAGCAGCAGAACATAACTCTGAATCCTTGAAACACGAGTGCGCTGTTTTGCAGGAACGGATCAAGAAAACAGAGGCTGCACTTGAGCTTGAACGGATATGGTGCCGACAGACTACAGTCAACGCGTTGAGCGACGGTTATGTTGTCAATATGACCCTGTCGCCCGGAGGATATTATAAGCCAGGCGACGTTCTGTTTGCTTTTATTGACTCTTCTGAGTGGTACGTTCAGGCGAATTTCAAAGAAAGCGAGTTGTCGCAGATACAACCGGGAACCCGTGCCCGCATATGGCTCCGTCAGTATCCCGGGCGGGTGTACCGCGGAGAAGTTTGCGGAATCGGTTGGGGCGTAGAGCGGCGTTTGACTTCCCCGCATACCGGCGTTGCGGATGTGAAAAAAGAAAATGAATGGTTTATGCTTCCGCAAAGGTATCCGGTACAAATCAGGATACTTGATCCTGATCAGAAGCTGCATTTGCATTTTGGCGGCAGTGCTTATGTGGAGCTGGATATTCCGTCGTATCCATTCAGACAATTTTTCTGGGAGTTGTTTCTGTGGCAATAAAATATTTTTATAAAGATTCTGTCATAAAGCTCTCCGGATTTGTCGGGCATTTTGCGGTGTTTTTCCTGATATTTCTGACCGGCTGCGTTAAAACTCCAGTTCTGCTTGAGACTCCGGAGGATTTCCGCCGTACATTTTCTGAACGGAAAAGAGTAGTAACGCTCCCGGCAGAGGAAACACTTACGCTCTGTAAAGCTGTTGAAACTGCACTGCTCAACAATCCGACCAATCTTGCTGCCGCTCAAGCGGTACAGGCGGCAAAATATGGATACTACCGCGCCCTGTCTGCGTATGCTCCTGAAATCAATGCCGGCTACTCACTCGGACACACTCTTACCCGGGGATGGGATTTGAAAAATCCCCCGGTCGGAGTTATGAAAAAGAACGATCACTTTGTGACAGCTGGAACCTTACAGGCATCTTTTCTGCTGTTTGACGGATTTGCCCGTGAGCTTGAAGTTATTATTGCCCGGCAGGAACACCGCAAGAGCAAATCCCTCGAGAAAAACGTGAAACGGTTATTGGAGCGTGCTGTTGCTTACGCGTATTGCGATATGTATTTATCTGAAGAAGAGGTGGTTATCTATGAAGAGGATCTTGATTTCCAAAACAGCGCATTGGCACAGGAGGAGCAGCGTTTCCGGAATGGACACGTTTCAATGGCTTCTGTCCTCAACTTCAGAATTCTTGCTGCCAGAGCGAAAAGCAATATAAGTAACGCCCGGTATCGCCGTCAGGTCGCACTGCATGCGCTGGCTGCGTTAATGGGATGTGACATTTGGCAGTTCCCTGACAAGATAAAACTTCAGGAAATCTCTGCAGAGCAATTTGCGCCTGTTTATGATGAAAACTTTTATCTTGAGCTTGCAGTCAGCAACCGTCCGGATCTTAAAGCTGAAAAAATCGCATTGAATATCGCCTGGCGCAGTAAACAGAAGGCTTATGCTGATTTTTTTCCGGTGATCCATCTTTTTTCTGAATTTTCTCTTGATACATACAATGCACAGTATGGAGGATATCGTTACTCCGGAGCTCACAGCAGGCAGGGGGGATTTACATACGGAGTCGAAAGTAAATGGAATCTTTTCCGCGGGTTTGATACTATAAATAATATAAGGCGTCAGGAGGCACTTGAAAGAGTCGCCATGTGGGGGCTTAATGCGAAGTTTCTGGAAATTGCCGCAGAGGTCAGAGATGCCCGCTCAAATTGTCTCAACTCCAGGTATCAGATCGGAGTTTTCCGGGATATGGCCCGCTGGGTGCGTGAACAGCGAGACCTTGTCTTCAGTGAATATCTCAACGGAAGAGAAACGATAACCCGTTTGAACGAAGCCCAGAATATTCTTATTGAAGCTCAAAGCCGGTTGATTGTTTCAGTGATTGAGTTCAGCAAAGCCGTAGCGCAGCTTGCCGCCGCAACCGGAGTCAGTATGACACAACTTATGTTGCAAGCAGACAAAAGCCCTGTTCATTAATTGCCTCTAAAATTGGCTTGTCTTTTGTAAAATGTGGGTTTTGTGCTATATTATTACAGAGAATATCAGTTTGAGGAAGTTATAATGAAAGAAACTTCAAGATGGCGGCTGGTTACCCTTATCGTTTTGGCTGCCGTTCTGTACTTTTTTGTCAATATACAGAGATCAGCTGTTCCCGGAGCTTTGTTCAACCAGCTTCAGAAGGCATTTGACCTTACCCCTTCCGGCGTGGCGGCTCTGGGATCCGGATTTACTTATGTATACGCCGGGGCGCAGCTTGCGGTCGGTTTCCTTATCGGCAAATTCGGGTGGGTTAAGACGGTGAGAGTCGGAGGATTTCTCTTTGCCGCCGGAGCTGTACTTTTTCCGTTTGCCGGCAACTTTCCTCTTGCATACGCCTGCCGTATTCTGACCGGAATTGGTGCCGGATGCCTCTATTTGAGCATTGTACAGATGACCATGGAGGCGTTTTCCGAAAAGTTCAGTATGGCGATAGGAATCATCCTTATTGCAGGTTTTGCCGGTGGAGTCGTCGCCAATGCTCCGCTGATCGCCGTCGAGCAGATTATCGGATGGGAAAATGCATTGAGGATCATTGCATTTGCATTGGTTATTATATATATAGTATGGTGTACTTTTTCCATCGGAGTCGTTCCGTCAGAAAAAGAGGCAAGCGGAAAATTCGGCTCACTCAAAGAGGTGATTTCCAAAAGGGGCAACTGGTACATCTGTATTTTCAACTGGGTGAACTTCGGACTTTTCTACGTTGTCCAGACCGTAGTCGGCAAAAAGTATCTTGAGGACTTTGCCGATATGTCCCCGTCGCGTGCTGCGCTGGTCTTTTCAGTTACCGGAGCTATAGCGGCATTTTCCGGAGTGGCGCAGGCATATTTGAGTTCTGTTTTCGGCGGACGCAAAGCCGTTTTCTGCCGGATTGCAACATTCGTTTCGCTGACGGTTCTTGGCGGACAGATCATTATACTTGCTCTGGCAAGGGGAGGATGGTTGTGCGCTGTGCTTTTCTGTCTGCTTGCTGCAACTGCCACTATGTCGGCATTGACGATTCCCCTGCTGCGGAACATCAACTCCGGTAGTGATTTCGGCCTTGCTGTCGGTCTGATGAATTTCGGAAACTATATGGCAGTCGCGCTTTTCGGAGATCTTGCCGGTTATATAATCGGTATGTTTCCGGCGACTGATGTCGGTGGTGTCAGTGTGTATGGTGTCAGCAGTTATATCACGCTTTTTGCGGTTCTCATGCTGTTTCTTATCCCCTCGATGATCTGCGCATGGCTGATCAGGGATAAAAAGTAAGATAATTGACGGCAGGGTGAGTCAAAAGGCTTGAAAATAATGGATTGTGTGCTATATTCTAAAGATTGCAACATACTTTTTTGTGTTGACAGGGTGTTTTAAGAGCGAAAAGCCAATAAAATAATATAAGGAGATATCAAAATGGCAGTTCCGAAAAGAAAAACTCCACGTATGCAGCGTCGTCAGCGCAAAGCCGCCAACCGTTACGAGGGTGTTCAGGCGACTTTCTGCACCAACTGCTCCGCTCCGCTGATGCCCCACCGCGCTTGCAGTGCCTGCGGATACTACAACGGAAAACAGGTTCTCAACGTCGAGGCGTAATGCTTCAGGATATGCCGCATCTTTTAAAAAGGTGCGGCAATTTTGACTATGAAGATCGCAGTTGACGCAATGGGGGGCGATTATGCTCCCGGAGTGGTGATCGAAGGACTCACTCTCGCACTTTCAGCCTATCCTGATTACGAGTATGTGCTCGTCGGTCATGAGGAGAAGGTGCGCTTCTATCTGGAAAAATACGGTATCGCAAACGATCCCAGAATTTCGCTTGTCCACGCAGCGAGCGTCTGTGAGATGTCGGATCCGTCGACGATTTCCCTGCGCCAGAAGAAGGATTCCAGTATCACCGTCTGCGCCAAACTGCTTAAAAACAAACAGGTCGATGCCATGGTTACGCCCGGACATACCGGAGCGACCGTTGCTGCGACCAAAGTTATGCTGCGTTCACTTCCCGGAGTCGACCGTCCTGCTCTTGCCGCCTGTATGCCGGCGCAGGAGGGGCGTTTCCTGCTTGTTGATGCCGGTGCCAATCCCGATTGTACTCCGCTCAATCTGCTTCAGTTTGCGATCATGGGCGGTATATATGCCGAATATCTCCTGAAGGTCGAGTCGCCAAAAATCGGACTTTTGAGCGTCGGCGGAGAAGACAGCAAGGGCAGTGAACTTACAAAAGATACTTTCAAAAGAATGAGCGAACTTCCGATCAACTTTGTCGGAAACGTCGAGGCGGATACCGTCTTCGAGGGAGCCGCCAATGTTCTTGTCAGTGACGGTTTTGCCGGAAACGTTCTTTTGAAGGGTGCCGAGGGACTTGCAAAGAGTACCATTTACTGGCTCAAGAAGGTTTTGAGCAAGAACGCTGTCCGTCTGATCGGAGCAAGTCTTGCAAAGAATGCTTTTGTTGAACTCAAGGCTTTCGGTTCCGCCGATGAGATCGGCGGTGCGCCGCTTCTCGGAGTCAACGGCATTGTTATTATCGGACATGGTTCGTCCAATCCCAAGGCTGTCCTCAATGCAATCAGGGTTGCCGGTGAGTGCGTCAAATTCGGTCTCAATGACTTGATCGTTGAGCGTATCAAGGCCGCAAATGTGGTTTTTGGCGCAGATTCTTCCGCAGAGTAAAGACTCCTGCTGTTCAGGGTGGGGAATATAACGTTTGGAGTAATATAATGAGTATCAAAATCGCCGGTACCGGTTCTTATGTTCCGGAGCGTATCCTGACTAATGCCGACCTTGAAAAAATGGTGGATACAAGTGATGAGTGGATCCGCACCCGTACCGGTATTGCCGAGCGTCATATCGCTGCCGATGATCAGTATACTTCAGATCTTGCGGCAGAGGCAGCTCGCCGGGCGATGGAAGCCGCTGGGGTTGCGCCGTCCCAGATCGGGGCGGTTATTGTTGCAACCTGTACTCCGGATCATACGTTCCCCAATACAGCTGCCGTAGTTCAGAACAAGCTTAAACTGGATAAGTCATTCTGCTTCGATCTTTCAGCTGCCTGCTGCGGATTTCTTTCCGCGCTTGAGGTCGGCTGCGGCATTATGCTTTCCAATAAAAAATACCGCTATACGCTGGTAATCGGCGCAGAGAAGCTCTCCACCATTGTCAACTGGGAGGATCGCAGTACCTGTGTTCTTTTCGGTGATGGTGCAGGCGCAGCTGTTCTTGAAAACGTTGATGACGGTAATAATACCGGTCTGGTTGCCAGCGATATGAATGCTGACGGCAGCTGGGGCGATATACTCAAACTTCCCGCCGGAGGCAGTGCCAATCCGGCAAGTGCAGATACCGTCGCCAACAGTATGCATTATATCCATATGCAGGGGCAGGAAACCTTCAAGCTTGCCGTCAACGCCATGGTAAGTGCCTGCCGCAAAGTCGAAGAAGAGGCTGGAATATCTATACCGACTGATGTAAAGTGCGTTATACCTCATCAGGCTAATATCCGCATCATTCAGGCTGTCGCCAAGCGTATCGGAATCAGTGATGAGCAGGTGATCTGCAACATTGCCCGTTACGGCAATACCAGTGCGGCGTCGATTGCCATCGGTCTTGACGAGGCTGTCCGTACCGGAAAGCTTCAGCGTGGAGATCTTGCTCTTCTCGCCAGCTTCGGCAGCGGACTTGTCTGGGGCGCACAGCTTATCCGTTATTGATAAATATCTTCTCTTCCGGGTGTTGTAATGTCCAGAGACAACTTTATCAGCGACAATTTGATCAAGATCCGGGAAAATCTGCGTCAGAATCCTGTCAAGAGTGGTGCTCCGGATGGCGGCAGTATGCCATCTTCAGCTCAAAACCCGGTTGTTCCGGAGTTGTCTGCAGAAAAGAGTGCTGACATTCATATTGCTCAAGGACTTCCGCAGCCTGCACCCCGTATGCAGACGCGCGCTCCCGGACTTGACCGTGACCGCAGAGAGCTTTCCGGACGCATCCGCAGAGATTATTCCTGTGTTGCCGCTGAACTTGAAAATATGGAAAAGAAGCGTCAGGAGGCAGCTGTTTTTCTTGAGTTTCTCCAAAAGCATCAGAACGAGCTTGACGCAATGGATTTGTCTGCTGATGGCTCCTCCCGTGAGCTTGACCGTCTGGCATGGGAGTATTACCGTATGGCTGGCCGTTGGCGGGCGTTTTCAAGCAGTGATTCTGTACAGGGCAGAGCAGAAGAAGGGGCTGTTCGCAACGACAGCTCCGGCGCAAAGGGTGTCTGGCTGGTTGCCGGTGCAATTTTGCTTGGAGCGATCATTGTAAGTGTCGCTCTGCTGGTTTCTTTTCTTTGAAAACAGTTTTTTGATAAGCGTACCGCGAGGTGCGCTTTTTTTATTTTCTGTTGACAGATAATGATGGACTTTTACCTGAAAACAGCTCTTGAACTGCAAAAATAGAAAAAGTTTTCATTTTTTTTGCAGTTATTGCTGGAGTTTACTTGAAAAAAGGGGCGATGAGTTGTATAATACGCCAGAAAACTGTGGATTTTTTCAGGAGTCTATTGTATGTATAAAATAAAAAAACGTTTTACACTTATAGAGCTGCTGGTAGTGGCAGGTCTTATGGTGTTGATGGTGAGCCTTGCGTTGCCAGCTTTCAGCAGAATGACCGGAAACAACAAGGTTGATGTTATGACGTCCAATATCAAAACCGCTCTGGAGCAGGCGCAGTCAACGGCAGTCAGCCGTAATGTTCCTGTTGCTGTGATTTTTGTGCTTGATCAGTGCGACAGCAGTATCGCAGATTTTGCCTACGGCGGCTATCGTCTGGCAGAGGTCGAGGACACAACCAAGGAGCTTACAAACGAAAACGGTGAAAAAAAGCCGGTCAGCGGATGGTTTTTTAAACGCTGGGTAACAGACAGCTATCTGAATAAGCCCGATGGTGCAGCTCTGGTTGCAGCAGTCGTTGCTGATGATGCCAAAGACAAGAGTGCTGATGATACTGGCAAGCCGTCAGAAGCTGTAGAGAAAATAGATGAGCTTGTTGAAATAAAAGAGGTGGAAGATGGCATCAAGGGTAAATGTGCCGTGGTGTTCAAATCCACCGGGGAGAGTTTCAATGAGTCCATGTATCTTGTTGTTGCTAACGCCGATGTGGCTGTGAAGGCAGGCGGTGGTGCAGAGTTGAAAAAGATCTCGAAGGATGATTTCCGTCTTTTGAGAACAAACCAGTTTACCGGCAGGGTGGATTATGTTGACTAAATTCAAATTCAATATGGTCGAGATCGCGCTGGCAATGGTCGTCATCGCTCTCGGAATTTCCGGCATTCTCGGACTTTTTGCCGTTGGAGTCAATGCCAAGAAAGCTGCTATCAGCGAGAACAATATCGCCGATGCGGCGGAGTATATGCTCGGAACTTACCGGACTGTTATTCTTTCTGCAATCTACAAAAGTACAGCTGCATCCGGCGTCCTCAAGAGTGTCGGCTTGAGTACCAAGCCCGAAGACAGCAAAGTGAATGATAAAGACTGGGATATTGATTCCAGTTCGCTCCAGCGTTTTTCTGTAACCACCAAAAAAGGTTCCGGTGAAGATACCCACATTTATTATAAAGAGGGAACCATTCCGCAGGTATTCTGCTATATGCCGAGCCGAGAGATAGACGGCGTGAAAATTCCGGAGTGCCGGATAATCGGACGCATCTGGGCCGAGAGTCCGCAGATAGATTATCGCGATTGGAAAACTGACAAAATCATGAGTTCCGGCAGTGAGGATCTCTACACCAACGATTTTGCGATGAAGGTTTATCTCGAACTCAGCTGGCCGGTTGAGAAGGATTATGAAGATCGCGATAAACGTGTTTTTGTGATGTATATCACTAACCCCCTCAAGGAGCTGTGATAATGAAAAAGTCAAACAAATTCCTGAAACGTTTCACTCTCGTCGAACTTATGGTGTCGATGGGTGTGTTTCTTATACTGCTCACATTGTTGCTTAATTTCTTTTCAGGAACCCGTCAGGTCTGGAAGACTCTGCGTGAGCGCAACGATGCTTACGCCAATGCCCGGATCGCAATGGATCTGATGAGTGAGTTGATTTCCTGCAGTGTTGCTTCTGACCAAATCGTCGGATTTTACATCGGTGCGAAAAGCAATGGAAACAACAGCTGTACTTTCCTTACCAGCAGCAACCGTACTCTTGAAGATACTGATGCCCGCGGCGGTCTTGGGCTCTACGCCGTCAAACTCCATCTGGATGAAGGCACAGGTAGTGAGCCAAATGGTTTTCTTCGTGTGACTGCGCTTCCCGCCGGAAAGGCGGCCGGAGAGAACTTTAATAACAAAGCGTTTGACAAGAACGCTTTGGATGTAGGAACCGGCAGCGGCAAACTGGTAATCCGTTCCGTTTCCGGTCTTACTTTCACCAAGCTGACTGCTACTGCCGCAACAAACAGCCGTCCGATGGCTGTTGAGATCACTCTCAAAGTGTTCGACAATCAGGATAACTATCTTACCTGGCGCAAGATGCCCGAAGGTGATGATGAGGAAAAGAAGGCAAAGAATAAATTCCGTTCGGCTCATGAATATACGTTCAGCCGGGTGATTTCTTTCGATGATATAGAGGAGGAACTGTGATGAATAAGAAACTCCGCAGAAATGAGAGCGGCGTGGCTCTGCTCTTCGCCCTGGGACTGCTTGCACTGATGATACTGCTCTGCGTATCGTTCAGTATGGAGTCTCTCCAGAGTCAGAAAGCTGCATCCAATAACAGCTATCGCAGTGCCGCAAAGGCATTGGGCATGTCTGCTGTCAACCACGCAGCATTGGTTATTCTGCAATACCAGAACCAGCAGTGGGATCAGGCAGGAAAAAACTATAATATTAAAAAAGGAGTGTACACTGTAGCTGACAAAACAGGAACAGCAAATCAGACACTTGGGCTTCCTGTCGATTTTTCTGCCATTGTCAGTCGCAGTGACAGTGACAGTTCGGTTCCGGATAATGTCAGGAATGACAGGCTCGGTACTCTGCTGCCGCTCCGTTCTGTTTACGCGGGGGGCGAGCATGGGAGTTTAAAGCCATATATCCTCTGGTATTCAAGCATCAACATTTCAGATTCAAAGCGCAATCCCCATTGGATCTATGTGCGCGAAGGCAACTCATCTGATGATCCCATCGTGGGACGCTTTGCTTACCGTGTATTGCCACCGGCATCATCGACCCGGATCAATCTTGCTTACTTTTTGCGTGGAGAGCAGAAGCTCAGTACATCTCCGTCAGGTCTGATTTCCGAACTCTCGCAGTTAGATTTGAAAAAGCTCCCAGAAACTGAATTGGATTCTAACTCTGAGATTTCAAAGATTAACAAAGCGATTAACGAATCACTTGAAAAATTCAAAGACGATTTGACTGAAATGAGCAAAAATGTTGGAAACTATGGGGAAACAAAAAATCCACTCCCGATAGTCGGTTCGTTCCAATTGGTGTCTGGCGCAAATAAGAGTCGTTTCTATGACGGAAACGGCGTGATTGACAGCGAGAAGTACGATGCGGTACAGCGTATTTTCAGCGATGGTGTTCTGCCCGGAGATATCGAGGCGTTCAAACTTGAACACGGCAAAAAAGTTTGGTACCTTCACCGTTACAATTTGAGGCAGAGTGTCAATGTTAACGGCGTGACTGATAAGGTGAGCGCATTGATAAAGGATACAAGAGATGGTAAAAAGGACAATACGGTAATAACACCGTTTTTATTGGACAAACTTGCGAAAGAAAGTGTTGGCAAGGATAAAGAAGCTGTTTACGACAAGCGTTATCTGACAGCTCAGAATAACTATATGACACCGTTTTTCTTCGGCATGATTTCCAATAACGCGGCTTCATTCTCAGACATCCAATCAAGAAAATCACAGATTGCCGCAAACTTCCTTGATTACTGTGACGCTGACAGTGATCCGACCAGTGATTCTGATAACTGGACAACAACTCCACCCAGTTATACCGGAAATGAAAAGACTTTTTATATTAACGAGCTGGCCTATGGAATCAAGGTTACTGCAGAAAAGAGCGGCAAAAAGGTGAATCTTTCCTTCAGCCCGACAATGTTTGCAGAGCTGGTTGATATCTACGGAGGACTTTCTGCTTCCGGATATTCTCTTACGGGTGGAATTTCCTCCATTTCGTTCACTGTATCCGGAACGGTTACCCAGATTCAGAAAACCGGTGACAGTACTTCCCGTACCTCTGCTGACTATACTGTAAGTTCCACAGAGAAAAGTGCTGCGTGGACTGCTGATATGACTATCAGTAACTTTGCTGGTTCCCGCTATGCTGCCGGATACCAAACTGGAGCCACGGTAAGTATGACCGATGGACTTGAGTTTACCGGTATTCCTGAAGGTTATGAGATCGCAGAATTCAAGGTCACTATCAATAATCTCAAGATAAATTTCAACGAGCGTCTGCACCTTACAAGTGGAACTGCCAATGCTGATTACAGCCGTCTCCCTGGAGATGCAATGAATGTTTCCAATTCAGAAATCGAGTTGACAGATGCCGCATTGAACAAATATTGGCTGATCGGAAACATGTCAGTCAAAGATCCGCGCCAGAACCTCAATGCAAAAAGCAGCAACAAAACTGCAAATTCAACCGGTGACAACTGGAAACTCAATGACTGGGTATTTGATCCCAAAGTTATGAATACCGATGGAACTCCGAATGTCAGTTCTCTCGGCAGTGCGAACGGTGAACTCTCTATGAAGATTGGCATCGACCAGACCTTGATGACTCCGGAAAGTGTTGACGGATATGTCAACGCCTATTCAAATCCCGCAAAGCCGCGGATGACTTCCAGCGGACTTGCAGCCGTTGATATTACTGATGCCAACAGCATTGACAGTGATATTGAAAATGTTGATGATCCTGCCGCAACGGGTGAAACGCGCATTTCCACAGCTTACATCGCCAACAAACCGATGGAGAGCTTCTGGGAGCTCGGAATGATCCACCGCGGTGCAGCGTGGGAAACCATCAACCTGGGTAAAAACAGCACTACTCCGGAAAGCATATTCAGCTATATCACCTCCGGAAACGTTGGTTTTGCAGGTTCGAGCTATAAAGATGGTGACGCTTATATCCTCGATATGGTTAAACTCACTCCCTCCGCTGTCAGTTATGGACTGTTTGATATCAATATGCTCCGCGCCAATTATCCCGGATTCGATTATGCCGGCGCAAACACCGACTGCAATATCTTCGCTGAAATTTTTGCCAACTTGAAGAAACATAACGATCCAACAAGTTTCGTCGGTGGAACAGACGATGTGGATGCCGCCGGTTTTGCCGCGGCTGTTATTAAAAAGGCAAACGATGAAGTCAATGAATTTCTTTCACGCTCTGATATTGCGGAACACTTTACCTCTGTTTTCAATGAGAAGAACAACAATAATCTCACTGATGCCAGACGTGAAGAGATTATCGCCAAGGTTATGCCGCTGCTGAAAGCAGAACCCGCACTTGTTACCGTGTTCCACATCGATATTGTCGCCCAGACTATCAATGATGTCGGCGGTTTCAAGGTGAGTAAGCTCGATAATGACGGAAAGCTCGTTGAAAGCGAGTCTGAAACCAAAATCGGAACCCTTGATTATGACAGCGAGAAAAATATCTACTTTGATGATATTACCGGTCAAGTCAAAATGCGTGCAACATTTGATTGCAATCCGTTTACCGGAAGAATCAAGTTGCGCCAGATCAGGTATCTCGACTGATACCCGGCGCAGCGGCGGTAACATCCCTGCTGCTTAAAACGAAAAAGCATCTCCGGAATAACGTTGTTTCCGGGATGCTTTTTTTATTTCTTCAGATCACTGTTTGCAATTATTGCAATAGCTGGACAGGTATCAGATTGCTGAACAGTCTTCAGCTTTTGAGGTTTGCCAGACGCAGCCATGCGCCTGATTTGTAACGCCAATAGAAGCCGGTAATGCGAACTATCCAGTCGAATACCATAGCGATCCATACGGCGAGCACACCGCTGTTTAGACGGCTTGCGATAAGGTAGCTTATGCCCACTCTGACGATAAACATCGAGCCGACTGAAATCAGCATGGTCACTCTGACGTCGTTCATTGAGCGCAGTATGCATGGAAAAACAAATGAGGCCGGCCACATGAACATACCCAGTCCGTTATGGATCAATATGAGATAGAAAGCCAGCTGTTTGGTTTCGGCGTCAATTTTGCTGAAGCACAGCATAAATAAAGGAGTCAGGGCGAATACCAGGATATTCCAGGCTATGTGGGTGACGTATGTCCACCCCATCATTTTGGCGACATAATGGCGGATTTGATCGGCATTTCCGGCACCTACTGCTCTGCCGACGACAGTGACAACTGCCAGACTGAAGACGCATCCGCATACACAACCGAAGTAGTCGATGGTATTGGCCACGGCATTAGCGGCGATTTCCTGTGTCCCGTAGGAGGCGATCAAACTCAAAACAAGCACTCTGCCAAACTGGAAAACACCGTTTTCTATTCCCCCCGGAATACCGATGAACAGGATTTTTTTAACGAATTTCCATGAGACGCGGAAACCTTTACTGAAATCTACGAAAACACTCCGTGATCTGTCGGTGATCAGAATGACAATTATCACCATTGCAGTCAGGCGGGCTGATAAAGTTGCCCATGCCGCTCCGGCGACACCCCACTTGAAGAGATAAATAAGCAGTGCATTTCCGATAACATTGACAATATTGCTCAAAAAAGAGATGTACATAGTGGTTTTCGTGCGGTTCATCGCCCGGAAAAGAGCGGTACATCCGCCGTAAACAGCTATGACAGGCATTGTCAGGAGTGTGATTCTGAAATAACTCAAAACCGCAGTGTGAACGTCGGCAGAAAGCTTTCCGTAGAGCAGGCGGACTATATCTGTCAGGAACAGCTCTCCTGCCAGAAGTACCGCTATTCCGGATACCAGAACGACACCCAGAAGCTGTTTCGCGCTTTCTCTTGCTCTGGTAAGGCTTCCGGCTCCGATATATTGTGACACAACGACTGCACCGCCTGTAGCCAAAGCAAAAAAGACACTTCCGATGCAGTTGTTGAACATATCGACAAGGGATACCGCCGACACGCTTGCTTCGCCCAATCCGGCGACCATAAGCGTATCGGCACTGCCCACCAGGAAAAAGAGCAGTTGTTCAAAAAAGAGCGGAATGACCAGACGCAGAATATCTCTGTTTGTAAAGAGAGTGAATTTGCTATCGTCAGTAAGAAAGCGCAGTTTATTCCATACAGATTTGATCAGCATAATAGAATAAGTTTACAGGGCAGTCCAATATTTTCTCTTCTCAATGACGTTCAGGCACGGTTGCCAACCGGTAGTTATTGGACAAAGCGGTTGTGACAAGAATATCCCATTACCGCTTTTCAGGAATAACTTCGAGCCAGTAGTTGTTCGGATCGGTCACGAAGTAAATTCCCATTTCCGGATTTTCGTAGCAGATAACTCCCATTTCTTCGTGGCGTTTATGGGCTCCTTCGTAATCATCGACCTTGAAAGCCAAGTGAAATTCGTTATCGCCGAGGTCGTAGGGGCGATCCATTTCACGCAGCCAGGTGAGTTCCAGCTGATGGCTTGAATTACCGTCTTCCAGATAAACGATGATAAAGCTGCCGTCTTTGGCGTTGATGCGCCGCACTTCGTGCATATCAAAGGCGTCCTGATAGAATTTGATGCTCTTATCCAGATCAAAAACATTCAGATTATTATGAACCATACGGAATTTCATAGTCTTGTTCTCCTGTTTTAAATAGTCATTCTTGTTTCATAATCTCGAAACATGCCATAGAACTGATGTTTTGCCAAATGCGCAAAACGTTTTGTTTGTATCCCCGGATGGCAAGATTTGTTCACAACAGCCGGGACAATATCTTACCATCGAAAAAGCACCCTTCGGTTGAGTTCAACTTTCGGGGTGCATTTCAAGCGTGGTTCAGTCGGTAAGTTCTCCGTTGATGAACACCATTTCGACCTGGGTCTTGGTGTCGAGGATGTTGCCGCTGCACACGATGATATCGGCGTCTTTGCCGACTTCGATACTTCCAACACGGTCGGAGATACCGACGTGTTTTGCCGCATTTATGGTGATCGCCTGAAGAGCGGCGAATTCATCCAGACCACCCTTTACCGCCAGTGAGGCGCAGAGGGCAAGGTGCTGCTGGGGAATAACAGCAGAGTCGGTGATGATTGACACCTGACATCCGGCACGGTGCAGGACACCAGCTGTGGCAAAAGTTTTGTTGCGCAGTTCCGGCTTGCTGACGTGAGTGAGAGTCGGACCGACTGCAACGGGATAGCCCGCTCCGGCAAGAGCTTCGGCAATCAGGTGTCCCTCGGTGCAGTGTTCGATGGTGAGTTTCACGTTGAACTCACGGGCAATTCTGATAGCGGTGAATATATCGTTTGCCTGATGAGCGTGCGCTTTCAGCGGAATCTCGCCACGCAGGACAGGAATCAGGGCCTCGTGACGCATATTGTAGTCCGGACGCTTTTCGGCATTGTCGCCTGCGGCATCGAGTTTGTTCATATACTCTTTGGCTTTGAAAAGAGCTTCACGCAGTTTTGCGGCGTTGGTCATACGGCTGGAAATGGTCTTGCCACGGTAAAGGTTCTTGGGATTTTCGCCGAAAGCGCACTTCATAGCGACTTTATTTTTGACCAGAGAGTCATCGACACATTTACCGTAAGTTTTGACGGCAATGAAGT
Source organism: Victivallaceae bacterium (assembly GCA_045630865.1). Classification (GTDB taxonomy): domain Bacteria; phylum Verrucomicrobiota; class Lentisphaeria; order Victivallales; family Victivallaceae; genus UBA1784. Next base: position 16,625 of record JAZQTR010000089.1, read on the forward strand.
TTCCGCCCAGAACGTTGCTGCTTCCGGGACCGGTCGCAACGCAGGTCACGCCGCCTTTGCGGGCGTGAGTGATGGTTTCGCACATCGGGTTGTAAGCGTCGATGCAATTGAGTTCCGGAGTGACGCACTCGGTGTACTCGTTGTAGTCCTGTTCATCGTAACGGAAGCCGAATCCCTCAAGACCGAGGTGGCAATGGGCCTCGACCAGTCCGGGATAGACATATTTGCCTTTGACGTCGATGATCTCACCGTTGTTGTCGCACTTGCCCAGAGCTGCGATCTTGCCGTCTGCGATGAGGATATCAGCATCGAGGGGTTCCGGAGATACTGCAGTGAAAACTTTTCCGTTGACAATCCAGGTACGCATAGTGTTTTTTCCTTTCTATAAACAAATCCGGCACACCTCTTCTGGTTGATAAAAGAGAGTGTGCCGGAAGTTTGAAATTACATTTCAATCACCCAATGCAGGGAAGGGGAGCTTGTAAAAGCTCTTATCCGCAGTGGAAATAAGTTTCGACGAGAGCAAGAATCTTCTTCTGGTCGTTGCCGATATCAGCGCGCAGGGTGCGGTCGTTGAATGCGCGGAGTCCGGCAATGATTCCGTCGATCATGGCGGGAGCGAATACGCCCTCTGCCTCGTAGATGCCGCGCTGTTCGGCGAGGCAGTCGGCGGAGGCGGCGCAGCTGTCAGGCAGGACGCTCAGGGTGTCGAGGATGCTCTTGTTTTCATCCTTGTGGATGTTGACGTTGACGTAGGTCTTCTCGGCGACTTCGAGGGCATTTGCGCTCTCGAAACCGTGGCGGCAGGCGACAGCCAGTCCGGCAATCAGCAGATAGACGTTGGCGGAGCCGTCGGGAGAACGCATCTCGACGGTCTGCTTCTGGGTGGTGTCATACTTGGCGGAGGGCTCTCCGGGGTTAGCCTGGCTGCAGAGGTCTTTCTGGCTGGTCCAGCCGAGCGGAACACGGACGAGAACGGAACGGTTGCGGTCGCCCCAGCAGACGTTGGTCGGAGCCTCCTGATGGGGGACCAGACGGAAGTAGCTGGTGGGGTTGGTGTTGCCGAAGGCGGTGATTGAGGGGGCGAGCATCATGAGACCGGCGATGGCGCGTTTGGCATCGTCAGAAAGAGCTCCGTCCTTGAGCATCTGGTTGAAGCCGTCTTTGACCACGCGGAAGTGGACGTGCAGACCGGAACCGGCTTTGCCGACAGTGATTTTGGGAGCGAAAGTGACATCCAGACCCTCCTGATAAGCGAGGTTGCGGATGATCCACTTGGCGATGGTGAGCTGCTCGGCAGCCTCTTCGGCGTTGACCGGCAGGAATTCGATCTCGTTCTGCTCGTAGATCTTGCCGTCAATGGTGAAGTTGCCGACTTCGGAGTGTCCGTATTTGATCTTGCCGCCGGCTTTGGCGATGTAGTTCATGCAGAGCTGACGGAACTCACCGAATTTGGCATAGGGTGCTGACTCGTGGTAGCCCTTCTGATCGACGGCGGGGTAGCACTCCTCATCTTCAGCGATGACGTAGTACTCGAGTTCGCCCATGGCCTGAAACTCCATGCCGGTTGATTTGCGGAAGGCTTCGCAGGCCTTGTGGAGAGTGTACTCCGGAGAGCTTTCCAGCGGATTTCCGTCCTTGTTGAAGAAGGCGCAAAGGAAGTTGAGGGTCGGCAGCTCGCAGAAGGGATCCATATAGGCAGTTCTGAAGCGGGGAACCACATAGAGGTCGCTGTTGTTTGCTTCGATGAAGGGGAAGAGGCTGGAGCCGTCAACGCGCTCACCGCAGGAGAGAATCTCCTCGAGGTAATCCAGATCGTTGATGACGAAGTTCAGGGTCTTGAGTCTGCCGTCACCGGCGGGGTACTGGAAGTTGATGTGACGGATATCATTGTCACAGATAAATTTGATGATATCACACTTGGTGAAATTCTTGGGATCCTTGCCGATTTCAGCGGCAAGACTGCGGATGCTGTAGTTGTTTTCCATAAATAACACTCTTTTGATAAAAGTTGGATTTGCTATTCGGATAATGTAGCTCAAAATCACTGTTCTGTCAAGTGTTCCGGCATATTTTATCAGTATAAAACTCTTGCTCTTATTTGAAAAAAAGAGCGTTCTGTGCTATATTCGTAACACACTTTTATCTATAGAACAACATGGTGGAAAACAACAGATCATGAAAAAGAATTTTTATCTCATGGCAGTATGCTGCCTTCTGACGCTTGCCGGATGTGCAACAGTGCAGGAGGGAGATGCAGAAAAGTTCACAGTACGCAACATTTACGGCAGCCACATGGTGCTTCAGCAGAAGAAGCCGATCGTTATTGCCGGAACTGCCGCTCCGGGGAAAAGCGTGAAGGTCTGCATCGGCGGAAACAGCGTCAATGCCGTTGCCGATAAAGCCGGAAACTGGAAAGCCATCCTGCCCGCGATGACTGCAGGTGGTCCCTATACCGTGACTGTTTCCGGTAAGGTCGGAGCAGACAGAATCGTGTTTGAAGATGTCCTTATCGGCGAAGTGTGGTTCTGCTCCGGTCAGTCAAATATGGCGATGCCGGTCGCCGGACACCGTTTCTGGTGCAGCAAAAACGGTGCACAGGAAGCTGCCGCCGCCAAATGGCCGCAGATCCGCCTTTTTCAGGTCAGGAACACGATTTCTGCCGGCATCGAAAAAAACGAAGTTGTTACTTCCAACGGCTGGCAGGTCTGTTCACCTGATACAGTCGGTCCCTTTTCTGCCTGCGGCTATTACTTCGGCAGGGAACTTTTCCGTGAGCTGAATGTTCCGGTCGGACTGGTCAATTCAAGCTGGGGCGGAACCCGTATCGAAGCGTGGATAAGCAAGGCAGGGTTTGAATCTCTGAACCGGAAAGAGGTCGAAACCATAAATATCGCCGAAAAGGGTGATGCTCTTAAAGCTATTGAAAAAATCAAGGAAGATATGCGTCTTGCCGGAGTAAAATGGCTCAAAGGATTCTACAAGACCTACGAAAAAGAGAGCCGCGCGGCGGAGTCATGGAAAAAGCAGAATATCAGTACAGCTGACTGGAAAAAGGTCACTCCTGCAGAAAGCATCTGCAGTGTCCCCGGAGTTTTCTGGTTCCGCAAAGAGATAGACGTTCCGGCTGAACTTGCCGGTAAGAGTTTGAAAGTCGTACTCGGTGCGATAGATGATCTTGATGAAACTTTTTTCAACGGCGTCAAGATCGGAGCTGTTTCTGCTGACGTTTCCGGATATTGGGAAAAAATCCGCTCCTATACCGTTCCCGGCAAGCTGGTCAAAGCAGGAAAAAATCTCATCGCCGTCCGGTTGAGCAACATCAGCGGTGTCGGCGGATTTACCGGAAAGAGATTTGTTCAGGCTTCAAACGGCAGAATATTTGATATTTCCGGAAACTGGCTGATGAAAATGGAGTTCGCCGCCGATATGAAGAAAGTCGGCAACCGTCCTGACGCAATTCCGGCAAACCTCTCCAACAAGCAGTTTCCGGCAACGCTCTACAATGCTATGGTCAACGCCTGGACTGTTTATCCCATGCGCGGATTCATCTGGTATCAGGGCTGCGCCAATGCCGGAAATGCTAAAGATTATATGATCCTCCATCCGCTTCTGATCTCCGACTGGCGCACCAAGTGGGGAGACGATTCTATGCCATTTATCTTTGCCCAGCTGGCGGCATTTGAGCGTCACACTCCGGCGAAGCCGTTTTCGATGGAGTACCTCAAGACCATTCAGCCCAACGACCGTGGATTTTCCGCGCTGCGTGAAGTTCAGACGGCGACGCTGGCTGTCCCCAATACCGGAATGGGTGTGGCAATCGATATCGGTGACCACTCGGATATCCATCCGGCGAACAAGCAGACACTGGCTTGCCGTATGGCAAAAGAGGCGATGCGCCTGGCTTACGGATACTGCGGTGTGACCTCCGGCCCTGTGTTCAAATCGATGAAGCTTGAGAACGGCAGGGCGCGTATATCCTTTGCCGGAACCGGTTCCGGACTTGTGGTCAGGGGAGAAAAACTTAACTGTTTTGCTGTTGCCGGAAAAGATGGTAAATTTGTCTGGGCGGATGCTGTGCTTGACGGCAATACGGTCGTGGTAAGTTCCGCACTGGTCAAAGAGCCGGTTGCGGTGCGTTATGCGTGGGCGGCATATCCGGTAGATCCCAATCTTTATAACAAAGAGGGTTTTCCGGCAGTTCCGTTCCGTACCGATGTTCCTGACTATATAAAGTAGTCAATCAGGGTATAAAAAATCCCGGACAGCTTGTGTTGTCCGGGATTTTTTTGTCAGAGTATTTTATTACTCCTGGGTAACACCCTTCTTGATGATGATGTTGCCGTAGATACGGGTCTCGCCGCTGACGACGACGGCGAAGGATTGTTTGGCTCTCTCGTAGAACGCAAAACGCTCGATGTAGTCGATACGGTCGGCATCTTTTCCGAGGTTGGCTTTGATTTCGGCAAGGAGTTCCGGATCAACGGCATCACCGGGAACGGGTTCCATGAGCATGACCGGTTTTTCAACGTACTGATCAAGCTCGATAAGTTTCATGATCGCCTTCATCATTTCAGGGGAGCTGACCGCATCGGCACGGACAACGTTGCTGCTGATGGAGTGAGCGGGAAAATGTGCATCGGAAATAACCAGCTCGTCACCGTGTCCCATCTGGGCGAGGATCTTGAGCAGTTCCGGCGGAATAATACGCGGTACACCTTTAAGCATTTTTATTTTCCTTTTTCTGTATTGAAAATTACGCTTTTTTGAGTTCATAAACTCCGCCGGGAGCATCTTTGATGATGTATCCGAGCTTTGCTATCTCATCGCGCAGGCGGTCGCTTTCAGCGAAGTCCTTGGCTTTGCGGGCTGCGGCACGCTGTTCGGCGAGGGCGGTGACTTCCGCCGGAATCTCTTCGACAACGGGAACAGCATCGACATCGAGGCATCCCAGAATGGTGTCGAATTTGCGGAACGCTTCGAGAACGAGTTCTGCACCGGCTTTGGTGAGATTTCCTGCGTCGGCAAGCTTGTTGGCGGCGCGGGTGAGTTCGTGGAGCGGAGCGATTGCAGCGGCGGTATTAAGGTCATCCGCCATGGCGATTTCAAACTCGTTCATCTTTCCGGTGACGATGGAAGCTATTTCGCTGCCGTCACCCTCTTTGGAAACACTGCGCAGGCGGTTAAAGAGATCGGCAAAACGGTTGAGGGTTTCGCGGGCCTGGGCGAGGGAGTCAAAGGTGAAGTTGAGTTTTTTGCGGTAGTGTGCGCCGATAAGCACCCAGCGGATCTCGCGTCCGGTCCATCCTTTGGCGAGCAGGTCGCGCAGGGTGTAGAAGTTCCCGAGGGACTTGGACATCTTTTCGCCGTTGAGCATAAGGTGTTCGCAGTGGAGCCAGTAGTTGACCCACTTGTGACCGCTTGCAGCTTCGCTCTGGGCGATTTCGTCCTCATGGTGCGGGAACATATTATCGATACCGCCGGTGTGAATGTCAAAGGCATCTCCGAGGTACTTGCAGGACATGGCACTGCACTCGATGTGCCATCCGGGGCGTCCGGGACCCCAGGGGCTATCCCATTTGACGTCGCCGTCATTTTCATCCCATGCTTTCCAGAGGGCGAAGTCAGCTACGGAGTCTTTTGCATACTCATCAGAGTTGATGCGGACACCTGCACGCTGGTTTTCGCGGTCGATGCGGGCGAGTTTGCCGTATTCCGGAAACTTGTCGATGGAAAAATAGATGCACTTATCTTCAGCCTGATATGCGTAACCTTTATCCATAAGAGTCTGGATGAGGGAGATCATTTCAGGGATATGATCTGTGGCGGCAGGATATACGCCCGCGGGTTCGATGTTGAGGGTTTTGATATCCTCAAAGAACGCATCTTTGTACTTTTTGGTGAAGTCGCGGAGCGGAATACCGGCTTTGCGGGAATCGCGGATGGTTTTGTCATCGACATCGGTGAGGTTCATCACCTGGGAAACGTTGTAACCGAAGAATTCGAGGGTTCTGCGGAGGATATCTTCAAAAGTGTATGCTCTGAAGTTTCCGATATGGGCGAAGTTGTAGACGGTTGGGCCGCATGTATACATTCCGACATTTTTGCCATTGATGGCATTGAAAGGCATAATGCGGCGTTCAAGGGTGTTATAAAATTTGACTTCCATGATGGACTCCTTGTAAAAAATTAGATATCACAGCTATAATGTAGCTTATGGGGAGGGTTTTTTCAAAAAAAAGTCAAAAAAAACGTAAAAAATTTTTGCCTTTCCGGAAAAAGGGTGGTATATTTAACGGACAAACAGCGGAGAGATGGCTGAGTGGTCGAAGGCGACGGTCTCGAAAATCGTTGTATCCTCACGGGTACCGAGGGTTCGAATCCCTCTCTCTCCGCCATTTTCATTTTAAACGAAAATGAAAATGGCGAACGAAGCCGCAAGGCTTCTCTTCACGCTTTTGTGCCAACAAAAGCTCTTCACTCAAAACCGAAGGTTTTCTTCACATCTTCACCAAACTCCGGAAGCCTTGCTTGTGAAGTCGTTCGCTTCGCTCTCTTGTGAAGACGTTTCGCTTACGCTCCACTTGTGAAGTTGCCGCCTGTCGGCGGGTGGATGTGTTTCTGATTAAAAGCG
>JAZQTR010000090.1:0-13630 GCA_045630865.1 Victivallaceae bacterium
AGGCACCGTGGCTGGTACCGATGGCGATGGCAAGGCTGTCAACGCCGGTGCGTTTGACGAAGTCCTCGACCTCTTCCGGACGGGTGTAGGTGTGATGCTCGCTCTTGACATCATCTTCGACGCCGGCGAGAACACCGAGCTCACCTTCGACGGTGACATCGTACTTGTGGGCAAACTCAACGACTTCGCGGGTGCGGGCAACGTTCTCTTCGTAGGGCAGATGGCTGCCGTCGATCATGACAGAGGAGAAACCGAACTCGATGCAGCTCTTGCAGGTCTCGAAGTCCGGACCGTGGTCGAGGTGCAGAACGATCGGAATACCCTTGCCGCCGGTCAGCTCTTTGGCGTACTCGACCGCGCCCTGGGCGAGGTAACGGAGCAGAGTCTGGTTGGCGTATTTACGCGCACCCTTGGAGATCTGGAGGATCACCGGAGACTGGGTCTCGCAGCAGGCCTGCAGGATAGCCTGCATCTGCTCGAGGTTGTTGAAGTTGTAAGCGGGGATGGCATATCCGCCATCGACAGCCTTTTTGAACAGGTCACGGGAGTTGACCAGTCCGAGTTCTTTGTAGCTGACCATTTTCAAAAACCTTTCCTGAAAATTTCTTGCTCCACCCGGCGCACCGGACGGAAAATGTTGTTATATAATATACTATTGCTTTATCTTTAATTCAAGCTCAATAGTCAGTAATATTATCCGGCGGCTGGAGCAGGGTTATCTGCTCGCTGAGCTGGAATTCGGTGTCGCCCAGTTTTTCCATACTCATTTCAGGCACGACCTTGAGCGGAACATTGGCATCGAGCAGGACACTCAAATGACCGTCGTCACAGACCTCCCACTCAACCCTCAACCTGCCGCAGGGGAACGGAACGACTCCGGAGGCTTTTCCGACCAGATCGTATGCCGGGCGGAAAAACACCGTGGTCTGTCCGCTGTCGCTCATCCTCACGCCGAGAATATTGCGCTGCAGAAAGATGTTGGGCGCAATATAGGCTTCGCCTGCCTTGCGGGCGGGGGACTCTGCGGCATCGAACACCTTCTGCCAGAAATCCCGGGTGTAATCCATCACATATTTGCGGCTGCCGATGGCGAAAAGCGTTTCGCAGAGCAGAGCGTTGAAATACGCCGAGCGGATCTCGCCCTTTTTGTCGAAAGGAGCAGCGGGGTTGAGGAACTCCTCAAATACCACAGGATAATCTTCGCTGTCCATGACTCCGGAGTAGAGCATGCAGAAGTTGGTGAAGGCGTCGCATGCCGGGATCTCACCGCCCTCTTCAACCGCAGTTGTGGTGAAGAGGTGTTTATCCGGCAGGTAGCAGTAACAGCGCAGGGCGTTGGCTACGTTTCCGGCGGTTATCAGGCAGTGTTCGGAGTGCTCATCAAGTCCGGCGCAGCGGTAACACTCCGCCGCATTGAGCAGAAAGCGGCAGAAGAGAGCCGACAAGCTGCTGTAATACTTATCCGGATCGCCGAAGTCGATAACGCTTATGCGGCTGGCGGTGCGGTCCCAGTTTTCCGGAGTCCGCAGCAGGAAGCATTCCGTGTCGAGCAGGCTCTCGTAGAACTCTCTGACCAGATCAAGTTTTTCCACCCAGCGGGCGAGCAGATTTCTGTCGGTGCAGTAGCGGTAGGCATCGTTGATCCACGCAGGCAGAAAGAGCAGGTGCGGCAGCTGGTGTCCGGAACGTCTGCCACCGGAGAGCGCAGGAATTGCACCGTTTTCCAGCTGGGCATCCAGACAGCGGCGCAGCTGGCCGGTGATGTATTCGTTGTTTCCGGTAAGGGTGGCCACGCTCAATGAGCGCATATAGCTGTCGAACAGAAAACTGTTTGCCACCGGACGTGCCGCTCGTATCATCACCCGGGCGCAGTTGCGGCGCAGCATATTGCAGCCGTTTTCCCACATCCGGTTGAGAAATTCGTCTGACGTGGAAAAGCCCGGATCACTGAACTCACTGCGGGCAAGCTCCCAGAAGCTCACAGAGTGGATTTCAACCTTGTGCTGAAGAAGTCCGCTTGCCTTGATGACCACATATTTGCAGTCACACGGCAGAGGCATGCGGTACTCGCTGCTGCTGCCGCTGATATTGGATATGCGGATGTCGGCTCCGGTATCGCCGCCGGAGGAAACCAGACCGTTTTCACTGCGGACGCTTCCGGCAGAGATGGTGATGACCGCATCTTCCGGAGCAGAAAACGAAACGTGCAGGAATCCGTAACGGCACTCATCAAGCTCGTAAATGACACACTCCCCGCCGTTGAGCGTCGAGTAGTCGGCAGCATTTTCTTCGATGGCAAATGTTCCCCGGCGCAGAAGTTCTCCGTCATCGGGGAAACGGGATTTGACCACTTTGAATACTCCGTCGATGAGAGTATCGCTTCTCAAGATCCAGCTGGAGGCGTCGAAACTCATCTTGAGCGGACGGGTTATGCTCCAACCGACGGGAGATCCGGCATCGGGGGTGGCGTGGACAGGGTTGCTGTGCCGCTCCGGCAGCGTGAACTCTATTTCCACATCTTGGCGTTTTGCCGACTGGGTGCAGAAGAGCTGGAGTTCGTTCCATCCCTGCCGGGTGGGCAGAATGATATCGCCCGCTTCCTTTGTTACCAGTTCTCCGTTGATGTAGAGTTTGATTCTGCCGGAACTGCGGATGAAACACTTTTCTTCACCGCCGTTTTCGCTGAAGAGGTATCCTATGGCGGCGCGGTTGCCGGAGGGGATTTCAACTCTGGTGTACTCGGGCAGCGCAGTGATTTTTCCGCGGCAGAGCGGCTGCAGGAACATCTCTTCGGCTCCGGTGGTCGGCGGTGTGAGCAGACTCTTCTCGAGTGCGGCGCAGTATTTGCCGGAGGGGATGACGATATCCGGAGTTTTCCAGCATCTTGCGTCGCCTGCAGTTCCGGGCATCAACCAGGCGTCAGGGATGGTTCCGGTGTAGTGGCGGTAGCCTGCGGTTTTGCGGAAAACGAGGTGCGGAGAACATCCGGCCCAGAGGCTTCCGGGCGCGCATTCCCACTCTCCGTTGGTGCTGATTCTGGTGGTGGCACGGCTGCGGATGGTGCTGTTGAGTTCTATTTCGCACCAGACGGCAGGGGAGTCGGTATTTTCCTGATCGTGCCACGCAAGGATGGCTGCGACATTGTTTCCGCACTCAAGGTAAGGGGAAATATCGAAGGTCTCGGCATACACCAGATCACGTTCAGGATGGGCGTCAGGGCCGAAGCCGACGCTTTTCCCGTTGATGAATATGCGGCAGCAGCAGGGTGAAGCTATGCGCAGTGTGGCTTCGCCGCCGATAGTATCGCAGGCGAACTCCTTGCGGAAGAGAACGAACTCTTCCGGAGTTCCCGATGAGGTACTGTTCCATATCCAATTTGCAGTGTTTACTTTGGGAATCAGGATATCTTTCATTCTATGACCTCACTTCTGGCGGACTTGCCGTCATTTGTCGTTGACCAGATTTTCCCGGTGCTGTTTGTATTTACTGGATTTCGGCATCGACTCCCGGCCCTCACGGATCGCCTCTCCGGTTTTCGCTTTGACTGATTCCAAACCTGAAACGGCATGCCGGTCGATCGTTTTTTTGTGTCGGGTATAGAAGTATGCGGCTCCGGCTGCAGCGGCAAGGATAAGGAGGAGTGTGACAAATTTCCTGAATCCGCTCTTCTTTCCGGTTTTTCTCTTTTCGCTGATGACTTCAGCAGTGCGGAGCCGGGAGGCCAGTCCTTTGAGGTGGCAGGCTTCGGAGCAGTATTTCTGATTGTCGAATATCATTACACATTCGGCGCAAAGCGGCTTGCCGCAGGCACTGCACTTGGCCACGGCATTAACATCGGGATGATTCAGACAGACCATAAACCCTCCTCTCGCTGCATTGAGATCGTTAAATCTTCGTCAAAGGCAATCTACACCACATTTACATAAATTGCAAGCGTTTATATATAAAAAACCGCAGATTTTTTGCCAATCTCCGGAACAGTCAGCAGTTTATATGATCCTCTGCCGGAGGCGGCGCAAGGCAGATTTTTCAGTTTTCCTTATTTTTTTGTTGAATATTTGCTATTATTGTGCTATATTATGAGCTTGGTGTGTGCCTGTGTACGGAACACGCCTTTGTCAGCAATAAATTACAGACACTCTTGTCGGAGATAAAACTATGTCAGAAGAATTAAGCAGCTGCTCACCTGAAGTTTTGCAGGAGCTGTACAACGAGGCAGTGCGCCAGTATGAGGCAGCCTGTGCGCGCGGCCTGAAACTGGATATGTCACGCGGCCGTCCGGCGGCAGCGCAGCTCGACATCTGCAACGATGCAATGAATACTCTGAAAAGCTACATCACTTCCGAAGGAGTGGATGCCCGTAACTACGGTCAGCTCGCCGGTCTTACTGAAATGAGAAAGTTTTTCGGTGAGTGGCTCGATATCGATCCAGACAGCATTATTGTCGGGGGCAACTCCAGTCTGAATATGATGTACGACTCCATCATGCGCCTGATGATGTTCGGCGCACCGGGATATCCGGCGTGGAGAGATTGTGCAAAGCCCAAATTCCTCTGCCCGAGCCCGGGATATGACCGCCACTTTGCGATCACCCAGGAGTTCGGTTTTGAGATGATCACCATCCCGATGACCACGACCGGTCCTGATATGGATGTGATTGAAGAGCTGGTCAAAAAAGATGCCGACATCAAAGGTATCTGGTGCGTTCCGCTCTACTCCAATCCGCAGGGAATCTGCTACAGCGACGAGACCGTCGAGCGTCTGGCGAAGATGGAGTGCGCTGCGCCTGACTTCAAAATCTTCTGGGATAACGCCTATGGTGTACACCACCTCTACGGCGAAACCAAGCTCAAAAATATCCTCACCGCCTGTTCTGAAGCCGGTAATCCGGAGCGTCCGTATTACTTCTTCTCGACCAGCAAGATCACCTTCCCGGGCGGCGGTGTGGCGATGATGGCGGCAGGCCCCGCCTCCCGCAAAGAGATTCTCCGCCGTATCGGATTCCAGACCATCGGCTCTGACAAACTCAATCAGCTGCGCACTCTGGAGTTCCTCAAGACTCCGGAAAATGCCGCAGTTCACATGAAAAAAGTTGCGGACTCCCTGCGTCCCAAGTTCGAGATCGTCACCAACACGCTCACCCGTGAGCTGGGCGGAACCGGACTTGCCAGCTGGAACAACCCCCGCGGCGGATATTTCGTCGCAGTCGATACTCTCCCCGGATGCGCCAGAAAGGTGGTCAAACTTGCGGCTGAAGCCGGAGTGGTGCTGACCAATGCCGGAGCAACTTTCCCGCTGGGTATCGATCCCCGTGACTCCAACATCAGAATCGCCCCCTCCTGCCCGACCGAAGAGGAGCTGCAGTGCGCGATGGATCTCTTCTGCATCTGCGTAAAAGTGGTGTGCATCGGTGCGCTGCTCAAAAGAGCGGGCGTGAAATAATCCGGAAAACAACCGGAAACAAAAGTTGCGGATATTGCCGAGAGCAGTATCCGCAATTTTTTTATCCTGTTAAATCGTTGTGAAAAAACTGACCGCCCGATGTAAAGGAAGTCTCGCGTTTTCCGGAATAAAAAAGAGATTTCTGCCGTTTGCGGCAAAAATCTCTCATTTGTAATATATTCAATTACACCGTTCCGGTGATTTTCTCCGGAACAGCGTCGTACCTTAATACAGGCAGGTTCCTTCCGGAACGGCGTCGTCGACAAAGATCACTTTGCAGCCGCAGGCGTTGTTGGTTCCGGCGAGCAGCATACCTTCGCTGGTGACTCCGGTAATGCGCTTGGGCTCGAGGTTTGCCAGCACGATGATCTTTTTGCCGATGAGTTCCTCCGGCTTGTAGTACTCCTTGATCGAGGAAACGATCACGCGCTCACCGATACCATCATTGAGCGTCAGCTTCAGGCAGTTGTGGGACTTGCGGATCTCGGATGCCTTGACGATCTTGCAGACACGCAGGTCGAGTTTGGCAAAATCATCAAAGGTGATGTCTTCTTTGAACGGCTTGACCGGATCAGGTTCGCCGTATTCGACAGTTTTTTCCTCCTCGACAACAACTTCGATCTGCGGAGCGACCTCCTCTTCGCGGCGCGGAGTGGAGAAGTCCAGCAGGTGCAGATACTGGCTCTTGTCGATGGCAAACAAAAAGAGGTAAAGACGCGGACCGGCATCCTTGTTGATCAGGAGCTTGTAGGCGTTGGCGAAGAAAGTCGCCTGCTTCTTGCGGACATCGCTCTTGAAGGGATCGACGGAAAAATCGGTTCCGGCAGGGAAGTTGCGCTTGATGATATCGTAGAGTTCGGTCTGCAGAGAATCGAGGTCGTAGTTTCCGGCGGCAAGGAAAGCGTGCAGAGCGGCGATATCGGCCTTTTCCTCATCATTGAAGTTATTGTAGGCGTCCCAGTTGCGGTAGGTGTTGATGGTGTTTTTCATTTCCGGAGCGCACTGTTCGACCCAGAACTTGGCAAGTTCGATACGGGTGTCGATGACGTCCTGCGCGAAGTCGTAGCCGATCTTCTCGAAGAGGATCTTCACCAGATCACTGCGGAAATTCACCACCGAACCGAGCTGAACCAGCAGGTTCATCGGAACCGTGCTGACCTCTTTGTCACTGGTCAGGCAGCGTTCAATGATCTCACTGGTAACTTCGTTGGCTTTTCCGGCAATAAAGTCGCTGTACTGCTTGTCGAATTCACGGTACTGGGCAAGGATGCCCTCGTCAAAACAGAAGTCGAAAGCTCTGTTGGGAGCGGATTTGCTGTAGAGCCACAGAATGATTTCCGGCTGATAGATCTTGAGCAGAGTCGCCGGAGTCAGGTTCAGGCCGCTGGAACCGGACATCTTGCCGGTGCAGCCGCGGATACCGATAAACTCATATCCCTGAAAGATGGGGGCGGGGAAACCGAAGATCTTTTCGGAGATGACTTTGCTGGTCTGATAACTTCCGTTGGGGCTGGCGTGATCTTTGCCGCCGGGTTCAAAGTCGACCTGCTCGTACATCCAGCGCATCGGCCAGTCGATCTTCCATGCGAGCTTGCAGTCGTGGTCATTTTCAAAGTTGAAGGAGCCTTTGTGTCCGCATTTGCACTCGTATTCAGCGTGGATGCAGTCGCTGCTCAAACTGGTGATACGGGTGGTGTCGCGGCGGCACTTCTCGCAGTAAATGGCGACGGGATAGTAGTTTTCGCGCTCACCCTCGGCGATTTCCTGCGTACGGAAACTGGCGAGGATGTCGAAAATCTCGGTGCGTTTTTTCAGCGCGGTGATGATGTGTTCGGTGTATTTTCCGGAGCGGTACATTTCCGCCTGATGGCGGTAATCGAGTTCGATGCCGAAGTCTTTGATCGCGCTCTCGAATTCTTTTTCAAAATACACGGCGTAGTTTTCGCACTCATCCTTGAAAGGATTGGGGGTATCGACGTAGCAGCAGCCGATGTATTTTTCTATCTCTTTTGCAGTCTCTTCGCCGAGGTCGGCAACGTTTTTGGGAACCTTGCGCAGACGGTCGTATTCATCCCAGGAGAAAAGCAGACGCGCCTTTTTGCCAAGTTTGCGCAGGGACTGCACGACGAAAAAGCTGGTGGCGATATCACGGAAGTTGCCGATATGGATACTTCCGGAGGGACTGATTCCTGCGGCGCAAACGTATTCCGGCTTATTGGGATTACGTTCGATGATCTTTCTGGCGATCTCTTCTGACCAATGCATGATGATATATCCTTGTAAATTATTTCAATAAAAATATACTTTTATCCTATACAATAACCCATATTAATATAGCACGATCAAGCAGAAAATACAAGCATTCCGGAGAGTGTTTGCGCTTTTGGCGGCCGGGGTCATACCGGCAGTTGTCAGGCATACTGCGGCTGAAGAAACCGGAAATAGAATATTCCGCTTTTCCTGAAAAGAGATGAAGTCACATCACTGTACCTTATTGGAAACAGTGTTTCTCAAAAACCACCCGGGAGTGCCGCTCCATGCGTGGCAGGCACTGTTGTTGCGCGGATCGTCGCCGTTGCCGTATGGGGTATAAAAGGCGTTTTCTTCGTTGTATATTTCCCAGAAAGTATCTGCTCCGCGGCTGACCATGCCGCCCCAGTAGCGGCGGATGGTGCTGAAAAGCAGATCATGCAGACCGCAGGCGCAGCACGCCTCAAGAAAATAGTGCATGAGGTAGGGCGACTGCGGTTTGATCATGTCCGGAGTACTTTCCTGACGGCTCAATACATCGCGTCCCTCTTCCTGCGTAAGCACGCCGGAAAGCACGCCCCAGATCTGACTTGCCCAGGATAGCTGACCGCTTCTGCCGGAGCGCAGCAATCCGCTCTCTTTATCGAGCATCGTGCTGCGCAGTATTTGCCGCCACGCCTCTGCTTCACTTTTCAAAGCGGAAACGGTTTTATCCGGTTTGTTCAGCAGGGCTGCCAATTCTGCAGCGGCCTCCGCCGCCCAGATGGCGATGCAGGCGCAGGGGGTATAGCGTTCAAAGCCGTTGACGTGGTCTATGAACATCCAACAGGCGGGCGGAAGAGAGATACTGTTTTTGCCATCAAATCCTTTGCGGAAGAAATCCAGCTGGTGTTCAGCGTCGGCAAAGAGTTCATCTCCGATCTTGAAATCACCGGAAAACCGGCAGTGTTCCAGAAGCAGTCTTCCGAACAGCAGAGCGTAGTCCAGAACCAACGATGAGGCGTGCGGCTTGGGACTCATCAATATGGCTCCCGGGATCATTCCGTAATCATTTTTACAGGAGTGCAGCAGACGTATACCTCTTTCAAAGAGATCGTACCGCTTGTACGTCACATGGTTGACCAGTGCCTGCAGGCGCAGATCCCCGAGCCACAGACGGCGGTCACGCTTTGGGCCATCCTCCGGAAACTCCTGCATACAGTTGCGCAGAGTTCTCGAGCAGACTCTGTCGATCACAGCAAACTCACGATCCCAGCCGGGAAGCGGAGACGGAAGCTCACTGCCGACTGAGCTCTGGGCAATAACTTCAGCCCGGGTTATCATGAGTCCGCAGTCGCACGGACACGCCGCAACGTCGATGACAAGATAACGCAGAGAGCAGCGGCGGGGAAGTTCGATTTCAGCGGGCAGGTCATATGCTGTTATCAACTCTTCCTGAAACCATCCGCGTCCGAGTCCGCTGGTATAGGTATCCGGATCGTGGTAAGCCTCGTAGGGAAGTTCGGCGGCAAGGAATTTAAGTCTGATGGGCGAATCCGGAGCTTTCAGGCTTTCCAGACGCAGTCTCACTCTGCCGGTAAGGGTTTCTCCGAAATCCAGAATGATACGGCGTCCGTTTTCTATTATCTGCTGCGGCAGAAGTTCTGCCGGACAGGATGTTTCGACAGATATCCCCTGCCACGCTTCCGGATCCGGAAACATATTCACCACGCTTTTCGCAGGAACGATCCACTTCATCAATACAGGTGCCAGGTTTTCCCCATTTTGCCACATTTGTATACTCTCCTGTTTACCGGCGATGCTCACTCTGCAGAACTCTGCAGGTTATTTCCAGTATGCTTTGATGCGGAGTTTTCCGTTTTCCCGCAAATCGTAGTAAAAGAACTGCAGATCATAACTGTGATAAACACCTTCACCAAAATGGCGGTTGTGATATTTGCCGGACTTTTGCGGAACGACCAGAAGAGCTCCTGTCGCCGTATCGACCCGGGCGGTCACAAAGTTTTTACGGTCTGTTTCCTTACCGCTTCTGAAGTTAAAGAAACGGCTGCCGAGGTGCTGGTCGGCAGTCGCAAGTTCGCCGTCAGTCCGCCAGTTCACCGGATTGATACAGTAATAGTTGCCGGAGCCGGTGAAAATAGATTTCACCTTTCCCGGAGCCTGTGAGTTGTAGGTAATGATACAGCCGGTGTCATCCGCTCTCTGTGCGGTACGCAAATGGGGGTACTCCGGAAAAGTTTTCGGCATCGCAGGACAACCGATCAGATAGGCGGCAACCAGTTTGGCATTGATCACCGGATCGGCAAGTTCTGTTTTCATTACTTCAAGCAGCGCGATGGAGCCCTGACTGAAGCCGAAAAGAATGAATGGCCTGCCCTTGTTGTGGTGCTTCAAATAGCAGCGGAAAGCTTTTCTTACATCTTCGACACCGAGGTTGGTGTATTTCCGTTCAGCGTGCGGCAGATCCAGCTCTCTGATCGCAGTGCGGAGTTCAGCCTGACGGTAATAAGGAGCGAACACCCGGGTGTATCCGGAAAATATTCCGGTGTTCTGACCGGCAATAAATTGCGCCTTTTTCTGAATCGCCGGAGCATCCTGCCAGCGCATATTTGTACTGTTTTTATCAGAAAATATCGTCGGCAGAACATAAAAAAGATCGACTTCGCAGTTTTTCTCTTTTTCCAGTATCACCCAGTTGCTCTGATCGGAATAGTCAGGAGCTTCCTGCGCCGCCAGATGAAATGGCAGCATGCACAGTACAGCCGCGGCAAGTAAAAAAAGTTTTTTCATATTTTGTCTCTCCATGGTGATAATATACCATATCAGAAATACGATTACAACAGTAATACTGCGTTGCCGGCAGGGTTTTACGAAAACTCTTTGAGATACGTCATGTATGACAACAGCATTTTTGCCGGTTCCACAAAAATCGGGACTTCAATCACTTTTCCCTGTTCAAAACGGCAGCCTTGATCTTCTGCCAATCGGCTTTGCGGAGCAATTCAGGAATGTTGCTGTAAAAGTTTTTGAGATGACCGTATTCAGGCTTTTCCAACTCAGAAATGGCATCTTCCACGCTCCAATTTTCAAACGCAATGCGGTATGCGGCAACAGCGCAGCCGGTACGGTTGCTGCCATGCCAGCAGTGGATCAATAACGGCTTGGGAGCATCGCGGATGACAAATAGGATTTTATACAGAGAATCTTCGGAAATATTTCCTGTATCAAGGGGAATTTCATACAATATAACGGCATTATTCCATCTGCGGTTGACAGAATTGATTTCATCTTTATCACTGGTTCCGCGCAGATTCAACACACTGCGGATGCCGTCATAGGTATACAGCGAAAAGAATTCATCCTCATCAGGCTGACCGGAACGGTAAATATTTTCATTGACTTTGTGAAAGTTCACGGGGTGATTCGGATAGGGAGATTGCCAGCCCACACCATAAGTTTTGTATGGCAGAGCTCCATTTTCCTGCCTGACCACTTTGCCATCTTGAAAAACAAGTTTTTTATAAAGCCAGGAAGCATAAAGAGCATTCCACCCCAATAACCAGTGTCTTTGAGGAAAGAAATCGCAACGCCACTCATTCGCAGACATTACCGGAGTCGTTTGGAAGACTTCATCACTGTTATTGAACCAATAAGGAGTTTGCACACCAATGACTGATATTTCAATGGCAAAACGGTTTTTGCTCCAACGGCTGCGATCTGCTCTTTTTTCCAGATGTGCCGCCACTTCAGCCTTGGTCATACCGATATAATTATGTTCTATCGGAATACCATAACATCCGGTAAGAAACAGAATCATCAGACCGCACAGCAAAGCGCAGAAAGAGAGTTTTTTCATACTGATTCCCCCATGCTCTAATCAACAGTGTCATTGGTAATATACCATATCAAGCAGGAATATGCAACTACTGATTACTGAGTTTACACTTGTCACAAACCATCAAAGAGGCATAATTTTAAGGCTGCGTTTGCAGATGTCGTGGAATCTTAAGAGGCTTAAGCCGCGTGGTTAAAAAGGAAACACATCAAACTGCCGGCAGGCGGCAACTTCACAAGTGGAGCAACAGCGGCTTGAGCCAGAGTAACGCAGACTGAAAGTTGAGTAACGCAAGGCACAAGCCACTATTGCGGAGCGTCTTCACAAGTGAGCAGAGCGAATGCCTTCACAAGCAAGGATTCTGGAGTTTGGTGAAAATGTGAAGAAAAGGCTCGCGCCTTTTGAGTGAAGTTGCGCTTCGCGCAGAGAAGTGAAGACTTGCGTCTTCGTTGACCATTTTTTTGCAAAAAAAATGGTCGGGGTGGCGGGAGTCGAACCCGCGACATCTTGCTCCCAAAGCAAGCGCGCTAGCCACTGCGCTACACCCCGACTTGTCGGTTCTTATAAGATAATGCCTTTTTTGCTGTTTTGCAATAGTTGTATCCGTTTTTCAGGCAATAAAAAACACCGGAACAAATCGCTCCGGTGTTTCTCTTGACTCGTAGAGCCACAATCTGGAATTATTCGAAGAAACCGGCAAATTCCTTGATGTTGTCCTTGGTGACAAGGATGTAACGGATCGCGAAGGTCTCTTCGGGGTTCTTCTTGGCTTCGGCACGGAGATCAGCCTTGATGTTGTTGACCAGTCCGCCGGCGATTTCGCCCTTGGCAATGTATTTGTCAAGCTTGTTGCCGCCCATTCCGGTGGAGAGCAGGAAGAGAACCGGTTTGTCGCCTTTCTGGCTGAAGTACTTCATGCGGTTCGCCTTCTGGGGAAGTCCGATGGTGGTGATGACAACACCGGCATCGCTGTGGGCAGCCAGAAGGTTGTCCATATCTTCAGCGGTCATGACTTCTTCGATGCTGACTTCTTCGCTCATCTTGGCGGGTTTGACGTTGTCGATGACAAGATTGTCAGAGCCGTACCCCTCTTTCAGTCCTTTGATCAGCGCGCCGCCGGTCTTGCTCTGACCGTAGATCTTATCAGCGACCAGCAGAACTTTCTTTCCGGGAGCTTTGGTGGCAAGGAACTTACCGACAACATAGCCGCGGGAGTGAGCATAGGCCATCTCTTTGTTGAGAATTTCGGAGGTTCCGCCGGCAAACATGTTTTTGAGCGACATAAACGCTCCGGCAACCACCAGGAGGAACAGGACAAAAGCCACCGGCTGAAGGGCCGGATTGCTCTTCTGTTTTTTGCTGCAGACGATCATACCGACCAGTCCGATAGCCATCAGTACATAACCGAGTACATCCATTTTGTTTTATATCCTTTTTTAGTTATTATGTCCCTGCGGACGACTTTGCAGGCTACTTTACTTTACAACATAAATTGTCAAAAGTCAAATAAAGTTTGTGAGAAAAACAGAAAATTAACATTCCGGCAGGGTCTTTACCTCAATAACAGCTGTTTCCAGACCGTATGCCGATGCGTAAACGGTGAATCCTGCACCATCTTTATCAGCCAGACATCTGACCGCTGCGCTGATGATTCCGCCATACATTTTGCGGCGGCACGATGGAACAGGAACATGATCAGTATTGTCACTGCCGGTGCCGATGAGTTTTCCGGCTCCGGAAACCGAGAAGTTGACTTCGATGTCATTGAGCGGAATCTCCCGTCCCGCCTCATCCAACGCCTTGCAGGAAAGCAGAGCGGCATCACAGCCATTGGCCCTCACATCGGGAGTGTCGAGTTCGAGTTTCAGGGCAACGGGTTTTCCGCAGGTCTCGAAGGATTTTTCTGCACATTTTGTACCGTTGTTGTATCCGACAGCCTCGAGTTTTCCCGGAGTATAAACCACGTCCCAGGTCACCGGAACATACTTCCCGCATTTTTTTCTGCCCAGACTCCTGCCGTTAAGGAAAAGCTCCGCCTCATCGCAGTTCGTGTAGCACCAGACATCTATCACCCTGCCCTCGAATCCCGGATGGGTCCAATGG
>JAZQTR010000091.1:0-2687 GCA_045630865.1 Victivallaceae bacterium
ACTGGTGATGGCGTGGAAATCACCGGTAAAGTGCAGATTGATATCCTCCATCGGCACGACCTGGGAGTATCCGCCGCCGGTAGCACCGCCTTTCATTCCGAAAACCGGTCCGAGAGAGGGTTCGCGCAGGGCGAGAACAGATTTTTTGCCGATCTTGCGCAGTCCGTCAGCAAGTCCGATGGAGATCGTGGTCTTGCCGTCGCCCTGCTTAGTCGGAGTCATGGCAGTAACCAGAATGAGCTTCGCCTTGCGCGGAGCCTTCACTTCTGCAAGTTTAGCCTTGTATTTTCCGTAAAGTTCGTAGTCGTCTTCCCCGAGCCCCAGTCCTGAAGCGATAACTGAAATGTGACTCATCCTGGTATTTCTGGCAATTTCAATGTCACTCAGCATTTTTCACCTCTTTGTATAAATATTAAAAAACTGTTTGTATTTCCGTTAATATACAATAAATGTGCAGTATTGCAAATCACAATTCAGAAATCCGCCGCACAACCACCCCTATCCAGTCGATATTTTTCTCTGTGACCGGAATTATCCTGCCTTCCGGGTTGTCGCTCACCAGCAAAATGGTATCACCCTGGCGGCGCAGACGCTTGCAGACCACATCCCCGTCAGGGAAGAGTCTGGCGACCACCACCTTGTTGCCCGGAATACTTTCAAGGGACTCCGCCGGCTCGACCAGTATCACATCACTGTCGTTGATCCGCGGCTCCATGGATATGCCGGATACCCGGAATGCGATGGTGTCACGTCTGCCGCCGACAGGAACCAGTACTGTATCGGTATTTTCAGTATCCCAGAAGCGTCCTATCGCCCCCTCGGTCGTCAGCATCGACAGGTGGCTCGCCGCATTCGCCCACGCCACAACAGGCAGCGGACGAACCAGTACGCCGCCGGCCTGATATACTCCGGCAGGGGGAAGAAGCTCACGCTCGAGATTACTCAACGGAGCCGCAGTGTACTCTATCCCCAGCTGCGCAAGTGTCAGACCGAGAACATCAGGGAACCAGGCAAGCTGTCCGGAAAGCAGACGCTCTATCGTGCTTACACTGTCATAACCTATGTGCCGCGTCAATTCGGCAGGAGAAGTCAGCCCCTTCTTCATCATCGCATCTTTGATGCACTCACGCAATTCAGGGGTATTGGCGATGGAAACAGCTCTGCGCGGCGAACCTGACGGAGCATTTTCCATCAGAAACGGAGCCAGTTTCGCCCAGTTGTCGTCGCTTATCGAACTGACTTTTCCATTGAGGTAGCGTGATATGTTGGCGGCATCAATGCCGCTCTTTCTTGCCAGATCCACGGCTCCGCCGCATTTCCCGACGGCATCCCGCAGACGGTTTATCAAATCAGGTGTAATTTTCATAGTGCAACTCTCCAAGTGTTCCAATATATACTTTACTGCTTTATTGCACATTTGCAAGGGGTGCATGCAATTTTTTTCATATATTTTTCAAAATCGCTCTTGATTATTGCATCAATGCAATTATATTAAACTTGTCAGAAATCTGACAGTCAAAATGCGGAAAGGCAGACGGTTTTCAACTCAAGAGCCTGACTGCAGCTCCGGTGCGTACCGGAGTATCTTCATTTATCCCGGGGGCTGAACGGGAGATTTTTTGCCCAAATTATTGCATACGTGCAATTTTTGCGCATTTTCGGTAAAAAACAGCATTTTCAAGCTCAAATGTTGACAAAAAATTCTATTGGTGACAACACACGAGGTATGACAATGGGTATTTACGAAACGCGGATAGTTCCGCAAAAAAAGATGATCAGATCCCATCTGGGTTCGGGCGGCACGCTCGCCGGACTTGCCAGAAAACTCGGGATCACATCATCCTCTCTTCACCGGTGCATCCGGACGCATCCGGAACTTTACAATCTGGTACACGATGCCGCCTCCGGCAAGAGAGATGAAGCTGACAATGCGGTCGAACACGCCCTGTTCCAGCGTGCGGTCGGTTTTGAACAGCCGGATGGCAAATTCGTTCCGCCTGACGTGCGGGCGGCTGTATTCTGGCTGAAAAACCGGCGTCCGCAGGAGTGGAGCGAAAACAAAAGAAACTCAGGCCTCTCAAGTGCTGAATTGAGCGAACTTGAAGAGGAACTTTGAACAATGTCAAGGAAAAACTTTATGAATCAGAAGATCTTCAACCGACGCCATCCGGAGTATCAGGCAAACATCTCCGGATGGGAAAGATCCCGAGCCGCCTACTCCGGCGGTGAAGAGTACATCGACTCCGCCCTCATCAGGCATATCTCGGAGATCGACATCGAATTTTCCGAACGCAGAAAAAGAGCCTACTACTTCAACTATCCGCGCGCCATCGCCCAGCGGATAACCCAGTATGTCTTTTCCAGCGATCCGGTGAGAAGAAATGCCGATCCCGTGATAGTCGAGGATTTCGACCGCACCGGCAGACGGACAAGCGAAGTCATGCGCCAGCTTTCGACCATGCTCAACGTCTACGGCAGGGCGTGGCTCTGGGTGGAATCCCCCCGCTTCGAGGGAACAAAATCTCTGCAGGAAACCAGATCAGAGCGTCTGCGCCCATTCTGCAGAGCGGTTTCCCCCTTTGATGTCACCGACTGGTCTTACGGAGAAGACGGAAAACTCCAGTGGGCGGTCATCAACGAGCGGGTCTACCGCAACGATGATCCCTTTGCCGATGCCCGCTTCATCC
>JAZQTR010000092.1:0-2755 GCA_045630865.1 Victivallaceae bacterium
GACGATCGCCACACCCTGCGTGAGATCGACATCGGTGTAGCAGTTGTCGGTGTGCGGAGTGGCGGCAAGCGTGAGAATATTATTCTTTTTGAGCCACTCTTTGGCGGAGATGTTGTCACATTCTGCGAGCGGAACTGAAAACAATGCTCCGGTACTTGCCCGGATGACGTTGGGGTTATAGATATCAGTTCCTTTTTCGCAGATGATGACTCCGGTGGCGTTGACGGCATCGGCACTGCGGAGCATGGAGCCGAGGTTGCCGGGTTTTTCCACCGTTTCTGCTACAAGATAGAGTCCTTTGGGATCGACGGGAAGATCGTCGAGGGTGTGGCGGCGCATTTTTGCCACAGCAAGCAACCCTTCCGGACGGTCGCGGTAGGTGACTTTTTCCAGAAGCTGCGGAGCAAGCTCACGCACCGGAATACCGCTTGCAGCCAGACTCTCGAGCAGGGGGTATTCGTTTTCACCGAGAAAATGATTCGGGGAAAAATAGCACTCCACCAGTTCCATACCGTATTCAACGGCTCTGGTCAGTTCCCGGTAGCCTTCGAGGATGGTCAACTGTTCCTTTTCACGTTTGCGGCGGTCACGGAGCTTGACCAGATGTTTGACTGCGTCATTTTGCGCGCTGGTTATTTTGATAAATTCCATTTTGTCTTCCATTGTGCGACAAGTTGTCACATTTATATCTATTTCACAGGAAAATATACACGCTCACACAGCCATTTTCAAGCACAAAAACATTTGTGTCCATGCTTTTGGCACGCAAATTGCTGTAAACAGGACAAGCGTAACAAACACAGTCAAGGAGGATACATTTATGAGCGTTAATGCAGACAAATTTACCACCAAATCCCGTGAAGCACTTTTTTCCGGTCAGCAGATCGCCGCAGAGTACAAAAACAGTGAATTGCTCAACATACATGTTCTGGCGGCTCTCTTCAAACAGGAAAACGGCCTTACCGGTTCCATTCTGGAAAAACTCGGTGTCGACCGCAAACTCTTTGAGTCACGGCTCAACTCCGCTCTTTCTGCGCTTCCCCGGCTTTCCGGAAGTGCCGACGTCGCCCAGTCGCGCGAATTCAGTACCCTGATCAACGATGCGGCAGCTATTTCAGGAGATATGCACGATGAGTATGTAAGTGTGGAACATCTGCTGCTTGCAATGTTCAAAAATCCGGCATCCGCAGCTGCCCGACTTCTTGCAGATTGCGGTTTGAATTATGAAAAAGTCCTGCAGGCCCTGCAGACATTGCGGGGAAACCAGAGAGTGACATCTCCTGATCCGGAGTCGACTTTTGAGGCACTCAAAAAGTACTCCCGTGACCTTACTCTGCTCGCTATGCAGGATAAACTTGATCCCGTGATCGGCAGAGATGAGGAAATACGCCGGGTGATTCAGATACTCTCGCGCCGCACCAAAAATAATCCCGTTCTGATCGGTTCCCCCGGCGTGGGCAAGACCGCCATCGTCGAGGGATTGGCACGCCGGGTGGTGAGAGGCGATGTTCCGGAAAACCTCAAAGACCGTCAGGTGGTCTCCCTCGATATGGGCGCACTCATCGCCGGAGCCAAGTACCGCGGTGAGTTCGAAGAACGCCTCAAAGCCGTGCTCAAAGAGGTGACTGCCGCCGATGGAAAGATCATTCTGTTCATCGATGAGCTACACACTGTAGTCGGTGCCGGAGCTTCCGACGGGGCGATGGATGCCGGAAACCTGCTCAAACCCATGCTTGCCAGAGGAGAACTGCACTGCATCGGTGCGACGACTCTCGACGAGTACCGCAAGTATATCGAAAAAGATGCTGCATTGGAAAGACGTTTTCAGTCAGTGCTGGTCAATCCGCCGGGTGTCGAAGATACCATTTCCATTCTTCGCGGACTCAAGGAGCGTTACGAGCTGCACCACGGCGTGAAACTGCGCGACAGTGCGCTGGTCGCGGCGGCGGTGCTTTCTGACAAGTATATCTCCGACCGTTTTCTGCCGGATAAGGCGATCGACCTCATCGACGAGGCGGCGGCAGCTTTGCGGACAGAGATCGACAGCAGTCCGCAGGAGCTGGATGAAAATGAACGCCGTCTGATGCAGATAGAGATCGAGTTGACCAGTTTGCGCAACGAGAAAGACACAGCTTCTCTCAAGCGCAGAGAGGTGCTTGAAGCCGAAGCCGCCGAGCTGCGCGAATCCGGAAAAGCACTGCGTGCCCGTTATGAGAATGAGCTGAAATCCATAACAGATCTGCGTGCCAGCCGTGAGAGTCTCGATCTTGCCAGAATGCAGCTGGCAAAAGCCGAGCGTGAATACAATCTCGAAAAGGCGGCGGAGCTGCGCCACGGAATAATTCCCGGCATAGAGCAGAAGATTGCTGAAGCTGAAAAGGCGATCCACGCTTCGAGCGGCGAGCGCATGCTCAAAGAGGAGGTTGACGAGGAGGATATCGCCAATATCATCAGCCGCTGGACGCATATTCCCGTCAGCAAACTTGTCCAGAGTGAGAAAGAAAAACTGCTCAAACTCGAGGAGCGTCTGCACGCCAGAGTCATCGGTCAGGATGAGGCGGTAACGGCGGTTTCCGACGCCGTTCTGCGGGCGAGAGCCGGACTCAAAGATGCCAAACGTCCGGTGGCGAGCTTCATCTTTCTCGGGCCTACCGGTGTCGGCAAGACCGAGCTTGCCAGAGCTCTTGCAGCTGATCTCTTCGATGATGAGCGGGCGATGGTGAGGATCGATATGTCGGAGTATATGGAAAAATTC
>JAZQTR010000093.1:0-15948 GCA_045630865.1 Victivallaceae bacterium
ACTGCAAGTGAAACGCCGAGTATGGCATTGGCACCTAGCTTCTCTTTTTCCGGAGTTCCGTCAAGGTCGATCAGAGCTGAATCCACGCCTGCCTGATCGAGTGCATCATATCCGGCGAGCTCCGGAGCGATAGTCTCTTCGATGTTTTCGACCGCCCGCAGGACGCCTCTGCCGTTGTAACGGGAGTCATCTCCGTCGCGCAGCTCAAGAGCCTCAAAGCTTCCGGCTGATGCACCGGATGGGACGGACGCTCTGCCGACAGCACCGGAATCCAGTTCGACTTCAACTTCAACAGTAGGGTTTCCTCTTGAATCGAGGATCTCTCTGGCATATATATTTCTGATTTCTGACATTGTTATCACCTCCACGGTTATCAAGATACTGCCGCCGGAGCAACTTTTCAAGCAGAAAAAGCGATTTTCACAAGTGTTTTTACCGATTCCGGATACTATCAGCATTTTGTCATTGAGTATGGCGTTTTTTTACATTTGTAAAAAACAGCAAACAGCTGTATAATATATGAGTGTCATTTAACAATCAGGCATTTTCATCTATTAAAGGAACACGTTATGGATACTATTCTCATCACCGGCGGCAGCGGATTTATCGGCAGCCACATCGCAGAACTCTGTCAGGGCAAATATAAGGTGCGCGTTCTTGACAACCTCCGTACCGGAAGAAGAAGCAACCTCGACGGACTTGATGTCGAATTCATCGAGGGCAGCGTCGCCGACCGCAATGATGTAAAAAATGCCGTTCAGGGCGTCAAATATATCTTCCATCTGGCAGCACTGGTCAGCGTTCCCGAGTCAATGGAAAAGATCGAAGAGTGCAACCTTATCAACTCCGTCGGAACCATCTATCTGCTCGAAGAGGCAGCCAAAGCCGGTGCCAAAAAACTCGTCCTCAGCACCTCCGCCGCCAACTACGGCGACAACCCGGTTTCCCCCAAGGTGGAAACCCTCTATCCCGAGCCGAAAAGCCCCTACGCCATCACCAAACTTGACGGCGAATACTACTGCAAAATGTTCCATGAGACCGGAAGACTCGAAACCGCCTGTCTGCGCTATTTCAACGTCTTCGGACCCCGTCAGAACCCCAAGAGCGCGTATGCGGCTGCAGTTCCGATCTTCATCACCCGCGCGCTCAAAAATGAGCCTATCACCATCTACGGCGATGGCGGACAGACCCGCGACTTCATCTACGTCAAAGATATTGCCCGCGCCAATCTCTATATGGCTGAAAATCCCCATACCGGAGTCTACAACGTCGCTTACGGCAAAAAGATAACCATCCGCGATCTGGCGGAAAAGATCGTCAAGCTCACCAATTCAAAGAGTGAGATCATCTTTGCTCCGGAGCGTCCCGGCGACATCCGCCACTCTCTTGCCTGTGTCGATAAACTTGCCGCCACCGGCTTTGTCGGAGAGTGGGATTTCGAGCGTGGTCTTGCCGCTGCCATCGAAGCGTACACCAAAGAAAATACAAAATAAGGTGAAAAACATCATGTCCAAAACCTGGAAAATCGGAATTATCGGCGTTTACGGACGCGGCCGCCATGCCTATCAGGCACACCGCCCCGAGCAGGGATTTGAGATCGTTATGGGTGCTGATCCCCACGGTCCGTCTCCCAAAACCCTGTCGAACCCCGAGTTCAAATCATTCAAAGACACCTTCCCAGACGCCACTCTGG
The DNA here is from genome assembly GCA_045630865.1 of Victivallaceae bacterium. Lineage (GTDB taxonomy): Bacteria > Verrucomicrobiota > Lentisphaeria > Victivallales > Victivallaceae > UBA1784. The sequence goes on from JAZQTR010000093.1 coordinate 1,694, forward strand.
TCAGCGATTACAAAGAGCTGTGCGCCAACAAGGATATTGACATCGTCTTTGTCATGAGTCCCGACCACTGCCACGAAGATCAGGTTGTGGCGGCTCTGGAAGCCGGAAAACACGTCTACGTCGAAAAGCCTCTCGCCATCACCGTTGAGGGCTGTGACCGCATCCTCAAGATGGCTTACAAAACCAAAGCCAAGCTCTTTGTCGGACACAATATGAGATACTTCCCCGCCGTCCTCAAGATGAAGGAAGTCATCGACTCCGGAATGATCGGCGACATCCAGTGCGGCTGGTGCCGTCACTTCATCAACTACGGCGGCGATGCCTATTTCCGCGACTGGCACTCCGAGCAGAAAAACACCACCGGTCTCCTGCTCCAGAAGGGCGCGCACGATATCGACGTCATGCACTGGCTGATGGGCGGATATACCAAGCGCGTCGTCGGAATGGGCATGCTCAGCGTCTATGACAAGCTTCCCCGCCGCAAGCCGGAAGAGTTCGGAGATGCCTCTTTCAACAACAACCACTGGCCGCCGATGAAGCAGAGCGGATTCTCTCCCGTCATCGACGTTGAAGATCACAACATGATCATGATGCAGCTCGACAACGGAGCGCAGGCAACCTATATGCAGTGCCACTATGCTCCGGATTCAGAGCGCAACTACACCTTTATCGGAACTGCCGGAAGAGTCGAAAATATAGGCGACCACGATGAGTGCGAGATCCACGTCTGGACCAACCGCGGCCCCCGTGCAACTCCGGATATCATCTACAAGCTGAAGAAGCCCGTTTCCGGAAGCCACGGCGGCGCAGACGGCCCGATCGTCGACAACTTCCTCGACTTTGTCGTCAACGGTGCCCCCACCAACGCCAACCCCGTCGGAGCCAGAAACTCGGTTGCCGCAGGCGTTCTGGGCCACTGGTCAATGCGCAACGGAAACATGCCGGCTGACATTCCTGAACTCGACAAAGATCTGGTCGAGTACTTCGTCAACGGTCAGATTTCCTGAAGCTGATTGGAATCATCTCCCCGGCGGAAAACCGGGGAGATTTTTTTTGCCATCATTTCCTCTTCTTCTGCTGAAAACAAAGAGCCTCCAACACAATACCTTATACACAAACTATTGATTACAAACACTTTAAACGCCGCAAACCAAGAGTTTTCTGTCAACGGTATAAAAAAAGCATTTTTTACCTGAAATCTATTGCAATTTGCTTTATGATGTGCTATTTTAGAGCGTGATAGTGTTTTTGTATATTAATTAACAGCCGCTCTTTTACGCGCACACGCGCAAGCGGCACAAAACGGGAGAGCCTGACCATGTCAGAAGAAAACAGTCTGTCCAGTAACGTCATCACTTCAGAATTTATAATTTCATCCGACGGAGTTGCGTCCGGTTACACATTTACAAACGGCGGAAAAATGGTCGTTCAGGATGGAGGTATTGCCTCCGGAAACACTGTCGGTTACAGCGGACACGCCGTGGTTTACTCCGGCGGCACCGCAGAGAATACCGTGCTTGTCAGCAAAGGTGCTTTGAATGTTTACAGCGATGGTGTTGCGAATGGAACTGTTGTCGGCGGCGACGGCAGAGGAAATCTCAATGTTTCAGGCACAGTTTATGACACGATCATCCTGCAAAGCGGCAGCATGGTTGTTGCACCAACCGGAGCCGCGTACGCCACCATCATCTCAAGCGGCGGCAAAATAATTGTCAATTCAAACGGTTCTGTCACCGACACCGTTGTTGAAAACGGCGGAAGCATGATGCTTTCATCCGGCTCTCTGGCAAACCACACTGTCGTCAACAACGGCGGATACCTTTCTGCAGGTTACGGAACCCAAATACAGGATCTCACTCTCGAAGACGGGGCTTCCGCTTACCTTGGCACTGTAACCGTCAGCGGCGCAGTCAGCATTGCCGCCGGAGCAGTGGTGACCGGCGGAAGCTATGTGCTTGACTATTCTAACCGCTCAACGGAAAGCACATGGGTATTTGAAGATCTCTCAAGTATCAGCTACAGCAATCTCACTCTCAATTTCAGCGGCGACCAGGAATCCGGACGTTACCGCATCGCCGACGGAGCGGAAAACTTCACCGGCAGTATCACCGTCAGATGGGCAAACAGACCCATCGGTTCACTCACTGTCGGGGCTGATCCGATCACAAAATACGGTGTGACAGTTCAACTTGTCAATGAAGGTGATGAGCTTTACATTGAGGTCTTCGGACTCAACAATCAGGTGTTTTCATCAGGCGGCAACACCATTATCAACACCATCAGCAATACCACAATCGTCAGTGGCGGTTCGGTCAACATCGTCAGCGGCGGAGCGGCTTACGACACAGAAATCATTGGTCCCAAAGCCTATCTTTATCTCCGCTTCGATGGTTCATACGCTGAAAATACTGTAATAAGCAGTGGCGGATTATTTTCCGTCTTGTCCGGAGCGGTTGCCAGCAACACTGTTGTTTCAAGCGGAAATATGTACATCCGCGAAAACGGCAGTGCCGTTGACACTGAACTTATCGGCAAAGGCGCAAACATGCATATTTCCAGTGGCGGACATGCAGAAAACATCACTGTCGGCTCCGGTGCTTCTGTGCGTCTGTACAGCGGTACTCTGGGCGGAACTCTCAATATTGAAAGCGGAGCAAGTTTTGTTGCCGATGGAACATTTCTGTTCGACCTTGCCGGAAAGGATCCCCGCAACAGCTTTTTCATCAACAACTACACATTCAGCTCTTTTGATGCGCAATACAAAATCCAAGTTGCAGATGATCAGGCTGCCGGAAGATATTTTCTCGGCGACGGTGTTTATGCTGGATCCACCTATATTGACGACGGCACATCTTCAGGCGTTGCAATCAAAGCAAACAGCTCCGGCATGGTCACGGTAGGTAATTACGGATACTTTCTCCACTCCGGCGGCGGTGTGATGACACTCAACGTCTTTGATTTGAGCAAAGGTTCTTCGACCATTGACTCAGAGACAGTGGTCTCCGGCAAGATGGAAAACGTCTTTATTCAGCCCAATACTGAAACTGGAAGCAAAACAATTGTACATGTTGTTTCAGGCGGCGAAATAAATTATGCTGTTACCCGACAGGCAACTATCCGTGTTTCAAGCGGCGGTGTGATCAGAAACTTGACCCAATCAACAGGAGTAACCTATCTTTCCAGTGGGGCGGCTGCAGAAACTACCGATGTACTGACGGGAACACTGTACGTACAAACAGGAGCAACAGCCGACAATACCGCAGTATTTTCCAATGGAACACTCAACGTTAAGAATGGTACAGTTAACACCGTCGACGTATACAATCGTGGAAAAATATACCTCGCTGGAATCAGTAGTACCATTGTCAATGACATGACCCTTCATCAATACGGCATTGCAAGTGCCGACTTATCGGCAAGTGCAGTGATCAATGATTTCACCGCCAAAGCCTATGCTTCTGCAACTTTTGGCAGCAATACTGTTGTAAGCGGAAATGTCTCCATCGACCGCAATGCGTATGTTTATGGCGGAAATTACTGTTTTGACTTCACTGCCGGTACTGAATACGAGCTTTCAGGTCTGGAATACTGGCAGGGCGTAAATATCACTGTTAAACTCCCTGAATATCAGTCCGACGCCGTCTATCGTCTCTCGGAAACAGCGGGAACCTTCACCGGTACAATAACCATAGATGGCATAGCTTCCATCAGCAACGGCAACGCATATTTCAACAACGGAAAAGTCTACCGTGCTGCCCAGGATGATGAGGGTCTTTATATCGAAGTATTGAGCGGATATTCATCGGCAACAGTAAGCGGCAGTTCTTACAACTCCGACGGCTATATCTACTATAATGATATTAAAGTTACCGACCAGAATATCAGTGGATATCTCAATATATATTCAGGCGGTATCGCACTCAACAATACGATTTCAGGCGGTCTCTGTATTTACGATGGCGGTACAGCAAGCAATACTGTTCTCGCCAGCGGTTCAATGTATATTGAAGTCGGTTCAGCCATCGACACCACACTTTCCTCCGGCGGAAGGATGCATCTCTACTCCAGCGGTGCTGTTGCGGATGGTGTAACTGTTCTTTCGGGCGGCAGCGTAATATACAGTTCAGGAGCAATCAGCAATGCGGTGTTCTCTTCCGGAGCAGTCATGTCCGCATATTTCAGCACTTATACCAGCAGACTTGCTGAAAACTTCACCAATATCACCCTGCACTCCGGCGCAATTATCAACAATATGACAATAGAACAGGATTCTTTTAGCGAGAGCGGCTTCAAGATATCCGGAGTGACGGCTTCCAATCGCGTAACGATATATGATGGCATGGAAGTAACCGATCTTACTGTTGTCGGCGGATATACTTCTGTATATGGCGGTACTGTCAATAACCTGATAATGTCATCCGGCTCAGCAACTGTAAGCGGATACACAAAAATGTTGGGCAATGGCGTAACAACCTACAAAACCGGAGTTGTCAATGGTGCAGAGGTATATGGTGATTACACCCGTCTGAATGTATACAAATACGGCGAAGTCAATGACGTTAATATCTACTCCGGAGCATATATGTCTGTTGGTGGTATCGCAAGAAGAACCACGGTCTACTCCGGAGCATCGATTTACATAAGCGGTAAAGTTTACGATACTGAACTGCGCGGTGGATTTGCATCATTGGGTTATTCCAGCGGAACTGCAAAAAATACCAAAATCTACTCCGGCGGAGCAATGTTAGTTTCAAACGGCAACACTGTTAATGATACGACTATTTACGACGGCGGACTCCTGTATGTGGATTCAAGAGCAACAGCTAACGATACAGTCATATCTTCAGGCGGACTTTTGTTTCTCCGTGTAAGTGCTTACGCTGACGGTGTGGTCATCTCTTCGGGCGGTGCATTCGGAACCACGATGCGCGGAGAGGCGGTAAACGTAACGGTCCACAGCGGCGGTAACTTCCTCGGATTTACCCTCAATGAAGAGAGGACCTTTGACCACGTTTATGATTCAGCGATGCGGTTCACCCTTTCCGGCGCCACAGTAGGTGCTGCAGCACGGTTCGATCAAAAAACAAATCCGGGAATCTCCTTGCCGAATTATCCAATAATTCAAGCACGAGTTGGAGATGGCGGTGTCATTACCGATACACTTGTTTCCGGAACCAGCAAAGCAATGGCATATCTGCACATAGCAATTGACGGCTATGCCGACTCGACAACTGTTGCTTCCAGAGCCAGAATGAGTGTATCCAGCGGCGGCAGTGCAGACAATACAGTTGTTAACAGGGGAGGAGATGTTTCAGTATTAAATGGGGGTGTCGCCAGTGACGTTATCGTAAACTCCGGCGGCTATGTTTATGTTTCTGCAGGCGGTTCTGCCACCATCGCTTACAACCCGTGGGGCGGCAGCAACTACGGCAAGATCACCAACAACGGCAGTATCACCTACCTTGAGCGTGACGCCAATATCTACTACGGCGGAAGCAATCATGAATTTACTGTCTGGGACAGTAAAGGAAGATATATATCAAAAACTGACGGAGTATTTATTTCCAAGTTCGATTCTGCTGACGGTTTCCGCGTTGAAAAATTCAACTCTGCGATCGTCTACTCCGGCGGTACACTTGAAAATGTTTATGTAAACTACTCCGGAACACTCATGGTTTCTTCCGGCGGTTCAGCCGCCGTCGCCTTCAACCCGTGGGGCGGCACGATCCAAAACGACGGCGGTTCAGTAGCAAAACTCGCCCGCGACGCCAAAGTCTACTACGGCGGTAAACTCACCAGCGGATTCATCGCAAAATGGGAGGATTCTGCAGAAGGTCTTGAAATCACCAGCGGAAACTCCGCTCTGGTCTATGCAAATGGAACGCTCAAAGACGCAACTGTCCAGAGCGGCGGATATCTGCTTGTATACAACGGAGCAACCCTCACCGGAACACTCAATATTACAAAAGGTGCGTATGTCAATTTCTCCAAGGGATCAGTTTTTGATTTCAATCTTACCGAAAGAGCTGCTGACACAGATGAATTTATCATCAACAACCTGTCAATGCTCAAAGGTACGCCGAATTATACCATCACCGTTGCCGAAAATCAGCAGGGAGGCCTTTACAAACTTGCCGATAACGCAGGTAATTTTACAGGCTCCATCACTATCGGAGATGGAACTCTTACCTATGACAGCGTTACAGTCAACGGAACTCCGTTAGTCTACGATACCACTTTCTTCAGTCTCTATATCGAAAACGACGAGCTGATTCTTAATGTCCTCCCCGAATACAATGCCAAAGTTTTCATCTACGAAGGTGAGAGCCTTATTTTCGGCGGAATCAACATGACAAACAAGACGATCACAAGCGGTCGAATCATGACGGTTTCTTCCGGCGGAACAGTGAAAAACACCATTCTCAACGGCGGAGATGCCAACATCCTCTCCGGCGGTATCGCTTCGGCAACCCAAGTCAAAGCAGGAACCCTCTCCCTTACTGATGGAGCAATCGCTTCAATCGTGAACGTTTACGACGGAGGAAACATCGTCGTCGATGATGACAGCTCTGCGACCAAAGTGATCCTCAACGGCGGATCAGGCTCCATCGCCGGAAACGCCGTGGATGTCACCGTCAACAAAGGAGCGACTGTCAGCATCGAAGCCACAGGTAAAGTCAACAACATAACCGTTAAAGCCGGAGGAACTGCCAACTTTGCAACCGGTTCCGTCATCACCGGAAAAATCAGCGTCGACGAGGGCGCAAATATCATTTTTGCCGACGGAAGCAAAATCGAACTCGATTTCAACGGACGTACGACAACAGATTCCTTTGTTATCACCAATCTCAATGCATTCACCGGTACAGGTGATATATCTGTCTATTTAGATTGCGAAGCAAAGCTCGGAAGATACAGCCTCGCAGGAGCCGCAAGCGGATTCCAGGGCAGTTTCACGTTCCTCGACGAGAATACCTTCCTCGGAACAGTCGCTCTCAACTCTCCTGTCGCTGAATTCGGCGACAGCAAATACATTCTGGTCGAAGATAATGGCAACCTTTACCTCGACATAACCAGAAGCCAGAGCGCAGGTGGAAGTTCCAACGACGACTGGAGCAACCTCTCCGGAGAAGGTGAATCCGCCTTCTGCGGCGACTCGTATGTTCTCTCGACAGATGGTATTGAAATATCCAACTGGGTCGGTTTCGGTGACAGCATCGACTTCATCAAGGTCGATCTCGAAAGTGCCGCTAAACTGGCATTTGATGTCACAGGTACAGATAATATCAAGTTCTCCATCTACACCCTCAGTGAGAAAAACGGAGTCTATTCTCTGAATATTGTCCAGAATGCTGCCGTCATTGTCAAATCGGACAGCAACTCAACGACTGTCACAACCAACAGTCTCATGCTTCAGTCCGGCATCTACTACATCAGCATTGAATCAACCAATGCAGCCAAGGGTGGAGACGCAAACTACAACATCTCCGTCAATGAAAACAGCGTCTTCTATACCAAAGGTGACAACTCCGATGACTGGAGCGACATCAAAGAAAACGGTGCCAACGGATTCACCTCAACCGAAACAATTTCCGGTTCAGGCGAACTGGTCACCAACGGTTGGGTCGGATATGGCGACGCAATCGACTATATCAAGATCTCCCTTGAAGATGCCGCCAAACTCTCGTTCAGCATCGACGCCGATGATGCCGCCAAATTCACGGTTTACTCATTCGACGAAGAGAAAAACACCCGCAACGCTCTCCAGAGCGGATCACTCAAACTCACCGACGGAAAATATGTCCTTGACACCGCAGGTTTGCTCCTGGCTGAAGGAACCTACTACATCGGCATTGAATCCACCAACGCCGCCATGGGTGGAGACGCAACCTACAACATCTCCGTCAATGAAAACAGCGTCTTCTACAATCACGCTGACAGCAGCAAGTCCGATGACTTGAGCGATTTCAAAACCGCCGGAGATACAACCTATGTGAAAGAAACCCTGGCGGTTTCCACACAGGGAGAACTCGTTACCGGATCCTGGGTCGGATATGGCGACGCAATCGACTATATCAAGATCTCCCTTGAAGATGCTGCCAAACTTTCGTTCAGCATCGACGCCAGCGACGCGCTGAAATTCACCATCTGTGAAATCAATGAAGTAAACCGCGGCGGAGTAACTTCGTGGTCAATGAAGAATCTTCAGACCAACACCCTCAAGCAGGATGAAAACGGCAGATATGTCATTGACACCAAGGAACTTCTTCTCACCGCCAAAGAGTATTACCTCGTGGTGCAGTCCACAAATGCAGCAAAAGGCGGAAACGCTGAATACAATATCAGCGTCAATGATTCAACTGTCTTCTTCAATCAGGATAACGACGGCAACAACTGGACTGACCTCAAAGAAAAAGGAGGAAACTCCCTGGAAATCGGAAACTGGACCCCGTTCAGCACCTCCGGTGATTCTGCCGAAGATATTGCTTCCGGCTGGGTCGGATTCAATGATGAAGTCGATTATTTGCAGCTGAGCCTTGAAAATTCTGCAAAACTCTCCTTCACCGTCAAAGCAACGGATGCCGTAAAATTTGTCATCTACACGCTGGAAGAAAATGTCAAAAAGGGAACATACAGCCTCAAGGCTCTGCAGACCAGCACCCTTAAACTGGATAAAAAGGCGTCCGATGATTACAGCTATGTCATCGACACAAAATCCCTGCTGCTCAACAGTGAACTCACCTACTACATCGGTATCAGCTCCACCGACGCGAAAAAGGGCGGAGACGCCAGTTATGAGATCACTGTCAATGCCGACGACTCGGTTATCTTCAGCGGCGGAAACAATGAAGACGACACTTTCGACGGTATCGCCGAATACGAATTGGTCGGAACAATCACCAACAGCGAAGACAGCAGCTTCACTTTCATCGACTGGGTCGGCATGGGTGACGAAACTGACTTTGCCAAATTCACCGTAGACTACGATACCAAAGTCAACTTCACCATCGACAGCAGCGATGATGTAAAAGTCGTCATTTACAAACTCGATGAAAAAGGTGAGCTTAAACAGCTCCAGACTACCAACTCCAAAGCCGGTAAGATAACATTCTCCAAAGACGTTGCACTTGAAGCAGGAGTTACGTACTATATGTCTGTGACTTCCACCAATGCAAAGAAGGGAGGCAGTGCAACTTTCTCGGTCACCGGTAAAGCCGCCGGTAAAGACATCAAAATCAACGGCGTATCAGATGATGTGTTCGAAACTATTTTTGCCAGCCAGAAAGAGTGCAGCTGCGATGAGGATAACTCATCTGATGAAGAACATTACGCAAACTGCATTACCGATCCCAATGCCAAAACAGAGTTCATCTATGGAACTCCGGGCAACGACAAGCTGACCTTCGAGAAAAACAAAAGCAGATTTGTCAACGGAATCGCACTCGGTGACGGCAATGACGTAATGAAAATTGCAGATTCTGACAACAAAGCAAGTTATGATCTCTATATGATCGATGACGGTTCAGAAAAAGCAAGATACATCGATTTCGCAGACGGAAACGATCAGCTCGTCGTCGGCAAAAACAACTGCCTCGATGCAGCCGAACTCATTTCCTTCGGAGACGGCGATGACAAAATGGAAATCGCCGACAATGCCAAGGTCTTCACCTACACCAACAAAGCAAATACCGGACTCACATTCGGCGACGGCAATGATACCCTCACTATCGCCAAAAACGGATATCTGTACGGTGTTCCCGACTTCGGTGGCGGCAATGACACCCTCAAGCTCGAGGGTGCATTGAGACTCGACTCCTGGAAAAATGATATCAGTCTGGAAAAAGTCACAGGTAAAGGATACCTGCTGCTCTCACATGATGAGAATGGCAACCTTTCTGCCTCCGAAAGTGTCATCAAGATCTTTGAAGATGCCAAAATCAAAATCGTCAACACGATTTCTGACAATGTTTCATCTCCTGAAAAAGAGCTTGCCGACAATACCGCGGCAAAAGCAACTGCGCTTACCGCAAATTCAGAAGGCTTCAACCTCTGGCTCTGCGGCGAAGAGCTGGCGAGCTCCGTCGAATACGGAATGGCCGACACAGCCGACTTCATCAAGTTTACCAAGAACAATGAAACCGGCAGCCTCGAGTTTGATATCGAAGGCGGACTTGACGGCATCATCGTTCAGCGGGTGGATGCCAAAGGCAATGAGGTTCTTGCAGAGTACAATAATATTGCTGAACTCGGAAACGTGATATCACTCAGTGAGCTTGCCAACGGTACTCACTACTTCAAGATCAGCGTTGCCGACGACAAGCTCGTCTACGGAAACATCACTCTCAAGTAAGCTTTCCGGCAATTGACAAAAAAGCGGTTCCTCCGATTCAAACCGGAGGAACCGCCTTCTTATTTGAACAGTATAATTTCAGAGTTTTATGCCGGACATACGGCAGAACTCCTGCCAGTAGCGTCTGCCCAACTCGTGCTGACTTGGAGTATCGAAGTGCAGATTATCTCCGCGGTGCGTCAATCCTGCGGCAGAAACGAAGCCGCAGTACGGCATTTCTGAAGCAACTTCACGGATTATGCTGTTGTAACGCGGAATATTCCACTCCGGATTTAGAAAATCGCCCAGACCGCCCATAATGAATGGTATTTCCGGACACTGAAGGTCGCGCCGGAAGTTGGATATGATCTCCTTGAGCATCGCCTTGTAGTTCTCATTTTTGATATGGGCATCACTTTCCCCCTGATGCCAGAGGATAACTGCCAGTTCGCCCTCTTTCAACGCTTCGCGTGCCAAAACAACGGCATCATCGTAGGGATGCATATCGCTGTATTTATCCTTTCCGCCGGGCAGCCACGCCTCTGCCGGAGTTCCGCCTACAGATGCCGGGATAAGTCCGACTTCGCGGTCGGGAAAAGCCGCCTTGAGGCATTTGGCAAAAGTCCGTCCGGGCCCGACGCCGCTGCGCCGGGCTCCGCCGTACTCCAACCCCTTCACCTCGTAGGGGTCTTCAGAGTTGCTGATACCGAGCATATTCAGCCGGTCGTAGTTGAAGGGGTCGACAGCAGGAATCCAGACCAGATCACGCCGGAGCGCAGTGATTCCGGGGATCTCAGTTATATCTTCTTCTGTCAGGTAGCCACGCCCGGACATATTGGATTGTCCTGCAAGCAATACAAGAAATTTTTTCATCTTATACCTCAATAAAAAAGGTTGATTTTACACACGGAAAAAGATAACACTTTCTCCGGATAAAATCAACCTGAAAAACAGTCAAAATTGTTAAAGTTCGAGTTTTTCTGCGATGGGGAATCCGGCAGGATGTGACGGTGGAAGCGACTTGCCGAAATCAAGCACCGTTCCCTCACAATCAATACCGGCTCTGCCGATGCCCTCGTAACCGAAGCACCAGAGATCAAAATCCTCTTTTTTGAATCCCCTGCCGAGGAAGAAACAGTAGTAAGTTTCTCCGCCCGGAGGAACTGCAATGGAGTAGAACTCCTCATCTTTATCGTAGATGCAGTCAGGGTTGCGATCCTCTCCGTAGCCGGGAACTCCGGTCGGGATACGGGTCACACCGGGAGCAAATGACGATCCTGTCGTATGGATTCCGGCGTAACGCGAAGCGACGACACGCAGATCGCACTTTTTGCGGCAGGCGAGACGCATTTCGAGCGGATTGCAGCGGTAGGGAGTATTCAAGCTGAAGAGAAGGTGTCCGTTTTCTTCATCGTAAGTGATCTTGCTGAACTTGATATTGGCAATACGGTGCAGTTCAGCAATCTGCGGTGCGACCTCAGGAGTGACAGTCTTTGATGCCGGGAAGAAATATTTGCCGTCACGGATCTGGAAACTTTCCTCAAACGGAAGTTTTTTATCCGTCAGCTCAAGAACTTTCACCTCCTCCGGCAGCAGCAGGACTTTATCCGGAAGCGCACAGTATGCCGGATAGAACTGCACTGCCATACCGCGCCACTCCTGCGGAAGCTCAAAATACTGCGGCACCGGGGCGGGATTGCGGAGCATTATCCAGCTATCCTGCTTGAAGCCGTAAACTTCGCCTTTGCCGGGATTTCCACCGAACATGACACCATCTTTGACGATGTATTTTTCTTTGTAGTCACGGGCGAACTGCATAACCTGCTTCATGGATTCAACTCTGAACGGCGTCAGACTCTCCGGCTGGACAGTCCAGGTAAAGTAGGTGGAGCCGCGCATACAGGCGTGCATAAGGTTGTCCATCCAGGTGTTGTCGTCATCAAGGAAAACGTTGCGGATGGAGTTGGGGAACTCGTGGTTGTCCAGCGAGTTGAAAGGAATAAAAGTTCTGTCGCGCCGGAAGAAGTTGTAATACATGAAGTCACGGTGGGTAGCCGCCGCAGCCCGCTGGTGAAGCGTGGGCAGACTGATGTACTCACTGTCGCCGGAGTGAACGAGAAAAATCTGCTGTCCCTGAACAAGCCACCACGGTGACGGCCAGAACGCTCCGAGGCGCACAAGTATCTTCGGATTCACCTTGCGGATGGCTTTCATCACTCGGGCTGTTGCGTTGACAAATCCCTCCCGGACATGATCACGGGTGGGATATTTTTCCTTGAACTCATCACATACGGCACACTCATTATCCCAGTCGATCTTGAAGTGGCTGACTTTTCCGGCAAGTTCGGCAAAACGTTTGGCGATCGCCTCTTCGTAACGCTTGTCGAGCATCACGCCGTAACCCTCTCCGCAGTAGCCGGAGGATCTGCCTCTGCCGACAAAATATCCTTCGGATTTCAGATATTCCGGATCGATACCCATCGGGCCGTTATGCGAGAGCCACAAACTCAGTTTCGGGAACTCTTCAAGAACAAGTCCCTCTTTCGGCTGGAAAATCGACTTGCGGTTCGCCCATCCGGCATCGAAAGTGAATGCGTCAGGCTCAAGTCCGAGCAGCTTGAAAGAGTCGATGAATTTGTGCATTCCCTCGCCGGACACCGCGTATTCATAGTTGCCGAGATAGGGGTCGGACCAGAACGAACAGAAAGCGATATAGGGGTCAAGCGCAAGCGGTTCACGGATGGCGTCGATATAATCTTTGAACGCCTTTTCCGGATCATCACTCACACAGAAAACAGCCTCAACGACTTCAAGTTTATCATCCTGCCATACCGGATGGTGGCGCAGATAATAGGTCGCACTCTCTGCATCTTTGCTTTCGATGCAGTTGAATCCGGCAGGGTGTTCAAGACCGGAGAAAAAATTCTTTCCGACAACGGGATAGCCGCAGCCGGGAGTTACTCCGCTGCCCTCCTCTTCGGCAGTTGCGGCATCCACTTTCTGTCCGGAAGGCATATAGCCGCAACGCTCGGCAGAGGGGTCTGCCACAGTCTGGCGGTCAACTTCGAGATAGTCCGGGGTCGGAAGCGGACGCTTTGCCGTAACTTCCACACGTTTGTACCAGATGGTGTTCCGCTTTTCAACAGTTATATGTATTGAAAGATCATCACAATCAAAATCAGCGTCAGCAGGCTGATAAATGCGCTCACCGATTTTCAATGTTACTGCCGGAAACTCCAGCATCATGCCGTCAAAATTCTTTTTCATATCAGTTCACTTTCTTTCCGCCAGTTTGTTCAAACGGAGCTGTCTGCATGATTCGAGGTAATCTTCAACAGGGCAGAGCTCAAACTCTTTGGCTATATCAAGAGCACTCACCTCATCGCTGTAACTGTAAAGCACAGCATGAGCCGAGAGGGAGTCTTCGTCAATAAAGACCTGATCTTTGTATTTGCGGCGGATATCCGGAATTTTCGGACCGTTTTCACATCCGTGCATAACAAAACGGTCGATGTTGATACGCGCCGTGGCGATGCGTTTGTAGTAAGTGGAGCTGTTGATAAGTCTGCCGAGCGGATCGTAGATCTCACTGCAGCCATCCTTGAGTGCGCTCACCATAAAGGCGTGAGTGCGGAGCGCCCAGTTGGACTGCACGGGTTTTCCGCCGTTGTAATAGCTTGAAAAGCAGAGAATATCCGGAGCGAGAGCAACATATCCATCGCGCAATTCATCAAAATTAAGGTCAAAGCAGAGGATACCGCCGAGCTTTCCGGCAGGGGTCTCCACAACATTTGCGCCATCGCCCGGAACAGTGCCTTTGGCAATAGCCTGCGGCGTCGGAAACATTTTATGGTACATTCCGAGCAGTTCGCCGTCATGTCCGTAGTAGAGTATCGACTGGCGCGGCTCACCGTTGACGATGGTG
>JAZQTR010000094.1:0-9398 GCA_045630865.1 Victivallaceae bacterium
TGGCTACGATCCGACTTGTGGAGCCTGCACCGGCAGCGGCGTTGCTCCCCAGCACATCCGCAATGTCTGGGGCGTCATCAAAACTTACACCACCCGTGTCGGTGAGGGACCGTTCCCCAGCGAACTGTTTGATGCTGATGGTGAGGAACTCCGCCGTGTCGGAAATGAATTCGGTGCCACCACCGGTCGTCCGCGCCGCTGCGGCTGGTTTGACGCTGTTGCCAGCCATTACTCCTGCATGATCAACGGAGTCAACCTGCTTGCCATGACCAAGCTCGACGTTATGGATGGCTTCGATAAAGTTGCCATCTGCGTCGGATATGATATCGACGGCAAAATCACCGATGAGTTCCCCGCTGCTGTTTCCGATCTGGAAAAGGCCAAGCCGGTTCTCGAGTGGCACGACGGCTGGAAGTGCTCACTTTCTGATGTCCGCAGCTACGATGAGCTGCCGGAAAATGCCAAACGTTATCTTGAGCGCGTTGCTGAACTGGTTGATGCCAAGATCGGTATCGTTTCCGTCGGTCCGCGCCGCGACCAGACCTTTACTGTCTGAAACGAAAAATACTCCCGGTAGCAAAAATGGAATTCATGCCATCCACATTCAAACGTCTGGACGGCAAAAAGGGTTTCGGTATTTTTAACTGGGACTATCTGCAGATTATATCGCTCGGTTGCCTTGCGGCAGCCGGGCTGATTTTTATTTACTCCATCGGTGAGCAGATCGGCTCAGAAGCCGCTGCTGTGTTTTTTGAGAAACAGATACAGTGGCTCTGCGCCGGAAGCGTTCTCTGGCTGGCGGCAGCTTTTGTTGATGTCAAAAGCCGTGTGTTTTCACTTGCGTCGATCCTGTTTTATCTTGTAACGGTCATCCTGCTGGTATTGGTGCTGGTTGTTGGCACAGAGGTATTCGGCGCGACCAGATGGTTGAGCTTTTTCGGATTCCGTCTTCAGCCGTCGGAGCTTGCCAAGCCCGCTCTGGCTCTGATGCTCGGAGTGATTTTCAGTCAGTTGTCAGTTAACAGTTGGAAAGGGTTTCTTCCCGGGGCCATTGTTACGGCACTTCCATTTCTGCTCATTCTGAAAGAGCCTGATCTGGGAAGCGCGACCATTCTGATCCCGGTATATGTCGGAATCGTTTTTGTTTCCAGGCTGCGCTGGAAATATGTGCTGATCTCTGCTGCCGCCGCCTTGCTCATCGGAGGAGCTGCTGTCACCAACGAAGCGATGAAATTCAAACCGCTGCTCAAAGATTATCAGCGTGACCGGATCATGGTTTTTCTCAATCCTGACCGCGACCGCCTGAATCGCGGATACAACGCATATCAGGCGCGAATTGCCGTCGGTTCCGGAAACTGGACCGGTAAAGGTATCGGGCAGGGGACACAGAATAAACTCGGATTTCTTCCGCACACAGTTTCCAACAATGATTTTATTTTTTCAGTTATCGCCGAGGAAACCGGATTTCTGGGATGTACTCTGCTTCTGGCGGGATATCTTCTGCTTCTTGTAAGTGTGTTGAGAACAGCTGTGCTTGCCGGTGATCCCATCGGGCGGTCTTTTGCAGTCGGCATTGGAGTTGTACTTTTCAGTCACGTTTTTATCAATATCGGTATGAGTATAGGAATAACTCCCGTGACCGGACTTCCTCTGCCGATGGTAAGTTACGGCGGCAGTGCCCTGATGACAACTATGGCATCAATGGGACTTCTTCAGGCGATCTACCGTCGCCGTCCGGAAGATTTGAGGATCAAAAGCACTATGGATCAAAAAAAGTAACCCGCAAGGGTTGACAAGATAAATAAACAGGATATATTATTGTTATTATGAAAAGAGTAATGTTGAGCGGAAAGATCCATACAGCACGGATCACACGGTGTGAAGTCGATTACGAGGGCAGCCTTGAGATCGACCCTGAACTTCTTGCCGAGGCGGGAATCCTGCCTTACGAGAAGATACTTGTTGCCAACCGTGACAACGGATCACGTCTTGAAACCTATGCGATTCCCGGCGAACCCGGCAGCAGAACATTCTGTCTGAATGGTCCGGCGGCAAGGTGCGGCAAGGTCGGTGATGTGGTCACGATCATGGCGTTTTCTCTCTTCGACAACGAAGAGGCGAAGGCTTGCACTCCGCGGGTGATTGTTCTGGATGAGAATAACCGCATTGTTGCGCGGCGTGGTGTCGCGCTCTGAAAAATGATAAAAAAAAGAACAGACAGCGGTCAGGTTCTGGTCGAGTATGCGGTGATGCTGGTGATTGCCGCTCTGCTCGGTTGGGGATTGCTGGTTCTCTGCCGTTCGATATCTTATGAAGGAGATGAGATGGTCGAGCTTGTGAGCAGTGATGTTCCTTAAACTGTATATACAGGAGAATTGAATGATGAAAGCTAAAGTACGAAATCGTTTCCGTCGCGGACAGCGCGGACAGGCATTGGTCGAATACGTCATCCTGATTGCTGTGGTTGCTCTTGCCGCACTCTTTGTGCTTGGTGCATTCAGTGACCGTTTGCGTGAAATGATCGCCGGAGTCACCAATACGCTCGGCGGCGAAGCTGAAGTTGACAAGAGCAGCGTCTCAATCGTCAAAGAGTTGAAAGCCGAAGGTGCTGACGATATCTGATGCGCTTTATGCATACTGTCCGGTAATTGCGGATGGTTTATGAAATGCAGCCTTTCTGCCGCTGTGCTGAGTGCCGGGACGGAAAGGCTGTTTTGTATTTGCAAATAAAGTGATTGATAAATACTGAAAATAAACACAATAAACAGTAATAAATACTCAATTCCCCTTGAAAAAGAGTGGGCATACAGTTATTTTATAAAGATGTTGCCCGGATGGTGGAATGGCAGACACAGAAGACTTAAAATCTTCTTCCGTAAGGAGTGCGGGTTCGATCCCCGCTCCGGGTACCAATACAAAAACAAAGCTGCAGAAATGCGGCTTTTTTTGTTGTTGGGTAATTGGATGATTTTGGTTGTCACCGGCTTTTTCTGGAGACAGCAGAACTTGTTGTGACTGCTTCGGTAAACTGTTTCCGGATGCTCTCTTTGGAAACTTTTTGCAAAGCGTCGGGAAAAATGCATGACAGCCGCTGATTTTTGATGATCTGCACTTGATTTGAGATGAAAACAGTAATATCTTATAGAGTGAACTCGCAAACCAACCATTTTCTACAGGAGAAATAAAAATGTATATCGGCAGAATCGTTGCAATCGGTATGACCAAAGCAGGAAAAACTTCGGCTATGTATCGTGTGTCCTCCCGCAGTTTCCCGAACCGTATGGCGGTGGAAAATGACGGCAAGATCGCGGTTGTTCCCCGTCCGGGAGCCGAGGGCGATCTGGCAAAGAACCCCTACATCAGCTACAACTGTCTGCGTATCGCCGGAGAGTGGGCTATCGCCACCAACGGTTCCCAGACTGATCCCATCACCGAGAAGATCGCTTCCGGAATGCCGGTCAGAGATGCCATTACTCTCGGACTTCTCGCCCTCGATTACGAGCATGACAGCCTTGATACTCCCCGTATCGTTGCTGTTGTTCACCGCACTGAGCCGGTCGGTTTCCTCGGAATTATCCGCAAGGATGCAGTGCTTGTCCGTGAGTTCAAACTTACTCCCGGAACCTGCTATTATCTTTCCACTTACGAGAAGAATGCCCCCTGCGACTGCAACATCGACACTGAATTCGACGGAGCATGCTCACACTGCGCTGCCCAGTACATTGTCGACGGCGGAGTTTTTGCCGGTTTCGAGTGCGCTGTCACCAGTGCCGCTGCAATGGCAGATGACGAGGGATTCAATATCGCCACCACCATCGTGGAATAATCCTCTGCGAGTCGTCTGATGTCTGAAAAATCCGGGTACGCTTTTATAACCAATCTTGCCGTCGACGGTGAAGAGCTGGTCATATACCGCCGACTCGGAGGCGTTTCAGAGAGTGACCGCATAAAGATAAGACCGTTTCTGCTCTCCGGAGTCTTTGATATTCCCGGGGCGGAAACGGTCGCTCATTTATCCGGAGACTATGGCTGTTGTTTTAAAGCCGGATTTTCCAGTTGCCGGTCTTACGAAGAGGCTGTTGCAGAAATCAAACACCTGAACGCTGTTCGCACGTTCAGAGATTATATCCAGATGGCATTTCTGGATACGGATATCAGACTCTATAAAGGTATGGAGTTCTCTGACCTTGTCCGTATGCAGGTTGCTCTTGATTTGAGCGATGACGGCTCAATAAAAGAGATCACTATAGGTAGTGCCGGTGAGCCGGATGCCGTTTTTTCCGGAACTCCCGGAGAAATTGCGGAGTTTTTCATCCGTGAAACTCTCCGCCGCGATCCTGACGTGATTGAGGGACATAAGCTTTTTGATGAAATTCTGCCCCTGCTTGCCGCCGCCGCGAAAAAAAAGAAGCTGCCGTTTGCTTTTGGAAGAAGCGACAATCCGGCAAAGTTCCGTACATCGCGTCTGGTGTCTGCGGAGCGCACTCTTTCTTTCAAACGCTGTGATGTTGACGGCAGGGATCTGGTTGATACCTCTCACCTCGCGCTCTTCTGCGATGTCCGAAACCGTGAGTTTGAGTCCGTCGAATTGGATTACCTTGCCGGAGTATTCAACTTTTCGGGCAGTCAGACTGACATTGTGCGGGCGTTGGGAGACCTCTGGGAGCCGACTTATTTCTACCGGGCAAAAGTTCTGCCGATGAGCTATCAGGATATTATTTTGCGCGGAACAGGCAGTACGCTTGATCTGCTGTTTATTTCCGAATACCTGAAGAACAACACCGCAATACCTTTTCCGCAGGAGCCGCGCCGTTATCAGGGAGCTTTGAGCAGAGCTGAAAAATCAGGCGTATTCAAAAATGTTCGTCACTGTGATGTGAGATCGCTCTATCCGTCGATCATATCAGCGTGGGATCTTGCTCCTGAAAGTGATGTTATAAGAGTGTTTCCCCGTCTGCTCCGCGAGTTTCTTGCTTTCCGCATTGAGGCAAAGGAGCGCAGCCGCAGTGCCGCAACTCCGGAAGAGCGGCGCAATGCCGGACAGCTTCAGGAGGCGTGCAAGATCCTCATAAACTCGTTCTACGGCTACCTCGGTTTTGCCCAGGGCAGTTTCAATGATTTTGATCTTGCCGAAAAAGTGACAGCTATCGGCAGGGATATTCTTTCCGGAATGCTCGACCGTCTGACTGCGATCGGAGCAGAAGTCATTGAACTTGATACAGACGGAATATATTTTGTCGCTCCGGAAAATCTCTCTGACAATGAGCTTGAAGAGAAAGTGCGAGCTGGACTTCCTGATGGAATAACGCTTGAATTTGACGCAAAGTATCCGGCAATGTTTTCCTACAAGAGCAAAAATTACGCTCTGCTCGATGTTGATGGAAACGTTGAACTTACCGGCAGTGCCCTGCGTTCGCGCGCTCTTGAGCCATTTCAGAGGCAATATATCCTGGCTGTCTGCCGCGAACTGCTCAACGGAACTCCGGAAAATATCAGCGGCATATATCGCAAAATGTATGACAGTATAGCCGATGGAACAATCGCGTTGTCGAACCTTGCCAAAAGCGAAGTTCTGAGTGACTCAACTGCAAATTACAAACGTAAACTTGACTCCGGTTCAGGAAGGCGCAGTGCTGCCTATGAGGCGGCGATCTCTGCAGGTCTTTCTCTCAAAGCGGGTGAAACGGTTCGTTTTTATGTTACGGGTGAGCGCAGAAAAGTGACAGTGGCTGACAACTGCAGAATTTATACAGTGGCGCAGGATGTCCGGGATGAGAACCGGGCGTACTACTGCGCCAAACTTGAAGAACTGGCGGAAAACTTCCGCCCATTTATTGATGGAACACACCAATGACTTGTGAAGAGATACTCAAACAGCTCAATCCGGAGCAGGGTGAAGCTGTTTCGACTACCGAGGGCCCGGTTCTGGTGCTTGCCGGAGCCGGAACCGGTAAAACCCGTGTGATCACCTTCCGGATAGCCTATATGTTGAGCAAAGGTATTCCGCCGGAATCCATTCTTGGAATGACCTTCACCAATAAAGCCGCCAGAGAAATGAAAGAGCGTCTTGCTCAGTTGGTCGCTCCCGCGCTTGCCGAAAAGGTGACGCTGGGAACATTTCACTCCTTCTGCGGTAAACTTCTGCGCCGTGAGATCAAACGTCTTGGCTATATGCCAAACTTTACCATCGCCGATGAGTCGGATCAGATGGGAATATTCAAGCAGGCAGCAGGCGAAGTCGGCTGCTCCGGAGATTTTCCGTACAGTTCAGCCTTTGCCGTAATGAACCGTTGGAAAAACCAGCTCGTTCTTCCCCGCGAGGCGCGTGACCGGGCGGAAAATCAGTTCGAGGTGACTGCCGGCGCAGTATATGAAAAATATCAGGAGCTTCTGGAGCTTCAGAATCTTGTCGACTTTGATGACATGCTGATGTTGACATGGCGCATATTCAAGGCGTTTCCGGAGGTGCTGGATAAATACCGAGAGCGTTTCCGTTACCTTATGGTTGACGAGTATCAGGACACCAACGGAGCGCAGTTCGCACTGGTCAAAATGCTTGCCGGAGAACGATGCAATTTGTGTGTTGTAGGCGATGATGACCAGAGCATCTACTCCTGGCGCGGAGCCGATGTCGGAAATATTCTGGATTTTCCGGATATATTTGCCGGAACAAAGGTTGTCAAACTGGAGCAGAATTACCGTTCCTGCAGTGCAATCCTCAATGCAGCCAACGCAGTCATTGCCAGAGGTGGCGATGCCAGACGCCACACCAAAACTCTGTGGAGTGCGCTGGGTGATGGCAGGACTCCGGAAATAATTTCGCTTTCAGATGGTGAAAACGAAGCCGATTTCATTGCCCGGGTTATCGAACAGCGAAGACGTGAACGTGACTGCACTTACAATGATTTTGCTGTGTTGTACCGCTCCAACCAGTTGTCGCGCCAGCTTGAACAGACTTTCCGGGCGGCACAGATCCCTTACAGAATGGTTGGCGGACAGCAGTTTTTCCAACGTCGTGAGATCAAAGACGCGCTGGCTTACTTGAGAGTGATGAGCAATCCATTCGATGATCAGAGTCTGCTGCGGGTTCTTTCTTCGCCGCCGCGCGGAATCGGAGCCAAAGCTATTGCCGAGATGAAAAAGTTCCGCAGCGAGGGCAGGGGAAGTATGTTTGACGCGCTGTCAAGCGATGAGTTCCGTGCCACCATATCCAAACCTGCAGCGAAGGGAGCAGAGGAGCTGATTTCTGTATACAAAAGATACAAGACGCTCTTTGAGCATCCCGGTGGACTTTCCGGAAAATGCGCCCAGTTTTTGCGCGATGTCGGATATGTCAGCGGACTTCAGAAAATCTACAAAGATCTTGCAGATGCGGTAAAACGCCGCGACAATGTCGATGAGTTCATTTCAGCTATTTCCCAGTTTGAGATCAAGCGTGGAGAGCCAATAAACCTCGGTGAATATCTTGAAGCCTGCTCATTGCTTGAGGAAAGCGAGAAAGAGGAGGATGACGCCGCTGTCGCCGATGCAGTGACACTGACAACTGTCCATGCTGCCAAGGGACTTGAGTACCCTGTGGTGTTTGTTATTGCCATGGAACACGGAATATTCCCTCACGAGCGCGCTCTTGATGAGGGTGGAGCAGAAGAGGAAAAACGTCTTTTCTACGTCGCAGTGACCCGGGCAAAAGAAGAGCTTTATCTATCCCGTACCCGTATGCGAATGGTGCGGGGAGTGATGCATCCGGCACGTCCGTCGCCGTTTCTTGCGATGATAGACGGTGAGTTCGCCAATACGGTTGAACCGGAAGACATCTTGAAAACTGCCGACAAAAAGACAATGGCAGATAAATTCGCAGAGTTGTACGCTCTGCTTGACTCATAAATATGAAAGGATTTTCTTATGGCTGCTGTATACAATCTCGGATCGCTCAACCTTGATCAGATTTATCATCTTCCGCACCATGTTCAGAGCGGGGAAACTCTTTCTGCAACCAGTTTCCGTGTCGGAGCAGGCGGCAAAGGGTGCAACCAGTCTATTGCCTGCGCTCTTGCCGGAGCTCAGGTTTACCACGCCGGATGCATCGGTCATGACGGCAATATGCTCCGTGAGCTGTTGAAAACAAGCGGAGCAGATACCTCTCTGCTTGAGGAAATTGATGTCCCTACCGGATGTGCGGTTGTGATGATCAACGCCGAAGGCAACAACTCGATCATTCTCTTTGCCGGAGCGAACCACGAGATAGATGAAAAGCTGCTTGATAAACTTTTTGACAGAGCGCAGGCAGGGGATGTCCTTCTGCTTCAAAATGAAACCAATATGCTGGCAGAGGCAATGAAGAGAGCAAAGGCAAAGAAGATGAAGATCGCCTTCAACTTTGCACCGTTCGATAAAGCAAAAGCGGCTGAGCTTCCGCTTGAGCTGGTTGATTATCTTATTGTCAACGAGATCGAGGGCGCGGGGCTTGCCGGCAAGAGTGCTCCGCAGGAGATTCTTGATACACTGACTGTACGTTTCCCAGAAACGCAGATCATTCTGACGCTGGGAGCTGACGGCGTGGTCTGGGCAGGGCCTGCAGGACAGGGAGAACTTCCGGCATTTCCTGCCGATGTGGTTGATACCACGGCGGCAGGAGACACTTTTATCGGTTATTTCCTTGCCGGAATCAACGAAAATATGTCGATCGAAGAAGCGGCGACACTTGCATCAAAGGCGAGTGCGATCTGCTGTTCGCGTCCCGGAGCCGGAACTGCCATTCCGAAGCGTACGGAAATTGTATAACTTTATTGCTTGAGGGATTGATTTTTTCTTCAAGCGATGATATGTTATAAAACAGACAACCCCGTGGTGTAACGGTAGCACAACTGGTTTTGGTCCAGTTAGTCTTGGTTCAAATCCAGGCGGGGTTGCCATTTTTTTTGCCCCGAAAGGCAAGATATAACAAATCCGCACTTGTCACGCCGTGATTTGCATCACAGGCGGCGATGACACCCCCACATTTTTTATTCTGTTTGGCAAGTTCAGACAGCAGGACCCATCTTGTTTCAGAGATTTGTTTTCCGGACGCTGATATCCATGCAGGTTAGTAAAATACTGCACTTGTCTGAACCAATGTTCAGCTTTTACTAACATCGTGAAAATAAGTTCAAAAAAGCTCTTTTTTTAAGTTGATTTTTGTTGTAAAATATTTGCTTCATGATATATTAGCCCCTGTCAAAAGAGATGATGACAGCCGTTTGACGACGGCGGGCTGATTGATTTTTACAGATTGTGTTCCGGAATGGAACGTTTTTTGCTCTACCATTTCGACATGATTTGTTTGTTCTGTTTTTTGAGGATTCCGCTTGTTTTTCAAGCGATGCCATCCCTCCCCGGCAGATGCAGGAAAACCACGGATT
>JAZQTR010000095.1:0-4996 GCA_045630865.1 Victivallaceae bacterium
TCTTCGCCGATGATGAATGCCTGCGCCAATCCTTCCGGACGGGGCTGTACAGCATAGCTCAATTTGACGCCGAACTGACTGCCGTCGCCGAGCAGACGCTGAAAAGAGCTCTGATCTTCCGGAGTGGTGATGACCAGAATATCACGTATTCCGGCGAGCATAAGCGTGGAAAGCGGATAGTAGATCATCGGCTTGTCATAAACACCGAGAAGCTGTTTGGATACTCCGAGAGTGATCGGATGCAGACGGCTGCCTGCTCCACCTGCAAGGACAATTCCTTTATACATCACTTGTCTCCTGTTCCGCGTCTTTTGCGGGCATCTTCTTTTACAGTTTTGCACCAGCTGTCACGATGATCAAGATACCAGACAACGGTTTTGCGGAGTCCGGTCTCAAAGGTTTCCTCCGGCACCCAGCCGAGTTCTTCTTTGATCTTGTCGGCATTTATGGCATAGCGGAGGTCATGTCCCGGACGATCCTGAACGTGGACGATCTGCCCGCTGTACGCTTTACCATCGGCTCGGGGAGCAAGCTCATCCAGCAGAGCACAGATGCCTGTGACCACTGAAATATTGGTCTGTTCGTTGCGTCCGCCGATATTGTAGGTTTCACCCGGGGCACCCATCAGCGACACCAGAACCAGAGCGCGTGCGTGGTCCTCCACATAGAGCCAGTCGCGGATCTGCATTCCGGAACCGTAGACCGGAAGCTCCTTGCCATCAAGCGCATTGAGAATCACCAGAGGAATAAGTTTCTCGGGGAAATGGTACGGGCCGTAGTTGTTGGAGCAATTGGTGACGATAGTCGGAAGTCCAAAAGTGCGTTTCCATGCTCTCACCAGATGGTCACTTGACGCCTTGCTGGCGGAATAGGGACTGCTGGGAGCATACGGAGTGGTTTCGCAAAAGAGATCTTCCGGTCCTTCGAGGTCGCCATAGACTTCATCTGTTGAAATATGGTGAAAACGGAACTCCTGCTTTTCATCGTCACTCAGTGTCATATAGTAGCGTCTTGCCGCCTCAAGCAGAGTATAAGTTCCGACCACATTGGTCTTGATAAATTCACCGGGGCCGTCGATGGAGCGGTCAACGTGACTTTCCGCCGCAAGGTGCATGACATTGGTCGGCTTGAAAGAGTTGAAAATGCGCTCCATTTCCGCCGCATCGCAAATATCTGCCTGCTCAAAAGTGAAGCGTTCACTGTCGGCAGCTTCAGCAAAGTTGGCGGTATTTCCGGCGTAGGTGAGCTTGTCGATAACGCATACCTCGCTTGTGGTATCAGCAATAAGGTGACGGACGACTGCTGAACCGATAAACCCGGCTCCGCCTGTAACAATAAAACGTTTCATATATTCCCTGTAAAATATGTGCGTTGATTATACTGCAACAGCTATAATTTAACACGTTGGTATTCAGATTGCAAATCGCTTTCAATCAGCCGGTGAAGCATATTCAAGACAAAATGCCGTTTTTCCGTTTCCGGAAATCTTTATTTTGCAGATTTCATCGCATATATCCACCGGAAAATCAGATTTTATATCTCTTACACCATCTTTGACAAGGAGTGTCAGCTCGACTGTTTCATCGACCGGACAATCAACGATACCGTTTATTACACCGTTTCCGTAAACGATATCAGCGATCTCCACAGCCCCCTGCAGGATATGCCTGTCGGAAGCAATCAGCTGCAAATCAAGATCCTCCAATGGGGTCACCCGGATAACCCGGGTATCACAGGAGTCTATCTCAAGCTCGAAACTCTCACTGCAAATGCCGAGATACTTCCGACTCCAGAAATCGTAGAGCGCGTAGCGTCTGGAAGGCTCAAGCATAAGGTCGGCAGAGAGCCTGATCCGGAAATTGCCTTTTTCCTCACCGAAGTTGGTTACGCCGGCAACGTTCCAGTTTCCGAATCTGCGTGACACGGAAGCGTTGACCAGCTGGTAACGGCTGTCACGCTGCTTTATTTCAAGTTCGCAAGCATGTACTGAAGCTGTCGGCATGATCTTTTTCAGCATTTCCACGCGACTGTCATCCAACTCATCCATTTCATCGCCGAGCGTGACCGGAAGTCCGGCAAGCCCGTAGAACGACACCCGGCTGCGTGCGCGCAAAAGATCATTGAACTCCTTGCGCAGCACCAGATTATCGGCATCTGCATAATAGGATAAATTATGCAGATAATAGTACTGCAAAACCTGATTGACCGCCTGATCCTTGAACTCTTCCCAGGCGAAAATATCACCGCCGATACGCGCGGCGTCGAAAAGATCGACAGCAAACACGGTATCGCGCTGCGTGCTGCCCATACAGCTCAAAAGATAACGTTCCTCACCGAGAACGGAGCGGGCGGTCTTAACGGTATTGCGCAGAGCAAGATGCGGAGAGAGTGTCTGATCGTACTGATTTGAGTGAAAAGTGCAGAGCATATCAATAGTTACAGGCAGACAATCCCATTTGACGACTTCATATCCCCACGCAAGTATCTGTTCAAAAATTTTGCGGATATACTTTTCCTGAACCTCCGGATTGCTCAAATCGAGCCAGTACTGACCGCACCATGCGGTTTTCTTTCCAAGTATCCACTCCGGATGCACCTTGAGCATATCGTTTATAACGCCCTCGTTGGTCGCACCGATCCAGAGTGCGGGAATCGCTCCGAGTGAACGGATTTTTTCCGCCACTTCTGCCAATCCGCCGGGATACGCGCTTTTGCGCGGATGAAAAATATCTGCCCCCGGCTCGCCCTGACCGTCAAAGGCACAGTGACACCACTCCCAGTCAACCCAGATGACGGGCTTGTCGAGGTATTTGCCGAAGGTCTTCATGAACTTTCCGGCATTATCGAAAACTTTGTCGCGGCAGCAGGTGAAGTTGAGCGCATACCAGGTCATCCAGCCGACAGGAGGGGTCGGGAACTGGTGCTTATACGATATGGGCGCGTAAGGAATATTGAACTTATCTGCGCAGTAATTCTTTTTTACAGTAAAAGAAAACTCCCTGCCGTGATCCAGACCGTTGACGTGACGGAAGGTGTAACACGCTCTATCCCAATCGTAACTGACACGCATTTTTCCGGCGGTGGACCAGCGGAGAAGTGCGTCGCGTCTGACATCAAAGAGCGCGTCATCTTCAGGAGAAACAGCAGGACCGCAGGCGGTATGCAGAATGGGAGTCTGGGTTCCAATGCGGACACTGCGGGTAAAGTTTTCCATATCTTCTCCCCAGCGGAAATCTCCGCTGAAAGTGACAAACGCCCTGCCGAATCCCTTGACCGCCAGAAAATGCTGATCTGCGGTAAAAGTTATTTCAAGATCAGGAGTGCTGACCGGACCATCAGCAAACATCAAGGTCACTTTTGTCGATCTTGCACCGGTTCCTGTCGTAACGGATATTTTTCCGAAATCCCGCGGAGAGAGTTGATTTCCGTTGAGATCGGTGAAACTGATTTCTCCGTTATCGATGAAACAGCTTTCGCCTTTTCCGTCATCCTGCGCGTAAAACGCCCGGAACGTCAGATTTTCTGTATCAAAATCGACAGAATAATCCTTGTAGTTTATATACATAGAAAGATTCGCTTACTCGTTTTTCAGTGTGCAGATCTGCTCAACGGCATCCATGAAGTGAACCGTCGGAAGTCCATCAACCAGTTCATCACAGGGCAGATCAACTTCTGGAACACGGATATATTCCAAATCGTTTTCCTCATCATACCAGGTGCCGACAGGAAGAATTGCGTTTTTTTCATCTCCGGTGGGGTTGAGAACAAACACGCCCTCGTCAGGCCAATTGTCGAGAAGATCGTTTTTGTCGACGTAATCCATGACCGCCGACTTTTCGTCGAAGAAGTAGAGCTGAACCCGTTCAAGAACTCCCGGAGAAGAGAACTCCGCTGCAGTAATGACCACCGCACCGTCACGCATAGCTTCGCGCGCCGCCGCCCGCATCTGATTGGCTGTTGCCATAGTTTATACCCCTTTCTTCTGGAGTTGAATATTGAACC
This sequence comes from Victivallaceae bacterium, assembly GCA_045630865.1. Classification (GTDB taxonomy): domain Bacteria; phylum Verrucomicrobiota; class Lentisphaeria; order Victivallales; family Victivallaceae; genus UBA1784. The sequence continues at coordinate 4,003 of JAZQTR010000095.1, forward strand.
ATTTGATAAGATACACCCTCTGACCGCAAATACAAGCTGTTTTTACTGCTGAATACATTGAAAAATCAAGCTCCGGAAGGTATATTAATCAGGAACAACGGAGTAACAGACAATGAAATACATTGATGTCCACGCGCACGTCTTTCCGGACGATGTCGCCCCCAAAGTGGTTGCCCAGCTCGAGGGCTACTACAAAATGAAATGGCACGGAAACGGAACCTTTGCCGATCTCAACAAAAGCATTGAAGAATCAGGTGTGGAAAAGACCGTGATATTTTCCACTGCCACCAAACCGACCCAGGTCGAAACGATCAACAACTATATTTCATCTCTCTGCAAATCGAGTGACAGATTCATCGGCTTCGGAACGATGCACCCGGACTATCCTGAAGTTGAGCAGGAAATCACCCGCTTTTCATCGCTCGGACTCAAAGGATTGAAGCTGCATCCGGATTTTCAGGCGTTCAACATTGATGATCCCAAAATGTTCCGGATATACGAGGCAGTCGGTTCCATGATGCCGATACTGATCCATACCGGAGATGAGAACTCGGATTTCTCTGCGCCGCGCCGCCTTGCCGCCGTTCTTGACAAAATGCCGGAAGTGGTTTTCATCGCCGCCCATTTCGGAGGCTATTGCCAGTGGGAAGAGGCGAAAAAGCATCTTATCGGACGCAAAAACCTCTACATAGACACCTCAAGCTGTTTCCATAAAATATCTTTTGAGGAGGCAAAGGAGCTTACCAGACTCCACGGAGCCGACAGAGTACTCTTTGCCAGCGACTATCCGGGAGTCCGTCAGGATGAAGCGATACAGCATATCCTGCAGATGGGGCTTACGCCGGAGGAAAACGAACTTATTTTATACAGAAACGCCGAAAAACTTCTGGGAATATAACGATTTTCCCTGAAAACGACTTGAAAAAACGCTTCAGGGGAATAATATTATATAAACAGCGCGGTCCGCTAGCTCAGTGGATAGAGCAACTGCCTT
>JAZQTR010000096.1:0-6202 GCA_045630865.1 Victivallaceae bacterium
AGAGCGGTCACGACACCTGCCGGAATTTCCTGCGGGGCGACAGCGGTTCTGCCGACAGTGTCGCACAGGACAACCAGCAGCGCACCGGCAAGGGCAGACAGCGGAAGCAGACGGCGGTTTCCGGCACCGCACATCAGGCGGACAGCGTGGGGCACGATCAGACCGACAAAGCCGAGCAGTCCGGCGACGCTGACGGCGGCGGCGGCAAGGCATGAAGAAGCGATCAGCAGAACGACGCGGGTGAGATTGACATCGAGTCCGGCGGAACGTGCCGTATCATCTCCGAGCGCAAGCAGATCAAGTCTGCGGCTGAAAGCAAATGCTCCGGCGAAACCTGCCGCGGCAAACGGAAGGACGGCGGCGAAGTCATCGAAGTTCCGCATGGAGAGAGAGCCGATGGCAAAAGAGAGTATGCGGCCAGCCTTGTCGCTGTTGATGTACAGCAGCGTACTGCTGACGGCACTGCAGACACTTGAAAAGGCGACTCCGGCGAGGATCAGCCGCAGCGGGTCGATTCCGTTTTTCCATGAAAGTGCGTAGACGGCAAACGCTGAAAGCAAGGCTCCGGCGAGGGTGAAAACGCAGACCGAATGGGGGTTTGCGGAACAGACCAGCATTGAAATTATTCCGGCAACGCCGCCGCCGGATGATATTCCGACGATTCCCGGGGATGCCAGGGGATTGCGCAGAACGCCCTGCAGTACAGCTCCGGATACGGCAAATGCCGCTCCGGCAAGCAGGGCGCAGAGCAGCCTCGGCAGGCGGATATGACACAGAATCAGCATTTCCGGAGAGTCGCAGGTGTTCGCGGTCAGCAGGTTGAACACATTTGCCCAGCTCACGTCGACAGTTCCGCACTTGAGGTAGAACAGCGATGCCGCAGCGAGAAAAGCAACTCCTGCGGCAGAAAAAATCACGCTTTTACAAGTGGCAGACAGCTTCATTTTTTATTGACTTTGACCGCCTTGCCGGAATTGGCTCCGGAGGCCTCCTGCTTGAGAAGCACCCGGACGGAATCCTCCTCTTTGTCATCAAACGCCGACACTGCAAAGAAGCAGAAGAGTTGGAATATTCCCCAGATGAGAAAAATCTTCACCAGCGTCGTGGCAATTTTCACAGCGTTGATTCCGCGGCGTTTGAGCATGACGAACCGGACAGTCACCCACACCGCAATCACGCTGAACACGGACGCAAACCCGGGAACCCACGGCAGACTGCACTTTGCCGCCGCCTCCGGCATTTCCAGAAAATGGCACACCGCCTCAAATATCTCAATGGGAACAAAGGCCAGCACCAGCAGAAACAAGGCAGGAAATCCATCTGCCCCTGTTGTGGACAAATCATAGGAACGGTTCCAGACCAACGCCGCCGAGATGATCGCGGTCAATGCCAGCGCGAGGCACATTTTGTCAAACTTAATACAGATCCGGCGGTTTTTTTCCCGGTTGCGGCTGCCCTGCGGCGAACGGAGTTTTTTGGTTTTATTTGCCATGATATTCACCGTTTCTTCGAGTTGTTTCCGCCTCTGCGGCGGCCTGACACCGGAGTACCGATCTTCATAACGATCACATAGGTTATATATCCGATGACCGAAAGTATCAGCACGAGCAGACTGTAAGCGTGCGGCCATCCGATACCCTGTGTCATCATTGTGAACTCCGACATGCCTCCGAGTCCGGTAATGACGGTAAGCGGCATGAAGACGATGTTGATGATGGCAAGGTAGCGCATGATCCGGGCAAGGTTGTTGCTGCCGACCGCCATGCGGGCATCAGACATTTTGGAGAGAATTTCGCTGTAGATACGGGAAATATTGAATCCCTGCTGGTTCTCAACGGAGATATCCTCGAGAAACTCCACCTCCTCATCGTTGAATCCGACCCGGCGGCAATCGTTCTGAAGACGTCTCAAAAGCACCTGATTGGCAGCAGTCGCCGACTCGTAGTACGTGAGACTCTTGTGGAGAGAAAACATATTGACCAGACTCTTGTTGGTCACAGCAAACTCAATTTTGTCCTCAATCTCATCGGATATACTGCTGATGATCCGCAGATCCTGCAGAAAATGACGGGTCGCATGGTGGAGCAGACGCAGCAGAAGTCCCGGAATGGTATTGCCCTTGAGGATCAATCTGCCGTGCTCAAAAAGAGGCATGTTATCCGCCTGAAGCACGATGAGCCTATCCCGGAAAAGAAACGCTCCGATTGATGACACCCGGAACTCCATTCGTCTGCCGATCTGAAAATCCCGCGGCCTCTTCATAATCACAACAACGTGATTGCTTTCGTACTCAATACGGCTGATCTCATCCTTGTCAAGAGCAGAAGCGAGGGTGTGCGGGTCGATTCCGCACTCTTCAATCAGGTAACGCTGCTCCTCATCCGTAGGCGCACTGTAAACCTGAATGATTCCGGTTTCGCCCTCCGGACAGCGTTGGATCCTGCCGTCTGAAAGATTGTAATATCTCAACATTTTTATTCCTCCCGTTGTGTTCGGGTACGGTCAATGTGCCTGCGCTAACAAAAAACGCAGCGGCCGGGAGGACGGACAGATTCTTTGCCCTTAAAAAGATATTCTTACGCAAAATTACGGCGGAAAAATACCTCATACCTCCCGACCTGGCTTCTTCGGGGAACCGTATCGTCGCTGCTGGTACTCATATATTTTTTCACCATATTCTGTTAGTATAAAAGGGCGGAAACTCCATAGATACAGGAGTCACTTTTTATAAATATACTTCACAACACCTTTTTTTTCAAGCCGTCACAAACTGTTTTTCAAATCTAATATTCAACGGCAGTCAGGCAACACGATCGGTCAGGAGATTATTGTGGTCGGAATATAAGGGGCTCCTCGGGCAGCCCTGTACGACGGACTGTCACGGTGTCACAAGCCTCCCTCTAAAAAAAATTCAATAGGCCGAATAGGCCGAATAGGCCGCATAGGCCAGATAATTTTCTTATTCGGCGTATATGGCTTATTCGGCGTATCAAAAAAACATTTGTTCGCAGTACTCCGCTGTCGGTCGTACCGACCTGAGACTATTAAAAACTGAATTATTTTGCGCCGTACTGCTCGTAGTAGGCGTTGATTGCAGCCATAATTGTATCGTCGATGATGACTTTGCCTTTGTAAGGACGGTTGTAAAGGTGCTCAATGACCTCTTTCATGGTGACGATGGCGCAGGTTTTTAAGCCGTATTTTTCGCTGATTTCGCAAAGTGCGCTTTTCTCACCCTGTCCGCGCTCCATGCGGTCGACGCTGACTACGAGACCGAGGACATTGACATTGCCCTGAGCCTGCAGAATGGGAAGGGTTTCGCCGATAGAAGTTCCGGCAGTAGTGACGTCTTCGATGATGACGACTCTGTCGTTGTCGCCGACGGGACCGCCGAGCAGGATGCCTTTATCGCCGTGATCTTTGACCTCTTTGCGGTTGGAGCAGTAACGGATATCGGCATCATATTTTGCAGAAAGGGCGATGCTGGTGGTCACCGAAAGGGGAATTCCTTTGTATGCAGGTCCGAAAAGGACGTCGAAGTCCAGACCGAAGGCATCTTTGACAGCCTGCGCGTAGTATTCTCCGAGTTTGCGGAGCTGTGAGCCGGTGCGGTAGAATCCGGTGTTGACAAAGAACGGAGTCTTTCTGCCGCTTTTGGTGACAAAATCACCAAACTTCAGCACCTGGCAGTCGATCATAAATTCGATAAAATCTTTCTTATACTGTTCCATTTTTCAGCCTTTCATATTCTATAGATTTTTTGCTTTGCTTTAAGATATCACACATAGAGATAAATGCAAGAAAATTGTCAAAAATTCATTGTATTTCCGCCGCGGGAGTGCTATATTTTCCGGCGAAGAGCAAAATAGAAATATCAAGGGAATACAAAATGTATAAACTGCCGTCAAACGCCGCTGAACGTCTTCAGGAAGCAATGGATAATATGACTGCATGCAAAGAGGAGTGCGGCTGTCAGCTTGTTATCTACATTGAGGGAGAAAAAGTTATAGATCTGGTTTCCGGATATACTTCGGCGGAGCGCAGCAGAAAGGTTGAGTCGGACACGCTCTTTCCGATTTTCTCGGTGGGAAAGGGAATCATGAGTACGGCTATGCATACGCTTCTGGCGTCCGGCAAGGCTGACATAGATGATCCTGTGTGCAAATACTGGCCGGAGTTTGCCGCTTGCGGAAAAGAATTTCTGACCATCCGCCATATACTTTCGCACCGGGCCGGTCTTCATACCATACATGCCGGTGAAACTCCGGAAAAACTTGCTGACTGGGAATATATGTGCCGCAAGCTTGAGAACGCCGCTGCTCTCTACGACGGCAAAAAAATGTGCTACCACAGCATAAGTTACGCCTGGACTGTCGGAGAGCTTGCCGCCAGAATCGCCGGGATGCCGTTCCAAGAGGTTATCCGGCAGAACGTTTTCGATAAGCTCGGAATCGCTGACGAGTTCTATTTCGGAGTTCCGGAGAGCGCAGACCACCGCGCGGCGCAAATAGACGACACTCTCGACAAGCAGGAGACCTGGTGCCGCGGCTTTATATCCAATCCGGCCATTTACCGCGGCTTTGTTCCGTCGGCAAACGGATTTGCGACTGCCGGAGCGATCGCAAAACACTATTCAGCACTGCTTGAGTCGGGAAAACAGCAGATTCTTCCGCAGGAGTGGGTGGAGCGTATCACAATTCCGCAACGTGATGCTGACGATCCCCTGCCTCCCAACGGAACCTGGGCAAACTTCGGTCTGGGATATGCTCTTTGCGGCGACGATCCGTCCGCCCCCGGAATGCGTTTCGGACACGGCGGAGCCGCAGGTTCGCAGGGATTCGCCGACATTGAGCGTCAGATGGCTCTCGGATTTACCAAAAATATGCCGCTCGCCTCACATCCGGATCATCCGGTCAGAGCCCGGATATCAGAGATACTCGGCATCCGAAAAATAATTTGGTAATTATTTACTCTTATGGGTGACGTTCAGGGGATCACTGCTCCAGCTCTCACCCAGATAAAGTGACTTGCGGTCAGTGTAATAGGTCATGTTGTTGACGTCGTACCCCTTGAACTTCGCCGCGTGGCAGTCAGCAAAGAGGATATTGATTCCGGTGTGACGCTCATGGGAGTTGTCAACTTCAGGACAGGTGTTCTGGGTGTAGTTATCCTGATCGCAGTCGCCGTCTTCGAACTGATTGAAGGGACTCTCCTCAAGAAGTATAAGAGCACTTGTTCCCACCTTGCTGGCAGCAAGACTCGAGAAACTCCAGGTGGCGTATTTGTTGACCAGCTTATACGGCTCGTGGGTGTTCATCGAATAGGAAAAGTCACGCTTGATCTCCGCAGGACAGCGGAATATCTTCTTGGTGATTTTATCAACCTTGCGCAACTGGTTCGTCCATCCCTCAAAACCTCCCTCATCTTTCCACTGGATAGCATAGGAGGGCAAAGGAAAATATTTGAACGTATCAGCATACAGTGACGCCGCAAGTCCGATCTGCTTCATGTTGTTCAGGCAGTTCGAACCCTGCGCCGTAGCACGCGCCCGACTCAACGCAGGCATAAGCATTCCGGCAAGGATTCCTATAATGGCAATCACCACAAGAAGCTCAATCAACGTAAAGCGGCGGTCGGATACAGCATGTTTTTCTCTCATTTTTTCACTCCGGAGTTATTTATATTGCACATAATAAATAATATAACTTGCCTGATAAAAAAAACAAGATTATTATCAGGGTTTTTTAATCTTTTTTATATTCACACGATTATTGCAAACCGCCTGTTGGTGGTCGGAGCATAAGGGGCTCATTGCCCATTATACCATGTAGAAAAACCAGTTGTATGCAGCACGCTTATGTATGCGGCACCGAGAGGTTGAACCCCCTGAAGAGGTTTCCCCCTCTCAGACTCACCCCCTTTCCGCTCGAGGCCACTTATAAGGTAATTTCTTACTGCTCATTTTTTCTGTAGCCGCGCCTGCGTTCGGCTTCGCCTCTCTCCCGGCTTAAATGCTCGCCACCGTTCAGCCACCGCCGATATTTCGGCGGCGTCCGTTGTGCAAAAAGCACAACGGTTCCTTCTCTCCTGGCTGCGCGCTCGGCAGCAACCGCCTCGCACAATTACCGCGAACGACCATATGTTTTTCTTTTACAGCAAACATCTGTTCGCGGGGTGCCTGCACTCCATAGCTCGAAGAGCG
>JAZQTR010000097.1:0-6124 GCA_045630865.1 Victivallaceae bacterium
ATCCCCCTTGATCTACTTGACTTATCCGAATCTTACGTCGGCTATGTCGTTGGTGTTGCAAACGAGCATAGCGAGGCGGTCTACGCCGATGGCGCATCCGGAGCTTTCCGGAATGCCGCGCTCGAGGGCGTGGTAAAACTCTTGTGGTTCGGGATAAGCGCGCATATTATTGGCTTTCCTTATGGCGTTTGCGGCGGCGAATCTGGCTTTTTGTTCCTGGGGGTCGGTGAGTTCTCCGAAGGCGTTTCCGAGTTCGATACCGCAGGCGTAGATTTCCCATCTTTCGGCGGTGCGCGGATCGCTGCCGGATCGGCGGGAGAGGGCGGCGTACTCTACGGGATAGTTGTGGAGAATGGAAAGTTTTCCGTTGCCGAGATTTGGTTCAACCTTCAGCACCATTATTTCATCAAATGTTGCCGGATCGAGTGCGAAGCAGTCAGCTCCTGCGTACTTGCGGTAGGCCTCTTCAACGGAGATGTATTCGACCTGTGAGGCGTCGAGGGTGCGTCCCTGATATGATATGATGTGGGATCCGGTAACTTTCCGGAACGCGTCGGCTATCATATCGGCGGTAAATTCTGCGAGCTGCATGTAGTTCCAGTCTTTGGCGTAATACTCGAGTATGGTGAACTCTTCGCGGTGTTTTCTGCCGAATTCGTTGTGGCGGAAGGCACTGCCGATCTGGAACATTTTTTCGACTCCCTGCGAGAGCAATACTTTCATTGCAAGTTCGGGGCTGGTGCGGAGAAAACCTCTTTCGGCGGTAATGCTTTCGATATTTTCTTCCGGAGCGGGAGCAGGGATCATCACCGGAGTTTCTGTTTCAAGAAATCCGTGGTCATAAAAAAAATTCCGCAACGCCCGGAGCAATTCAGAGCGTTGCGAAACATTGTGCAGATTAAGCGTCATCTTACTTCTTGCTGACGCGCTCCGCGTAAGTACCGGTACGGGTGTCGATCTTGACGATGTCGCCCTGGTTGATGAAGAGCGGAACCTGGATCTCGTAACCGTTATCGATCTTGGCGGGCTTGGTGACGTTGGTGGCGGTATCGCCGCGGACACCGGGCTCAGTCTCGACGATCTCTTTCTCGATAAAGGTCGGAAGAGTGATTTCGATGGGTTCGCCGTTGTAGAGAACGAAGTTGCAGAGGCTGTCCTCAAGCAGGAAATAGACCTGATTGCCGAGGGTTTCTGCGCTGACGCTCATCTCTTCATAGGTGTTGGGATCGCTGAAGACGTAGTGGTGACCGTCGAAGTAGGAGTAGTACATCTCTCTCTCTTCGATGTTGGGCTGGTCGATCTTGTCGGTGGGACGGTAGGTGTGTTCCATACCGACGCCGGTGATCATATTCTTCATACGGCAGCGATAGAGGGCGGTTCCTTTTCCGGGTTTGCAGAAGTCAAACTCGGTGATTACCCAGGGGGCGCCGTCGATTTCGATTTTCAGTCCTTTTTTGAGGTCAGAAGCACTGTACATGGTATTAACTCCGTTTTTTGTGTTTAGAATTTGACGTAATTATCTTCATAATATACACCTTGTGCGGAGTTTTTTCAAGTTACCTTGCATCGGCAAGCGCGATAAAGTATTTCAAAAGAGTATTATCGGAGCCGAGTTCCGGATGGAAAGCCATCGCCAGCTGTTTTCCCTGCCTCACTGCAACGGGTCTGCCTTTGAATTCTGCTATGACTTCGGCCTTCTCACCGACGCTCTCGATCGCCGGAGCACGGATGAAAGACATCGGGATATCAACATCCTCCGGCAGAAAGAGTCCTTTGGTGTAAAAACTGTCGATCTGGGTTCCGTATGCGTTGCGTTTGACGGCGACGTCGAGGGTTCCCAGATGGACGGTGTCATCGTTGCAGATCTCTCTTGCAAGCAGGATCAATCCAGCGCAGGTGGCGAGAACAGGAAGCCCCTCTGAAATGCGTTTTCTGAGTTCCTCCAGAATATCCAGTTTGCGCATGAGTCTGCCCTGAACGGTGCTTTCGCCGCCGGGAAGAATCAATGCGTCAAACTCCTGCTCCAGATCTTTTTTCTGTCTGATCTGGAGCGTTTCGATGCCCAGTCTGCGGATATACTCTGCGTGTTCTTCAAAGTCACCCTGCAATGCTGAAACGGCGATCCTCATTATTTGCCGCGCTCCTCCATGATGGTCTGGATCTCATCGGCGTTGATGCCGACCATGGCTTCTCCGAGTCCGCATGAGAGTTCTGCGATCAGTTTTGAGTCGGTGAAGTTGGTAACCGCCTGAACGATGGCGTTGGCGCGTTTCACGGGATCTCCGCTCTTGAAGATGCCGGAGCCGACAAAGACGCCCTCTGCGCCCAGCTGCATCATAAGTGAGGCGTCGGCCGGTGTTGCAATACCGCCGGCGGCAAAGTTCACCACGGGGAGTTTTCCGTTTTCGTGGACAAACTTGATCAACTCATATGGAACGGCAAGACTCTTTGCCGCCTCGTACAGCTCATCCTCTCTCATTGACTGCACACGTCTGATTTCACTGTTCATTTTGCGCATATGGCGCACCGCCTGAACGATATCTCCGGTTCCCGGCTCGCCCTTGGTGCGGATCATGGATGCACCTTCGGCGACCCGGCGCAATGCCTCTCCGAGATCTCTGGCTCCGCAGACGAACGGAGCTTTGAAACAGTTTTTGTCGATGTGGTAGACGTCATCGGCAGGAGAGAGTACTTCGCTCTCGTCGATATAGTCGATTCCGATGGCTTCGAGGATCTGTGCTTCGGCAAAGTGTCCGATACGGCATTTTGCCATGACCGGAATGGAAACAGCCTCCTGAATCTCTCTGATCATACCGGGATCGCTCATGCGGGATACTCCGCCGGCAGCTCTTATGTCAGCCGGGATGCGTTCCAGAGCCATTACGGCGCAGGCTCCGGCATCTTCTGCTATTTTCGCCTGTTCCGGAGTGGTCACATCCATGATAACTCCGCCCTTGAGCATCTTGGCAAGGTCGATATTCAACATTCTCTGTTCGTTCATTTTATACCTCATACTGCGTTGGTTTTTACGAATTGCATTTAATATAAAATTGTGATATATTAAATACAAATCAATAAATTGTATGGATTACAATAAAATGGCTATAAATTCTTTCACCAACTATTTTCTGACCTGGGTTCCCGACCGGAACAAACTGGCGCGTCCGTGCTATCTGTCGCTTGCCAATCAGCTTGAGTACGACATAGCTTCGGGAAAACTTGCTCCGGGGACACGTCTTCCTCCCCAGCGTGAGATAGCCGATTATCTCGGAATAAATTTCACCACTGTGACCAGAGCCTACAATCTCTGCCGCGAAAAGGGGTTGATCTACGGAGTCGTCGGCAGCGGATCATTCGTTGCTGCGCTTCCGGGGTACGGCGATCCGGATAAAGAGGTGATAGAGCTCGGGGTGGTTAACGGATTCGGCGTTATGCGGCAACTGATATCTGAAGCCATGCAGAACGTGGCGGGGAAGGGTTATCTCGATAAACTCTGCACTTATTCCGAACCGGCAGGGCATTTGCACCAGAGGATAGCAGGTGTCCGCTGGATGGCGGGCAGGGGAGTGAAAGTGACTCCTGAAAACACGGCGATATTTTCAGGAGCGCAGAGTGTCATAAGTGCCGCACTGCTCTCTTGTTTCAAAGTCGGCGACAGGATAGCTACTGATGAATATACCTATTTCAATTTGATCGGAACCGCCCGCCTTGCCCATATCATCCTTGAGCCGGTGAGGGGGGATTCCAGCGGCATGATACCAGACGAGCTGGAAAAACTCTGCCGTGAAAAAGATATTTCCGGAGTGTTTCTTATGCCCAGGTGCGCCAATCCGACGACAGTTACCATGAGTGAAGCAAAACTTGAGGCGGTGTCTGAAATATGCCGCAAATACCGTCTTACTGTGATCGAGGATGACAATACCGGCTTTCCCGGTGGAACCGCTCCGCTCTTCGCCCGGCTTCCGGAGCAGACCATCTACATCTGCGGTTCGACGATGACGGTCTGCAGCGGACTGCGTGTCACATACTGTGCCTTCGCCCCCTGTTTCCGTGAGCGTCTGCTTGGTGCGCTGCGCCATTTGAGTATCAAGACCAGCTCCATCGATGCCGAGCTGATGACAGAACTGATCAACAGCGGCAGGGCAGACTTGATAATTGAGGAAAAGAAAAAGCTTGCACTGCAGGCAAACGCAGTGTTTTCAGAGATTTTTCCGGAGTATAGTGACTCCGGAATTGAAAGCGCGCTCTTCAGAAAAGTTCTCCTGCCGGACTCCTTTGCCAATACAGACGGAAATCAGACCGAAAAGTATTTTCACTCTCTCGGAGTCAACGTCTATCACTCATCCCGCTTCGCCGTCGGCACCCGGAGCAGGAACGGCAGTTTTTTGCGTATATCCGTATCATCGGCAGAGAACTTCGACCGCCTGCGCCGGGGATTGATTATTTTGCGGAACGGGCTTGAGAATCCGGAAAAGCAACGGCATTTTTGAGTGCCTTCACCGCCTCCGGAGTGCGCGGAGACAACCGGCACAGAAGCTCCTGCGGAATATCATCGATGATCGCGTTATTTTTGATGAACGCAAGATTTTTCCACGCCTCAATGGAGTAGAGATATTTCCTGAAATCTCCGGACATTCCGGTCAGTATTACTGCGTCTGGATTTTTTTCGATGACATACTCTGCGGAGAGAACAAAGTATTTTCTGCTGAAGTCGCGGGTAATGCTCCTGATTCCGGCGCAGGTCAGAACTTCGTCGGCGAAGGTGTTTTTACTGCAGCTTACGAGGGGATTGATTCCGAGAAGCAGCAGGGCGGAGACCGTTTTTTTCGAGTCTCCGGCAGATGCTTTTTTCAGTTCGCTGTAAAATCTTCTGCACTCACTTGCAGCTGCAGATTCTCTGCCCAGAAGTTCACCGAGAGCAGTGATATTTCTGCGGTAGTCGCCAATGGAGTCAGATTTCAGCACCACGACCCTGACTCCGGCTCTTTTGAGTATGCTCCAATCACTCTGCGGATTGGTGATATCAGTTACGACCAGATCTGCTTTCAGAGAGAGGATTTTCTCTGTCTGCGGAATTCCCAGTTCTCCGGCGACAGGCAGACACTTTACGCTCTGCGGATAGTCGCAGAACCGGCTTCTGGCAACGAGTTGTTTCTCTGCTCCTATGGCGCAGATCATCTCGGTAACAGCCGGGCTTAAAGAGACACATCTGGTGTACTCTTTTGCGTTCACGACTGCGGCAAGAGCCAGACACAGGATAATGAAGTTTCTCATCTCGTCAGTACTTCTTTCTCACTCTGAAGAGATTGAGTATATCTTTTTCTGTACCGCCGAAATACCCGATGCCTATGGCTTCAAGCTCTTTTGCAGTTTTTGACCATCCGGGATTAGCCAGAGTAAGAGGCCCATTGGCACTTGCGTGACCATCGACCCAGAGGACATTTGTCCTTCCATTATGCCTGAAGTGCATAGTTGGACTCGGGGTTCCCCATGGCTGTATTTCATCTGCTTCCAGATAACGTGGCGGGTAGAGGTCGAGCTGTTCTTCGAACCTGTTATCCTGACCGATACCGCTGTGGTCGGCGAACATTATGGTGGAGCCGGGTTTCTCGATCTGGACGGCCTTTGCCGGACTGTAAGTCCAATCGGGATTTGTCCGGTATGTGCTGATCGAAGTGGAGTAACCGTAACCGCCGGTTCCGGTGTTGGTATAAGCGTCCGGATTGTATACGGCAGCACCGCAGCGGCGCAGTTTGCTGTTGCTGCCCATATATTTGTTCAGACCGCCTTCGGGCTTGATGTTGGTGAAGCCGTTGGTTCCTTTGCCGCACCAGAACTCATTGGTTGCCCCGTTTGCTCCGTAAATAAAAAATCCGTTGTTGAAATCGGCATAAAGCGTATTGGCGAGACCGAGCTGTTTTACGTTGCTCAGACAGTCGGCAGATTTTCCGCGCTCACGTGCCTGACTTAATGCGGGCATCAGCAGACCTGCCAGAATTGCGATGATGGCGATCACAACGAGAAGCTCGATAAGGGTGAAGAGCTTGTGTGACCTGTGACGGACGGCTCCGCGACACAATGGTGCGGAATTCTCAAGATAAGATTTTGTCATAGAAGTCGGATC
>JAZQTR010000098.1:0-1659 GCA_045630865.1 Victivallaceae bacterium
GGGGTAGAAGAGTTCTTGGGGATCGGTGATGGTCTTTCCCTCTGCCCAGCAGGCCTGAGAGTGGGTGGCGAAGAAGAATGCCTTGCCGGTCTTGCCTTTGGTGGTGTCAAAAGCGTAGTCGCCTTCTTCACCGGAGATACCATCGCAGAAGAATTCATCACGGTATTTCGGGAACGGCAGCTGTTCAGCGGCTCTCAAAGCCAGACGGCTGATTTCAAATTTCGGCAGAAAAACGCGTTTGTCTTTGATCGGAGTTCCGTCGGCTCCGTACTCGTGACGGATTCCTGTCGCGACGATGTTGATCCGGATCTTTGCAGCTTTGGGGTGGATCCTGCCGTTTTCACGGTGCGCGGAAAGCACGTTGGAAGGACGCATGAGAGAGATCCAGCGGGGATCTGTGACGCTCTCGGACAGCACTTTGCCGTTGGCATCGATCTGGTCGAGGTTGATGAGGCAGGGCCAGGTTTCTCCTGCGATGCTTTTGAAATCCAGCTCAAGTTTAGCTCCGCGTCCGGCAAATTCAGAAGGAACATTGACGGTGCAGGAAAAAATGGTATTATGGAATTTTGTGGCTTCAAAAACGAGTTTTCCGTCTGCAGCCTTGACGGTTCCTTTATTGGAGGCTTTCCAGTTGGCAGCACTGGTCAGGGCATTCTCAAAGATATTGAGTTTTCCGGCAGGAGTTATATCGCCGCTTCCGGCAGGGACGCAGTCGAGCGACAGAGTTCCGGCAGGAACCGTAAAGCGCAGGGCGACGCTCTCTTTTTTCTGACCTTCAAGCAGAGTTACATCCAGCTTCTGCTTGCCTGCTGCAGTCGTTGCGGTGACTTCAAAACCGCAGTTTGCATCGACTCCGGCAAGTTTCTGCAGTTTGCCGCGGCTGATTTCCACTTCGTAGGGAACGCCGGTCTGCTGAAACTTGTTCCACTCCAGCGGGAAGGCTGAAAGTGAAACACACGCTGTTGCCGCTGTTATGCAGGCAAATAGTGTTTTTTTCATAGCTTTTTTCCTTTTTTATTATTATTTGGTTGTTGAAAATATACTTTCGAATTAAAATACAGCTGAAACAGCAAAAATGCAAGCAGCTGCCATAAAAACAAAGCGCGGAGAACAGAACTGCTCTCCGCACTTTGCAACAGCATGGTTGTCGGTTACTTTATTTTGTTGTGCTCGTCAACGTACCATTTGTTGTGGTTGATACCGCTGAGGGTCTTGACCATCTCGTCAAAGTACTTTCTGGACGGGTTGGGTACGATAAGGGTGCCGGCGATCTCAATGTATCTTTCTTTTGAGATCGCAACGGTGTAGGTCAGACTGCTGAACGCCTTGCCGAAATCCTGATATACACTATCGTAGTAGTGATTGTTGCGGAAAGTCCAGAAGAACTTGCCTCTGCCGTTCTCGCCGTGGAATTTGGACTTGAGAAATTCGCTTGCGCTGTTCATATGACGGAAGATCTCCGCAGATCCGCCCTGCGGCAGAAGAACATTCACTCTTGTCCAGTCCTGCTGGGTCGAAAGACGGATGCAGTTCCAGACGGAATATGTTCCGGCAGGATGTTTTTTGGTGAAGTTGACTTTGAGTTTCGCATTCTTGCCTTCAAAGTTCACCGCCTGCTGGATCTCGTTGGTGACGAGTTTCGCCTGAAGTCGGATCGTA
>JAZQTR010000099.1:0-5687 GCA_045630865.1 Victivallaceae bacterium
CACAGAACGACATGGCTACGATCCGACTTCATACTTCCCAACGTGATGCACCTTGTGATCATTTATTTCACTCTCACCTTCGCCGGAGCAGTGATGCTCGAAGTCATTGTAAGTTACCTCGGATTCGGCGTACAGAATGCTCCCAGCTGGGGCGTTATGATCTCTGACGGACAGGAACAGTTGTGGCGTGGAATATGGTGGGAACTTGCCGGCGCGACCGGATTTCTGTTTGTGCTGGTTCTGGCACTGAATCTGCTCGGAGATGCGCTCCGGGATATTCTTGATCCCAAATACTGAACCGCACAGGTTCAGCGGGTCAGGTTTTTCACCCACTTGTATTTTTTATAGTGTATGATCACCCACGGAACTTTTCCCACTTCATCCAGGCAGGTACAGCAATATACCAACAGGACAGGCAGATGGAAATAGAATGCTCCGAGAAAAGCGCAGGGCAGGGCGATACCCCACATAAATATTATCAGACTGTACATGTCAAACATCGTATCACCTCCGGAAGAGAATATTCCGTTGATTACGATACCGCAGATACATCGTCCGATCATATAAAACGCCAGAATGACAAACATCCACACCATATAAAAATGCGCCTGCTCTGTCAGCTTCACAAAGTTTGATATGAGAGGAATCAGGGCCAGAATTGCAAGCGATGAGAATATGCCGATAATAACTGACAGAACGATGGATCTTTCTCCATACAGTTTGCCGGCTTCAAGTTCTCCGGCTCCGAGTTTGTTCCCGATGAGTATTCCGCAGGCTCCGGCAAGACCGTTGCAAAGACAGCAGACCAGGTCACGGACGACTGCCGCAATGGAGTTGGCTGCAGCAGCATCTCTGCCCATGTGTCCCATGATGGCAGTGTAAGAGGTGAATCCAATTCCCCACAGCAGACAGCTTGCCAATATCGGCAGCGAATAACGCCAGAAGTCGCCGGAAAGAACCCGGTCAAAGGTGAAAACAGTTTGCATTTTGAGACGGATGAAGCTTTTGTTCAAGCCGCAGAAGATACAGACCGCCAATTCTGTCACTCGTGCAATAATGGTTGCAATGGCAGCTCCGCGGACACCCATTTCAGGGAAACCGCACAATCCGAAAATAAAGACGGCATTGAATATGATGTTGATTACAACTGCGCCTGAACTTATCCACGCCGAGCTTGTGGCGTGATCGCTTACTCTCATAATTGCAAGATAGCACTGGGATACGCCGGTAATGAGATACGACCAGCTCGCCAGCTTGAGATATTCAGCTCCGATATTTATCAAAATCGGGTCACTGGCAAAAAGCCGCATAAGAGCGTGAGGGAAATAATAGCATCCAACGAAAAATGCCAGAGATACCAGCAGTGACTCCCTGATACTTGAACCGAATATTTTGCCCAGTACAATTTTGTCTTTCTTACCCCAATACTGCGCACCGAGAACGCCTACTCCGCATACGATGGAGTAGAGCAGCATATTCTGGATAAACTGCACCTGAGTGGCAAGAGATACGGCTGCCATAGAGTCCTGATTGAGTTTGCCCAGCATCAGGGCGTCTGCTGCCGCGACCAGAGCGAGCATAAGATTTTGCAGAGATATCGGCAGCATAAGGCTTATCAGCTTGCGGTTGAATTCCCGGTCACTGAAAAGAAAGTTCCAGAATTTTTTCATGTTATCAAGTCTTTTGTTTGCTGGTATGAACAAAAGCGGCGTACCGTATGTGCCGGTACACCGCATTTCGTATTACAGTCAGGACTGCAGTAAATGTCAAATCATTTTCATCAATTCAGGCATCGCCTTGCCGATGGAAAGGGCGAGGGCGATCTGAACACGTGCGCGGTCAAGGTTGTGACCGGGACGGGAGGTTTTGAAGTAGATGTCTCCGTTGAGATAGTCGGCGAGGAAGCGTGAACCGATCTCAAGGGTGATGATCTTGCCTGAAAGCGGAAGCAGTTCGATTTCCTCTTTGGTGAGGAACCCCTTGGCGGTGGAAAGATAACCTTTGAGCAATCCCTCAAACATATCTTTGCGCATGACCATCTTTGATGCATCCGGATCATCCTCGGCTGTGGTTCCGGTTCCGCTGCGGACCATGTCGCCGAAGTCATAGTGGGCGAGTCCGGGCATCACGGTATCGAGGTCGATAACACAGGCACCTTCGCTGCTCTTCTCGTCAAGCAGGATATTGTTGCACTTTGTATCGTTGTGAGTAACCCGCTCCGGAATGGCTCCGGCCTCGAGGGCGCGGGCAAGGGTGGAACACTCATCTTCAAGGCTGTGGAAAATATCCAGCTCGGCGGAAACCTCTTTCAGTCTGCCGGCGGCATCTTTTTTGGCAGCATCCCAGAGTTGTTCAAAACGCTTGGGGGTATTGTGGAAATCTTTGATGGTTTCGTTGAGACGTTTGCCGGGAAGATCGGCAAGGTCGCACTGAAATTCACCGAATGATTTAGCGATCTGGTATGCCTGATCCGGAGTTGAAAGAGTGTCAAAACTGAAGACGTTTTCAACAAAGTGGTAAGCTCTCCAGTGTCCGCCCTCTTCATCGAGGTAGCAGGGGGAGTTATCAGCCGTTTTGAGCAGATTGAGGGTTTCCAGACGTTTGCCGGTGTTTTTGGCAGCGATCTTCTGCTGCAGATGGCTGGTGACCCGGTCGATGTTTTCCATCACATCGAAGGGTTTGGGAAACACATTGCTGTTGATGCGCTGGAAAGTGTAATGTTTGAGATTTCCGTTGCAATCAGTGGTGATTTTGTAGGTGTCATTGATGTGTCCGGTTCCAAAGGGAATACCGTCGACGAAAGTCTCTTTGACACCGAAAATCCCGGCGAGTGACTGAAGTTTTTCTTTGCTTGCTTTCATATTGTGTTTCCCTTTAAATCAGAAGAGTGAAGCCGGATATTTCCCATTGGAAATAAGCTCTTTGATTGCATTCTGGACAAACGGTTTATCTTCCTGGTAAGTTACACCGAACCAGCTGTCGCTGCTGTTGAGAACGGTGATGTCGGCTTTCTGATCGTTGATCAGGCGATCCACAGCTCCCGGGAGATAAAATTCGCTTTTCATCTCTCCGCCCTTTGCCGCGAGAAACTCTTCGAAGAGAGCTGTAAGTTCCGGAACGATTGCACTTGAGAAGCCCCAGGCATTCATCGAAACCTGCTCGGAACCGGTAAGCTCAAGCTCTTGACCGTCGATGTCGGAAACGATTTTTCCGTCGGCCTTGCGGGATATAGCGGTATTCTCAACCACTTTTTTCAGACAGCCGTCGTCGCCGGTCGTGCAGATTCCGCGGGAAACGGAACCGTTTTCGCTCAAAGTGTTTTCAAGGATGAAGCTGACGATGCAGCCGGAAATCCGGCCTTCATTTTTGCAGTTCTTCAGAAAAGCCGCCAGTTTTTTGTAGCAGTCTTCACCGTAAAAGTCATCGGCATTGATCACGGCGAAAGGTCCGGTGAGCAGCTCTCTTGCTGAATATACGGCGTGACCGGTTCCCCAGGGCTTCACACGTCCTTCGGGAACCTTGAAATCTCCCGGAAGATCATCGAGTGCCTGAAAAGCATAATCGACTTTGATCAGTTTGTCATAACGGGAACCGATATGTTTTTTGAATTCCTCTTCAAAATCTCTGCGGATAATGAATACAACCCGGTCAAAACCGGCGCGGATGGCATCGAAAACGGAATAATCCATAACGGACTCGCCGTTGGGACCGAGAGCATCAAGCTGCTTGAGTCCGCCGTAGCGGCTTCCCATTCCGGCAGCGAGTACTACGAGAGTAATTTCCTGCATATACAAAACAATCCTTTTATTGGAATTAAATGCTTGTCACTTAATATAGCACAACTGCCGATATAAGCAAATAAAAGCGGCATTTATAATGCAAAAATCCATCTGATCTGAAAGAAAAGTGCATTTTAAATCTGTTGACAGAAATCGACAACTCCGGAGAAATTATCTGCGCAAGTGTCGGGAACTTCACTTCTCGGATCCCCGAACCCGTATTTTGCCAATATCGTGGTGAAACCGGCGCGTCTGCCGGCTTCAAGGTCAGTGTAGTGGTCGCCGCACATAATGCAGGTATCTGCAGAAAACTTTTCTTTGATTGCCAGAAGTGCATCCGGTTCCGGTTTCAGCGGGTAAGAGGAGTCTCCGCCGATGATTACTTCAAAAAAACAGCTGATGCCGTATTCATCCAGAACCTTCCGGCAGGCTGCGGTGGGCTTGTTGGAAACCACACCAAGAATGAAACCGGAGTTTTTCAGCGTTTCCAAGCCATCTTTTACTCCGGGATAGAGCCGGGTCATTACTGATGAATTGGCAGTGTAATGTTTTTTGAACAGGGTGACGGCATCTGCGTGGGAAAGGGCGTTTTCCGGAATGGTTCTGGTAATGAGCAGATCAGCTCCGTTGCCGACAGCCAGTCTGACTGTTTCCAGATTGAGGTCGGGCAATCCGGCATCTTTTCTGGTCATGTTCAGAGCATTGGCAATATCCTCGAGGGAGTTTATGAGAGTGCCGTCGAGATCAAATAAAACAAGTTTTCCGCTCATATCGGATTTCTCCAAAAAAAATGCGGGAAATGATTTCACGTTTCCCGCATTTTGCTGTGTGTTCAGCTGTGGCTGATTATGCCTGCTTTGAATCTTCTTTCGCGGCAGCAGCGTCAGCTTCAACTCTCTTCACTGCCTCTTTGTCAGCGAGTGAGACGTGGCCGTCGACCATACCGTTGTCGAGGTAATCCGACTTACGCTTGGCAAGGTCGATGAAGAGTCTTCTCAAGTCGATAACGCCGCCGATGAAGAACCATACGGTGGTGACGATGGCGATCGGCAGAGGTACGATCAGGTGGGTGATATGGAAGTAATGTCCCCACATCTTCGGGGTCCACTCAAAGAAGACATTGCTGACTGCAACCAGAACAAAGGCGATCAGGAACTTGTACACAAAGGTGTAGAGGAAGAGCGACCAGGCGATGGCACGGTCACCCTTTGAGTAGTCGGGGGTGATTCCGATGATCTTTGAGAAGACAGTCTTCATACTCCATTTGACGTGGATCTTCTTCTCATCTCCGTCAAAGTTATATTTTCCGCGGTGGAGCATACGGTCGAGGTTGAACGGCTCTTTGAAGGTGATAAGTGACACGATGATGTAGAGAGTAACACTGGTGACAGTGGCGATAAACGCGATCTCAGTGGAGTTGATCGGAAACTTGACCGGATTCATCACCCAGACAACATAGGGGTTGAACGGCTTGGAAACAACGGTCAAAAATGTTCCGACTTCATCTACCCATCCGTGACGCTCAAGGAAGGGGTAGACGGATATTGCCCAGGTACGCTGAAGGGTGAATCCGCCTCCGGCAAGGAACATTCCTGAAAAGAGGGAGGCGAATGCTCCTGCAGTCGTTCCGAAGCGGCTGTAGAGACCGAAGGTCATAACGGAACCGGCACCGGTGATCCAGATAGAGGTGGAAATACTGGTGAAGAGAGAGATGTAATCCAGCTGTGAGAGGAAGATACTGCCGAAGAAGAATGTCACCGCAACAAAAACGGTCAGCCATTTGAGCAGTTTGATGTGCTGTTCAGGGGAGAGCGGTTTTTTGAGCAGCGGAACGATAACGTCCTGGACAATAGTGGCGGCAGAGGCAAAAATACGGCTGTCATCAGTTGAGACCATGAGCATGATCAT
>JAZQTR010000100.1:0-9705 GCA_045630865.1 Victivallaceae bacterium
ATCGACTTCATCGGCGGTATCCGCGGCACTGCCGAACTGGAAAAACTGGTCAACTCCGGAAAATACACCATCGCATTTTCAATGCCCGCCGTGACCGTCGATCAGCTGATGGCGATCGCCGATGCCGGTGAGATCATGCCGCCCAAATCCACCTGGTTTGAGCCGAAACTCCGCGACGGACTGGTTTCCCACAACTTCTGACGGATAAAACGTTATGAGTCTTATTCTCGGAATCGAAAGCAGCTGTGACGAAACCGCAGCCGCAGTAGTCAAAGACGGATTTCAGGTGCTCTCATCCGCTGTGGCGAGTCAGATAGCCGTCCACGCCAAGCTGGGCGGAGTCGTTCCGGAGCTTGCCGCCCGTGAGCATCTCAAGGCACTTGATCCCGTGGTGCAGGAGGCACTTGATACCGCAGGCGTGACGATGAAAGACATCGACTGTGTCGCCGTGACCCAGGGGCCCGGACTTATTCCGGCACTGCTGGTCGGCATGTCCTACGCCAAAGGTTTGAGTTCAAACTACAATATTCCTCTCGTCGGAGTCAACCACTTTATGGCGCACATTTACGGCGCATTTCTCGACGGCGATGAGAGTACGCTCAAAGACCCCTCCGGCTATCCGCTTCTTGCGCTGGTGGTTTCCGGCGGACACACTTCGCTCGTGCTGGTCAGTGCCGACGGAACCGCCCGTCAGCTCGGCTGCACCATCGACGATGCTGCGGGTGAAGCACTCGACAAAGGCAGCAAACTGCTGGATCTCGGATACCCCGGCGGACCTGTCATTTCCCGGACTGCCGAAAACGGCGACAGCAGTGCGTTCAACTTTCCGCGTCCCCTGACCGGAGGCGCAGGCAAGCCGGTCGCTCCGGAGCACCGCTACAACTTCAGTTTCAGCGGAATCAAGACCGCTCTGCTTTACCACAGCCAGAAGTACCCCTCTCTCGAGGGACAGCTGCTCTACGATACTGTCGCCTCATATCAGATGGCGGTCGTGGATACACTGGTCAGAAAAACTATGCTCGCTGCCAGAGATTTCAATGTCAAACGTATCGTGCTTTCCGGCGGCGTCGCCTGCAACAAGCTGCTGCGCGAGATGGTTCAGCAGAAAGCTCCGCGCGGCGTCGAAGTCAGGATCGCTCCGCCCAAATACTGCACCGACAACGCGGCTATGGTCGGCGGAATAGGTTTCCACAGTTTCAAACGCGGAGAGTTTATCGGACACGACGCCGACTCTTTCGCCCGTCTGCCCGGAATTGTCCGTGTTCCATTTCTCTGAAAAAATTTCCCGAGGTTAATAATGAAAACATCCATTTACAACGGTATTGAGATCGTTGAGATAACCAATCCCCTTGCCAGCGCAAAGATCGCCCTGGCGGGCGGACATATCATGAGCTACATTCCTGCAGGAGGCAGCGAACTCTTCTGGATGAGCGAAAAAAGCGACTTTGAATACGGCAAAGCCATCCGCGGCGGTATTCCGGTCTGCTGGCCGTGGTTCGGAGATAAACCGGGCGAAGCCAACAAGCACGGCTATGTCCGCAACGAAAAGTGGAGCGTCAAAGCCGTTGCCGAACTCAAGGATGGCAGCACACTTCTGACGCTTGAGCTTACGGATAAAGATCTGAAATTCTCCAAAGCCGCATTTCCCTTTACCGTCCAGATGACTTTCTATATCGGCAAACACCTTGAAGTCACCCTTTCGGCATGCAATCAGGGAACTGAACCGGTGGAAACCGCCTCTGCGCTCCACACCTACTTCGCAGTTTCCGACATCGCCAATGTAAAGATCAGCGGACTTGAAAACGTCAGCTTTTCCGATCGTGTCGTTGGTGCAGATCCCTCACTGGTCAGCGAGAGCGAAGCTCTGGTCATCGACCGTGAGATCGACCGGCTCTACGTCGATACCGCCTCTGCTGTTACCATCACCGACAGCGGCAACGGCAAAGTTATAAAGATCGAAAAGTGCGGAAGCAACTCCAGCGTGGTCTGGAATCCATGGATCGCCAAGTCTTCCAAAATGGCGGACTTCACTGCAGACGGCTACCGGACAATGGTCTGCGTCGAGGCTCTTGCCGCCTTCGATGACGCCAGAATGCTCTATCCCGGAGTGGTCTCTTCCATCACCCAGAAGATAAGTGTAACGGAGCTGTAACATGACGCTTTTCCGTCCCTGCATCGACCTGCACGACGGCAAGGTCAAACAGATCGTCGGCGGAACTCTCGACACCAGCGAAAGACCGGCAACCAATTTCGTCAGCGAGAAAGCTCCGGAGTATTACGCGGAGCTTTACCGTCAGGATGATCTTGCCGGCGGCCATATCATCAAGCTCGGCCCGGGCAACGATGAAGCCGCAGAGCGCGCCCTTGCCGCCTGGAAAGGCAAGCTCCAGCTGGGCGGACAGGTCAACAGCTCCAACGCCGCAAGCTGGATCGAGCGCGGCGCAAGCCAGGTAATCGTCACAAGTGCTGTATTCAAAAACGGAACTATCGATTTCGATGAGCTGGATAAGCTCTGCGATGCGGTCACTCCGGATAAACTCGTGCTCGACCTTTCATGCCGCAAAAAAGACGGCAGTTACTATGTGGTCACCGACCGCTGGACAAAGTTTACCGACAGCAAACTCTCAAAAGAGCTGCTGGAACAGTTTTCCGGTTTCTGTTGTGAGTACCTCATCCACGCAGTTGATGTCGAAGGCAAGTGTTCCGGAATAGATACTGAACTGGTCAGACTTCTTGCGGATAACTCACCCATTCCCTGCGTTTATGCCGGCGGCATCAAAGACATGCAGGATATTGAGACCATAGAAAAATATGGTGCAGGACGTATCGCCTACACCATCGGTTCCGCCCTCGATATTTTCGGCGGAAAACTCAGCTACCGGGAAATTGTTCAGCACGCCGCCAAATCAGCCTGCTGAATCACACTTTTCTTATCACTGCATATAGACACTGCCGTCTTCGAGCAGACGGACAGTGATTTTTCCATCCTCGTAAACGCCGAAGGTGCGCGGGTGTCCGTTTTTCGGCAGTGAGATCGAGCCGGGATTGAAGATGGTTATTCCGTCTTCTATCGGGGTGATCTGCGGAATATGGGTGTGTCCGTGAACGATGACCGTGTTGTCAGGAACCGGCGGCAGATTGCCGCTGTTGTAGACGTGTCCGTGGGTGAGAAAGAAGCGTGCAGAACCTGCGTCAAGCTCGGCGTAGCTGCTCATGATGGGGAACTCCAGCATCATCTGATCCACTTCGCAGTCGCAATTGCCGCGGACAGCGAGAATTGAGTTCTTTCTGGCATTGAGCAGAGCCGCAACTTTTTGCGGATCGTAGAAGTCCGGAACTCCGTTGCGCGGCCCGTGATAGAGCAGATCTCCCAGTGTCACCAGACGGTCGGCCTTGAGTTTGTCAGCGTGTTCAAGCAGCTTCTCAAGGGTGGAAGGTACTCCGTGGACGTCGGAAAAAAATACTATTTTCATAAAAATAACTCCTTAATCGTTTTTCACCATCTGCAGATCCTGATGGCTGGCAAGTTCACACAGCAGTCTGCCGTCGCTCTCAACTCTCTCCTTGTAGCGGAGAACCATCGCAACTCTCACCCAGCCGTTTTTGACCTGAGTGGTCGTACAGCGGCTGGTTCTGCATCCGAGAGCTTTGAGCTGCTTTATGCTCTCTTTGAGCTCCGCCTGATCCCTCACAGTGAATGCGATTTTTGCGCTGCGGTATTCGATGCCGCTCTTTTTGAGGGCGAAGCGCAGGGCTTCAAGTCCGATGAGGGTCAGGATGGTGGCGGCGGCTCCGAGGATATACATCCCGCCGCCGACAGCCATACCGATACCGGATGCTGTCCACAATCCTGCCGCGGTGGTAAGACCGCGCACCATATGTTTGTGGAAGATGATCGAACCTGCGCCGATAAAACCGATTCCGGTGACGATCTGGGAGGCTACGCGGCTGCCGTCGAAGCGTCCGTCATTGGTGACGTCGCTGAAACCGTACTGGGAAATTATCATAAAGAGTGCGCTGCCGAGCGCGACGAGAAAGTGGGTGCGCAGACCTGCCTCTTTTTCGCGGTATTCGCGGTCGAATCCGATGATACCGCCGAATACGCCGGCTATCAGCAGGCGGACCATCAGTTCAACAAGGATGTTGATATCGACGTTGTTCATTATTTCTTTTCGCCCTCTTTTTCCAGTTTGAGCAGCTGGATCGACTGTTCATCGATAAGTTTCTGCACAGCCTCACTGTTTTTGTAGAAAGTCGCCCGGACAAAGACGATCTGGTGAGTTCTGGTTTCTCCGGTAAGCGGAAGCGGCTCTCCGAAAGAGTTGACTTCGACCGGATTTCCGTCAGGCAGCAGAGCTGAAGCCGGAGTCAGCTGTGATGCAGGACTCGGGAGCACATTGTCAGCCGTTTCGTATGAGCCGAGCTTTTTCACCGTCGTGCTCTGGAGCATTACGGCGTCGGCACCTCTCTTGCGGGCCTCATCGATCAGACGCTCTTCGATATCATGGCTGTCCATATCTCCGCTGTCAAAAGAGAGTTCTCCGCGTCCGATGATCCGGTACTTTCCTGCCGGAACCGGATTCTGTTGAGTGTACCAGGCGATCGGAGTATCTTCCGGAACCGGAGCGAACTCCCTTCCGGTATACTCAAATTTGGCACATCCGCAGAGTGCGGCAATCACAGCTGCTGCAGCTGATGAAAAAAGAGCTGTTCTGAAATTCATGATTATTCTTGCTCCTGATTAGGTTGTTGTTCCTGTTCGCTGTCGCTGGTAATGCGCTTGACGTTGAACTCCCACACCTGGTGGCGGCGCGTCTTGCGGACGTGAAACTCCGCATTGCGGTAGCGGAAAACATCTCCGACGCGGGCAGGACGGTCGAGCTGTGCGGCAAACCACAGTGCAGCCGGTTCCGCCCGGTGGGGAAGATCAAGGCTGGTGTCGCGGGCAAGCAGAGTCATCGGAACTCCTCCGCCGACCACCCAGACGAACTCTCTCGGTGAATAGAAGGTGCGGGGCAGCGGATCGAATTCATCATCAAGGTCGCCCAGCAGCTCTTCGACGATATCTTCGAGCGTTACCAATCCGAGAGTTTTCTTGTCCTTGTCCCTGACGATCATCATGTGGCAGTTCCGGCTGGCAAAGCCCTCGAGCAGCTCTGACGCAGTGTCTCCCGGATTGACGAAGGATATCGGACGCATTATGTCGGTGACGACCATCGTTCCCGGATGGCTGCGCTGGATCGTAACCAGCTCCTTGATATTGACGTAGCCGAGGATCCTGTTTATATCGCCATTCTCGCAGATGGGATAACGGGTATGGAAATCTCTTCCGGTGATGGTAAGCGCATCAGACAGACTGAGTCTTGAGTCGATAAAGGAGATGTTTTCGCTTTCGATCATCACGCTTTTGGCTGTGCGCTGTGAGAGATTGGGAACCATCTTGATGATCCGCTCCTGATAGCGTGAAATCATCTGTGAACTGCGGGCAAGTGCGGCAAGAGCGGAGATCTCTTCAGTGGTGGTCGGAGCAGTTCCCGCCTTTTTACGTTCAAACGGACGGTTGAAAAAGTCGGTCAGCCAGATCAGCGGAGTGAAAAGTTTGACTACAAAACGCACCGGTGCAGCCGTAGCTTTGACAATGGATGTATTGAAACGGCAGCCGATGGTTTTCGGCAGGAGTTCCGTGTACTGGATCATCAGAAGTGTGAAGACCAGAGAAAAGAGTGCCATATACTCTGCATGGCTTTCTGAACCGTGGCAGATCGCATCCAGACTTGCGCCCGCCAGTGTCGCACCGATGGTGTGGGCAGCAGTGTTGGTGATAAGGATCACAGCCAGCGGTCTGGATATATCGCGCTTGAGTTCAAGGGCGATTTTTCCTGCGGCGGGGGAACTCACCCGCAAATCGGCGAGCTGGCTCGGGGTAATGCTCAAAAAAGCGGCTTCGAGCAGAGAACAGATGTGCGACACCAGCATCGCCATAGCGATGCTGCCGAAAAATAGGAACCAATCCTCCAATTTATTAACTCTCTTTCAATAGTATGACTCTTTCCGGAACAGAGACCATCTCTGTTCCGGAATAAAGACACCAATCAATTACTTTTTCTTTTCCAGCAGTTGTTTTTCAAGTTTGACTTCGGTCTGCTCAGCTTCGATCTTCGCCTTGAGCGTCTGGGCAAGCTGCGGGGGCAGGTTGAGCAGGCAGGCGTTGACAACTTCGCGTTTCATTCTGCTGTAAGGCGGCAGTTTGGTACGGTCGCTGTCGCCCATGTCTTTCATATAGTTGCGGTAAACTGTGCGGGCCATGCGCTCCTGGGCGATGGCGGCATCCTGATCGTTATAGAGCAGGTAGTTGATGCTCCGGAAAATCAGGCCGCTGACGATTTCGCTGGCGCGTTTGACGCTGGCGTTCTTGACGCGCTCGCTCCATTCGGCGACTACGAACTGCTCAAGCGGCGGCTTTTTGCCGTCCTCGGCGACGAGCTTGTGGTAGTACTCTTCGGCCTTTTTGAACTTTCCGTAGTTGTAGAGAATGGAAATGGCTTCTTTCATGAAGTTGATACGCGCACTGCGGAAAGTGGAGTAGGCTCCTGAATCCGGATCGTACACCTTCTGCGCCGCCCAGAACGTATTGTAGACGGAATCGACCAGATCGAGGTTGGGGATGACCTGAATGTTTTCCAGATCCTTGTCATCAACCATCAGCAGTCTGCCGGAGCGGAATGCCTCGTAGAGTGCCTGGGTGATGATACGGGCGCATTTGAGGTCTTCGCCGCGCGGTGATTTTTCGACACCCATTTCAGCCCAGTAGATGGCGTGAGCCTCGGGAGTGCGCCAATCCATCGTGCCGTACTTCTCGTGCTGTTTGACGATACGTTTGGGATCGAGCTTGAGAACGTCTCTCAGAAGCTGCGCGCGGAAATAGTTATCCAGATCTTTCGCCAGCTTTTCGTTGTTTACACCCAGTTCATCAAGGAACTTTTTGGGCAGCTGTACCGGATTGCCTCTGCGGAAATCGTTGTAGAAATCCTCATACTTTTCGTATCCGGCACTGCGCATGGCGTGCCAGAAGAGGTGATCCTCGGGATACTTCTTTTCAAACTCTCTGCGGCTTTCCGGAGCTTCGGCAAGGGTCTTCCAGTCGGGATAGTGGGTTCCGAGGACAGAAAGCATCTCGATGGCGAGTCGGTTCTTGTAATAGAGGTTGGCATCGTCGAGGATGTTTCCGAGCTTGTGGAAATATGTCCATGAGAGTTCGCGGTAGAGTTCGGGATCTTCCGGGTTGTAGTCAAGAGCCTTGTCGCGGACAAGTTTGATCGCTTCGTTGACCCATCTCCAGCGGTCGGCGAAGTCCGAGCAGGTGACGGAAATGTTGTATGACATGTTCCAGGCAAGATACGCCGTCGCACCGGAGAAGCTGGGCTGCAGATCGACGATCCAGCGGGCGAGCTGAACCATCTCAAAGTAGTTGCCTTTCTGCTGCAGCGAGTTGGAGCGCAGCCAGAGCAGGTCGGCGACCAGACCTCTGAAACTTCCCAGAGCGACAGTGGTGAATGCCACCATCGGAGGAGCGTTTTTGATCTCTCCGGTGAAACGGAGTTTATACTGGGCGACTTTGTCATCCAGACGGCGTTCCGTGTAGCGGACACCGGCGAGCAGCATAAGGCTGACCGCAATCAGGACAACATACATTACAATTGTACGGAATTTGCTCATTTTCTGATAATCAACCCCAGTTCGCGCTTGCGGTACATCCAGATTCCGAAGAGGAAGATGGGAATGCCGCGGAAGATGAAGTAATGCAATCCGAGATAACCCACTCTGCTCCATTCGATAAGCTCTCCTCCGGCGACCGGAGAGGTGGCTTCAAACGCCTGAAGCGGAATGACGACGGTAAGAATAAGTTTGGAGATGAATACTCCGACCTGATCCGCCGTACCGGAGAGGTAATCCAGACCGGTCATGAAGACGGCGAAACTTCCGAAGAGCAGATAGCTCACCACCACGAAGATCGCTGTCGGCATGGACATGCATCCGCCGAAAGCGCAGGCGAGTCCGGAAAGAATCAGCAGCTCAAGAGCGATAACTGCGACGGCACGCATATAGTTGTTGAAGAATCCGCAGACCTGGATCAGCAGTTTGGGGCCGTCAGCCGGCTGGTAGAACTGGGTTCCGCCCTGGGGATCTCCGTTGAATACAGCCACGAAAATCTTGTTGTCGGGAGAGACGATTTTCCACTCCGGACGCAGGACTTTCTCGTGGAACTCTCCGGATTTGACCTGTTCCGGGATCGCAGAGAGCGCATTGTAGATCACATCGTATCCGGCTTTGTTGTTGAAGACGGTCTTCTGATCGGTCGAACCGACTGTGCGCGGAAGTCCGGCAAGCACCTGAACGCGGGTGACACGCTGACCTTCGGTCGCAACTTTGTCGATGTAGGGACGGTAACGGAAGTAAATCGGCTTGTCGATGTTTTCAGGCAGATTTTCAAACACCCAGGCACGGACTTTTCCCGCCTTGAGTTCGGAATCTCCGGAAACCACTTCGAGCTGTGCCGCTTTCTGCATTTTTTCCAGAACTTCAGGAGTCAGATCGAGTTTCACACCCTGTGACTGCAGACGGGTGATCATCTGCTTGGTGCGCTCACGCACCTGGGTCGCATAGTCCGGCTTGGTGGCACGGAAGACGCGGCGTCCGACCAGCACCTCGTTGCGGATCTTCTCTTTTTCAGCAGGATCAAATTCACTGCGGGCAAAACGGTACTGGATGATGACGAAAATCACTCCGGATGCCGCCAACAGCAGAATCAGGTTGATAACGTTGACGCCGAACCATTTGGCGCACCAGATGGTGACGCGGGAAACCGGCTTTGAAACGATCATGTGCAGTTGATAGCTGTCCACATCGTGGGTCATGGTATAACATCCGAGCCAGAGGCTCGAGAGTGCCAGGATAAGACTCACTGCTGACAGACTGTAGAGCAGGGTGACCCGGATGAAGTCAGAAGCCGTACCGGCTCCGACTGTTCCCGGAATGAACACCACTGCCATAAGCAGCACCAGCAGCAGGAGCTGGAATATGTGAGATCTCAACGCATGGCGCAGCGTAAGACCTGCTATGGCGAAAAATGCTCTCATTTCTCTTTCTCCACAGCTCCCAGAATGTCGTTGAGTCTGGCGTCGGCGGCGGCCATTTCAGCAGATTTTTCCGCCGGAGCGGGTTCTTCGGCTGCCGGAGAAGACTTGACTTCATCGGTGAGCTTTTCCAGTTCGGCGTTGATATCTTTTGCCGGAGCGGGAGCGGCCTTGGCTTCAACAGCTGCGGCAGGAACCGCTTCCGGAGCAACCAGCTGCTCGAGGACGGCGTTTTTGTCTTCGCTGGTCAGGTAGTCCGCGATCTTTCCGCCGGAAACAACACCGGCAGTTTCAATGCTGTCGCGCTTGGCAGTCGCAATGACGTCGAGGAAGAACTCCTCGAGAGTGCGGCGCGGATGATCGATGGTGAACTGATCTTCGCGCAGATTCTCACGCAGCAGTTTGACCAGATTGTTCATTACAGCCGGCTCAAGTTCCGGAGTGGTGATGCGGTTGGCGTCGGAAACGGTCAGCAGCTCATTGAGGCTTCCCGTAGCTCTGATTTTGCCGCCGTAGAGAATGATGACACGGTCGCAGACATCTTCGATGTCGCTCAAAAGATGGCTGGTGA
>JAZQTR010000101.1:0-5917 GCA_045630865.1 Victivallaceae bacterium
AGGGAGTCGACAGCTTCCTGAAGCATGCGCTTCTCGTTGCGGATAATGACTTCCGGAGTACGGAGCTGCAGCAGGTTGTTCAGACGGTTGGTGCGGTTGATGACACGACGGTAGAGATCGTTGAGATCGCTGGTCGCAAAGCGTCCGCCCTCGAGCGGAACCAGAGGACGCAGATCCGGCGGAATAACCGGAAGAACCGACATGATCATATATTCAGGACGTGAGTCGCCGGAAATGAATCCCTCGACCAGACGCAGACGTTTGGCAAGCTTTTTACGCAGAGCTTTGTTGTGTCCGCTGGCAAGCTTGACCTCGAGATCCTCTTTCAGTCTCGGCAGATCGACGCGGGAAAGCAGAGTCTTGAGTGCCGGAGCACCCATCTCGGCGACAAAGGAGTCACCGTACTCTTCACGGGCCTGACGGTATTCAATCTCATTGAGAGTCTGCTGCATCTGCAGCGGAGTGTTGCCCGGATCGGTAACAACGTACTCTTCATAATAGATGACGCTCTCAAGGCTCTTGGCAGTCATATCGAGAATGAGTCCGATACGGCTGGGCATACACTTGAAGAACCAGATGTGGGAAACCGGAACCGCAAGTTCGATGTGTCCCATTCTCTCGCGGCGGACTTTGGCGTGGGTGACTTCCACACCGCAGCGGTCGCAGATGATGCCCTTGTGCTTGACGCGCTTGTGCTTTCCGCAGTTGCACTCCCAGTCGCGGGTGGGTCCGAAGATGCGCTCGCAGAACAGACCGCCCTTTTCGGGTTTCAGACTGCGGTAGTTGATGGTTTCAGGATTCTTGACCTCACCGTGGGACCAGGAACGGATGGTATCCGGACTTGCCACGTTGATAGAGATGGCATCGAAAAGGTTCGATGTATCCTTGCCCTTATTGTCGCGATATGCGTTGTTATTATCAATCATTGCTGCTGCCCTGTATTAGTTGTTGTCGGATTTTTTGATCGTGCGGATGTCAAGGCCGAGGCTCTGCATCTCTTTAAGCAACACGTTGAAGGATTCCGGACGTCCGGACTCCAGCAGGCTCTTGCCGTTGACGATCGACTCGTAGATACGGTTACGTCCGTTGGTATCGTCAGACTTGACCGTAAGCATTTCCTGAAGAGTGTAAGCGGCACCGTAGGCTTCGAGTGCCCACACTTCCATTTCTCCGAAACGCTGACCTCCGTGCTGCGCCTTACCGCCGAGGGGCTGCTGGGTAACCAGTGAGTAAGGACCGACCGCACGGGCGTGGATCTTGTTGGCGACCAGGTGGTCGAGTTTGAGCATGTAGATCTCACCGACCATGACACGCTGATCGAAACGGTCACCGGTACGTCCGTCGAAGACATCAGCCTTACCGTCGTAGACATAGCTGCCGTCTTTCTGCTGACGGAATCCCCAGTGATAGTTCTTGCCGTTCTCTTCAGCGTAACGCTCGTTGGCCTCTTCCATAAGTTTGACAATGTCGGACTCCTGCGCTCCGTCGAACACCGGAGTTGCAACCTTGATGCCGAGCATTTTAGCAGCCCAGCCGAGATGGGTTTCGAGAACCTGTCCGATATTCATACGGCTCGGCACGCCGAGCGGGTTGAGGACGATGTCAACGGAAGTACCGTCAGCGAGGAAGGGCATGTCTTCCACAGGAACGATACGGGAAACGATACCCTTGTTTCCGTGACGTCCGGCCATCTTGTCACCGACCTGGAGTTTGCGCTTGCAGGCGATGTAGACTTTGACGCGTTTGATGGTTCCCTGCTCGGCATCGAAGGAGTCGACGCTGTCGAGGAAACGGCGGCGGCGTTCTTCATTCTCCGCGAACTGGGGCAGGAAGCCGTCGATAATCTCAGAGATCTTGGTCTTGGCTTCGCAATCTTCCATGCTCCAGCTGTCATAGTGCAGCGCGAGCTTCTGGATGGCGTTCTTATTGACTTTTCTGTTGGCGTTGACCAGAACAGCAGAATCCTGATTCTCGGCGTCTCCGTCGATGATCGGATAGGGCAGCTTGACTCCGAGCAGAGCATCGGAAAGACGGCTGGTGAGATCCTCGATCAATGCGTTCTGGGTGTCGCGGTAGTCGTTGCGGATCTGCTTTTCCTGGTTCTTCTTCTCGGTCTTGGTCATGCTCGGCTTGACGCCCAGCTCTTTGGCATACTCGGTACGGATATCCATGACGATACCGCCCTTGCCGCTGGAAACCATCAAGCTGGAATCCTTGACATCAGCTGCCTTCTCACCGAAGATGGCACGCAGCAGACGCTCCTCGGGAGCAAGCTCGGTTTCGTTCTTCGGAGTGATCTTACCGACCAGAATGTCGCCAGGTTTGACCTCGGCACCCTCATAGACAATACCGCGGCTGTCGAGGTTGCGCAGAGCATCCTCGCTGACGTTGGGAATGTCACGGGTGATCTCTTCAGGACCGAGTTTGGTGTCACGGCTGGTGATTTCGAACTCATCGACGTGAATACTGGTGTAGGTATCCTCTTTCACCAGCTTCTGGCTGACGATGATAGCGTCCTCAAAGTTGTATCCGCACCACGGCATGAAGGCAACCAGAACGTTGTGTCCGAGAGCAAGCTCTCCGCCCTGGGTCGCGGCTCCGTCGGCGAGCAGGTCGCCCTTCTTGACTTTGTCGCCGCGCTTGACGACCGGCTTCTGGTTGATACAGGTTCCGGCGTTGCTGCGCAGGTATTTGTACAGGCGGTATTCCTGACGTTTCGGATTGGAGGCTTTGCCGTCGGCAGTAACTACGATGTGGGCACTGTTGACTTCAGCGACGATACCGGCCTCTTTGGCGACGATAACAGCGCGGGAGTCGCGGGCAATACGCTCTTCAAGACCGGTTCCGACGTAGGGGGACTCCGGAGTCATGAGGGAAACAGCCTGACGCTGCATGTTTGATCCCATCAGAGCGCGGTTCGCGTCGTCGTGCTCAAGGAACGGAATGATACCGGCGGCGGCACTGACAAGCTGCTTCGGAGAGACGTCCATGTACTGAACGGTCTCACGCGGATGCTCCTCGGATTCTCCACGGTAACGGCACATGATCATCGGACGGATAAAACGGTTCTCCTCATCGAGCAGAGCGTTGGCCTGCGCGATAACGAACTTCTCCTCCTTGTCGGCAGTCAGATAATCGATCTGGTCGGTAACCTGTCCATCGACGACTTTACGGTAAGGAGTCTCGATAAATCCGTACTCATCTATAATAGCATAGAGAGAGAGGGAGCTGATAAGACCGATGTTCGGACCTTCAGGAGTCTCGATCGGACAGATACGTCCATAGTGACTGGTGTGAACGTCACGAACCTCGAATCCGGCACGGTCACGGCTCAAACCGCCGGGGCCGAGTGCGGAAAGACGGCGTTTGTTGGTGATTTCGCTCAACGGGTTGATCTGGTCCATGAACTGGGAAAGCTGGCTTCTGGCGAAGAAATCGCGGATCACTCCGGCAAATGCCTTCGGGTTGATCAGTTTGGACGGAGTCACGTTGGGATCATCAAAAGTCATGTGCTCACGGATCAGACGCTCGGTACGGAGCAGTCCGACGCGGCACTGGTTCTGAAGCAGCTCACCGACAGTACGGATGCGGCGTGCGCCCAGGTGGTCGATATCGTCCGCCGGAGCGTTGTTGTGGCGCATCATGATGAGCATTTTGGTCGCAGCCATAAGATCCTTGGGATCAAGGACGCGCAGATCGGCAGGAAGACCGACACCCAGACGCTCGTTGAGTTTGTAACGTCCGACAGCACCGAGATCGTAGCGGCGGCTGTCGAAGAAGAGACGCTTGACCAGCAGTCTGGCGTTGTTGATGTTCGGCGGATCTCCGGGACGCATACGGCGGTAGATCTCTTTGAGAGCATCTTCCTCGTTGCGGGCGGGATCTTTGTGCAGACTGGCGAAGAGATAGTTGTCGCCATCGGCAACATAAGCAAGCTCAACCTCTTCGATTCCATTCTCGCTGAGGATGGCGAGGTGCTGCTCGTTGATCTGAACCAGCTCGTCGATAAGAACGATGTCGTTCTCGTCGGTGACGTCATCGACGGTGTAGTATTTGGAGAGGTCAGCGGGATCGATTTTGAGCAGATCTGAAAGCTTCCAGCTCTTGACCTCGTAGATCTCTTTGAGGATGTCGCGGTTGGTCGGATATCCGATGGCACGCAGGAAGGTGGTGATGTAGAACTTCCGGCGGCGGCGGCGGCGGTCGAGGTAGATCAGAATGTTGTCGTTGATGTCAAACTGGACATCCATCCAGCTTCCGCGATCCGGAATCACTCTGTAGCTGTAGAGCATACGGCCGGAGGTGTGACGGGTCTTCTCGAAGCAGATGCCGGGGCTGCGGTGCAGCTGGCTGATGATGACGCGCTCGGCACCGTTGATGATGAAGGTACCCTGATCGGTCATGATCGGAATGTCGCCCATATAGACGCGCTCCGGAATCTCGTTGCCGTTGACTTTGAGCAGGAAGTCGACGTACAGCGGAGCATCGTAAACCTTGCCGTCCTTGATGCAGTCGATCACATTGCTCTTCTGCTCACTGGGAGTTCCGATTTCGTAGGAAACGAACTCAAGGCTCATCTGGTTATCGAAGCTGGAGATCGGGAAGATCTCGGTGAAGATCTCCTGAAGTCCCTGATTCTTGCGTTTTTCCGGCGGCGTGAAACGCTGCAGAAAATTCGCATACGAGTCGAGCTGGATTCCGATCAGATCCGGAATTTCCAGCACATCGCGGAGTTTACCGAAGTTCTTTCGTTTTTGCATTGTCTGCTCCTGTTGCGGCATTCGCCATCCTAAAGGATGATTCCTGCCATTTTGTTATAAAAAACTTGAAAAAAATTACATTTTCGGCGGCAGCAGGCTTAAAAATCCCTGCCCTTTACACGAAAGAACCGATCCCCCTCCCCTGTACGTGACAGCTGGACGGGCATCGGATGCCGCATATATCATTTAACGCCGGTGACAAAAAACCACATCACAGACGGTAAAACCAATTTTCAGATACCGCAATAACGGCAAAAAGCCACACCGTTATACACGTTTGGAGCCATCGGCCCCTGCAATATTTCGTCTTATTTTCCGGAGAATTCGGCTCTCCAGTATCACCTTTATCATCCGGATCAATCCGCTTGCGCAGTGCAGATTTATCCTTCAGAAAATCAATTTTCAACAATATTCTGACAGCCGTTCAGACTGTCCCATTCAAAAACGAAACAGCGACCGGGGGGATATTACCCCCCAGTCGTTGCAGATACGAACAAGTAAAATTACTTGATTTCGACCTTGGCACCAGCCTTCTCGAGCTGTTCCTTGATCTTGTCGGCCTCTTCCTTGGAAGCACCCTCTTTGAGAGCCTTCGGAGCGCCTTCGACCAGATCCTTGGCCTCTTTCAGGCCGAGACCGGTGATAGCGCGGACCTCTTTGATGACGCCAATCTTGTTGTCGCCGAAGCTGGCGAGGATCACGTCAAACTCAGTTTTCTCTTCGGCAGGGGCAGCAGCAGCAGCGGGAGCCGCAGCAGCAGCGACAGCCACGGGGGCAGCAGCGCTCACGCCGAGACGCTCTTCCAGAGTCTTGACCAGCTCGGAGAGCTCCAGAACGGTCATGTTCTCAATGTAGGAAACGAATTCTTCCATTTTGTTTACATCGGACATCTTAATGTTATCCTTATATTCAGTTGCTGTTTTGAACTTTGTCTTTGTATGCGTTGATCACGTTGACGATACTCGCAGCCTTGGCATTGAGTACGGTAACCAGGTTGCGTGACGGCGCCTGGAGGACACCGAGCAGCATTGCCTGAAGCACCGGTTTGGCGGGAAGATCCGCCAGAGCAGTAACATCCTCGGCTTTGAGGACGTTGCCGTCCATATAACCGCCTTTGCTCTGCAGACGCTCGCACTTCTTGGCAAATTCCTTGACCA
>JAZQTR010000102.1:0-2542 GCA_045630865.1 Victivallaceae bacterium
CTCTTTGCCCGGGACATATCCGAAACGGACGTTTTTAAATTCAACACAACCACTGGTTGAGGTCAGGCTTTCAGCATCGGGGGCATCGACTATTTCAGGAGTGAGCCTCATAAGCTCATCGAACCTTTTGAAGCCGGACATACCGCGCTGGAACTGCTCTGTGAAGTGCAGTATCATCTCTACCGGATGGAGATAGATCCCGACGTAAAGCGCGTAGATCGCCAGCTCCGGAGCTTCGAGTTTTCCCTGTGCCACGAACCAGCCGCCTCCGCCGATGATGATAATATAGAGTATTCCCTGACAGAGAGCGTTTCCGGAGTGCATGAGTCCCAACGCCCGGTAACTGCGGACTTTGGTATCCAGCAGAGCCCGGTTTCTGACATCGAACTTCTTGTTTTCTTCGCTTTCGTTGCTGAATGACTTCACCACCCGGATTCCTGAAAGACTGTCGACCACCCGGGTATTGATCTCCGAGATTTTTTTGCGGTTTTCGGCAAAGATGCCCCTCACCTTGCGGTTCTGCACCCAGGTCAGAGCTGCCATCAGGGCCGTCACCGCAAAGAGTATCAGCGTGAGCGGAACATTGAGCATGAGCAGCAGCACGAAGGAGCCGATGATCTTGATGGTTGCCAGAAGCAGTGTTTCCGGACCGTGGTGCGCCAGTTCGGCGATGTCGAAAAGATCGGTGACGATACGCGAAAGCATATCGCCGGTGTTGTTTTTGTCGTAGTATGAAAACGAGAGCTTCTGATACTGCCGGAATATGCTCCGCCTCATATCAGTTTCCATTTTCGCTCCCATTATGTGGCCCCACGCACCGATAAAGTACATCGCCGCATAACGGATGAGATACATCACAAGCAGTCCGGCGGCGGCGTAGAAGAGAACACTCATTATCTCCGCAGTGGAACGCTTGAACACATCCTGCGTCATATAGCGCAGAAACTGCGGAAAGGCAAGGTCTGCCGCTCCGGCAATAAGGACACAGGCCATATCCAGGACGAAAAGTCCCAGGTACGGCTTGTAGTAACTTAAGAAACGCCTGTACATCAGGATCAGTCGCATTTGGCGACGACTACCGCCGCATTTGATCCGCCGAAGGCAAAGCTGTTGGATATGGCGTATTTGACATCTGTGCCGGTGCGGCACTCTCTGACCAGATCAGCCCAGGCAAAATCATCATCCGGATCTTCGAGGTTGATGGTCGGGGAGATGAAGTTCTTTTCCAGCATCATACTGGTGAAGATGATCTCACTGCTGCCGGTGGCTCCGATCATGTGTCCGGTCTGGCTCTTGGTGCTGTTGATCGCAACGTGTTCGCCGATGGCATTGCGGATGGCGGCAAGCTCAAGTTTGTCGCCGATCGGAGTTGAGGTGCCGTGAGTATTGATGTAGCCGATGTCGGAGGCTTTCAATCCGGCGTCAGCCAGCGCAAGACTCATTACTTCCGCAGAGCTTGCGGCATCCGGAACCACCATGTCGGTCGCATTGCTGTTGGCTCCCCATCCCTTGAGTTCGCTGATGGGACGCGCTCCGCGTGCCTTGACGCTGCGCTCTGACTCAAGGATCATGAAACCCGCTCCGCCTGCCATGACGAATCCGTCACGGTTGCGGTCAAAGGGACGGCTTGCCTTGGTCGGAGTGTCGTTGTATTTGGTCGAAAGTGCTCTGCAGGCACAGAATCCCAGCGCATTCACCCAGTCGACCTGCTCGGCTCCGCCGGTGAGGACGATATCGTACTCACCGCTTCTGATCAGGCGTGCTGCAATGACCGTCGCCATCGCACCGCTGGCGCAGGCGACAGACACGTCGTAGCTCTCACCCTTGATGCCGAACGCAAGCGAGATGTTGGAAGCCGCACTCGAAGGCATGATACGGGGCACGACAAACGGTGAAACCGAGCGCAGACGGAAATCGTTCTGAACGTATGCGAGAGTATTTTCGTAGAGGTCGATGTAGCTTCCGCCGGCGACACCGCCGACCACGGCGATCTTCATTCCGGGGATGGCGTCCAGCGGAATACCCGCTTCGGCAAAGGCCTCACGCGCCGCTGCAACAGCCATGACCGCCACAGGAGGGCAGAATCTCAAGCCCTTGCGGTCGAGCACTTCAGCTACATCCGGAGTGTAGTTCGGAAGTCCGCCAACGGTACTCGGCAGACGGTTGTTTATCATGTTCGGAATATTGACAATGCCGCTGCGTCCGCTGCGCAGAGCCTCTTCATTGGCTTTCAATCCATCTCCAAGCGGAGTTATCAAGCCGCGTCCTGTAATAAAAACACGTTCCATATGAAAGGAATTCCTGATGTTTTAATTTGAAAAGCGTATTTCTTATAATATAATCTTATAATATAACACATATAATGCAATTTTGCTAATTTTCAGAAAATTTTTTTAAGTATATGGTAATTTTCATATACCGTGCTATATTTTCTACCTGAATCTGGCAGTTATGAAAAAGTCTGACCGGCGGTGACGCCCTGCGGTCAATCTCGCGCCTTGCAGCTGCACCGCTGCGGTCGAGTACAGTCGTACACTCCCTT
>JAZQTR010000103.1:0-14774 GCA_045630865.1 Victivallaceae bacterium
AACTTCTGCGAGAATGAGTTCGGTATTGCCGGAAAGAACAAGCCGGGAACCGCCGGTTACGATATTATCACCATCGCAAAGGAAGTCGCCGAAGCAAAGAAGAGTGCCGATATAGTTATCCTTACTCTTCATGGCGGACACGAACAGAATCCGCTTCCGAGTCCGAGAATGACACAGGCGTTCCGTTATTTTGCCACCTGCGGAGCTGATATTGTTTTTAACTGCCATACTCATTGTATCGGCGGCGTTGAGTTTGTCGGCAAAGTTCCGGTGGTCTACTCTCCCGGAAACTTCTTCTTCACCAGACTGGATGAGCCGCCCGCTGATATCGAGGCGGATAAAGTCTGGAGAACCGGATATATGCCCAAGTTCCACTTTGATAAAGACGGCGTCTACGCATTTGAGATAATCCCCTACTACTTCTCCCAGAGCGAAGTTATGCCCCTTGAGGGAGAGCGCGAAGAGAAGTTCTTCAACTATCTCAACAAGCTCAACGCCATTGTTGCCGATGATGAAGCAATATCCCGTTATTTTGACGGCTGGTGCTATGCACGCGGATACAAAGGTTATTTCAATACCATCGCCCGCGAAATTCCTGCAACCATCCCCGATATCAAGGTCAAAGATGAGATCGCTCCGTTCCTCGGTCCCCGGAATATCTTTACCTGCGAGTCACATAATGACTTGATCAAAAACACCATGCGTCTGATTGAAGAAGGACGTCTTGAAGAGTCTGCTCCCATTTACGAAGAGATAAAGGAACTGATGGTTCTTGACTTCTGAAATGTGACAGATTGAATAACAACAAAAGAGCTGCAGATCACAGTACATCCTCAGCTCTTTTTTATTTGTCACAGAAGCACAAACTTCTGGCTCTTTATGGCTTAAAAAGATGGCGGAATCGTACCTCAAGGGAAGAAAAGGTACGACTCCGCCGGGGAAATAAGCGGATTTTACTCCGCTTGCAAGGGGGCATCAATCGCGGGGAGGGCGCGGTCCTCTGTGCGGAAACTTCGGACGTTCCGGATGTTTGCCGTTTATCATATTTTCCACAACGGCAGCAACGATTTTATCCTCGGCTTTTTCGCGTTTGTCGAGCTCCTGCTCAAGTTTTTCTGCTCTTTCTTGCAGCTCCTCAAGCTGGAGTCGACTGCGGCGCAGACGGCGTTTGAAATTCTTGCGGATCAGATCAGAAATCTTCTTTTTGAGTTCTTCTTTGACATCATCGTTGGCGTTACGGTATTCGTTGACCAACTTTTTAAGCTCCTCACGACGCGCTTTTTCAGCTTTGAAAAACTCTTCGCTTTTTTTGTTCATTTCAGCTTTGAATTTTTCAGGATCTTCACGCTGGAGTTTCAGCATTGCCTGACGCTCTTCGCCTGAAAGTTCGGCAAACGCCATCCAGATACCATGCGCCTTACGGAATCCCTGCGGAGGTCTTCTGCGTTCAGCATGGTGAGGGGATCCTTTCCATGCTCCCCTAGGCCCCGGCGGTCCCGGCGGTCCCGGCGGCGGTTCTGCGAACACAGTTGCCGTGACCAACGATAATATCAATATTGATCCAAGTTTTTTCATATTACAGATTCTCCAGATTGATACTGTTATCAAACATATATACACTGTTGCTGTTCAATGCTGAACTGAGGATAAATGTCTCCTGCTCGATTTGGCTGAGATCATTGAGAGCCTGATATTTCATATCTATTTTCGGCTGTACTTCACCCGGTGCAAGCAGAACCGCAAAACCAACTGCACATACAGCGGCTATTCCGCTTACGGCAATCAATTTGTTGTGTCTGCGTCTGCGTCGGTTTCCGGCGGCCGAGAGGCGGGCAACTGCAAGGATTCTGGCATCGAGTTCAGATGGTACAGCCATCTCTTTCAGCATATCCGGACTTTTGTTCATAATTTACCTCCCTGATGGGTTATTTAACCAGATTACCGCTGTCAATCTTTTCGAGATAACAACGTAAATTTTTTAACGCATACTGCATACGGCTCAACACCGTATTTATTGAACAGGACTGAATATCAGCAATCTCCTTGAACGACAGATCCTGCTGCCGCAGCAGAAAAACTTCCCGCTGTTCAAGCTGAAGCTCATCCAAACCCTCAACGATCAACCTGCCAAGTTCTTCGCTGCTCATCGCCCGGTCGGGAGATGGAACCAGTGCAGTCATTGTTTCATCGAGGATCGCCTCGTCAAACTCTACTTCACCGGCACTTGATCTGCGGCGGCACCGGTCGTAAAAAGCATTTCGGGCTATCCGGAAAAGCCACGCACTGAACTTTCCATCATCGCGGTACTTCGGCAGTTGATCGATCACTTTGATCCAGGTGTCGCTGAAAATCTCATCAGCATCGGAGCTGTTCTTTATCAAATTATTCAGAAAACCGTAAAGAGCTTTTTTGTAGCGCACATAGAGGTTTTCAAAGGCGGTTTCATCCCCCTTCAAAAACATCCTGATCAGCTGTTGATCCGTCATATCACCGTATTTTGCGCTCATTGTCAACTCTTGTTCGGGTTATTCTTGCACCCCATTAACGCATTGTATTGATATTTTATTTTGCCGGAGTCTGAAAAAATCAGAAAATAAATTTATTTCCTGACAAGGAAATCCCAAAACTTCAAATCATTGGCAAGAATTCCATCCGGATATTCTTTTGAGAGAGGTATCCATGCCCACTGCTGATTTTCACGGGAATTTGGAGTGCTTTCACCCTTTATTGCCGCCCTGATGAAATGGAGTGTTATCTTTTCGGTACGGACACAATATATCTCATCTGCCGGAGTTATTTCAAGATCAAGTTCTTCTTTCAGTTCACGTTTCAATGCTGTACTGAATGTTTCGCCCGGTTCAACTTTTCCGCCCGGGAACTCCCAACCGGCCGGAGGCTTATTCTCCGGACGCGATGCCATAAGCACCGTGCCGTTTTCTCTTATTACTGCGGCGACGACATCTATCTTATTTTTCATATTTGAAACAATCCCGCCAGCATTTCAAGCTCAAAAAGAACGATTCCGTGGCAGAGCGAGAATATTCTTCCGAAGAAGACAAAAAACAGGGCAATAACAACAAAATATGTTCCCTTAACAGCTTCTGAACCCTTAAGGAGCAGCTGCGGATAAAAATCCACCAGTATCCCCCAACCATCCAATCCCGGAATCGGCATCATATTGAGAATAAAAAGCATGAGGTTGAGCGCAGAACCATAACACAGCATAACCAGGGCAAAACGGTTGTCTATGTGCAGTGCGGCGACAGCAAAGCAGAGCAGCATGAAAAACTGGGAGAGAACAAGATTGGTGAGCGGTCCGGAAACAGAAACTATGCTGTAAGCGTGTTTACCCTTGAGATTTGACGGATTGACGGGAACCTGTCCCCACGCAAGTCCGAAGAGTGCCAGCAGAACGAGAGAGAACGCCCCCATCTGCTTGAAAGGATTAAGGGTCAGGTGTCCACGGGCTGCTGCCGTATCATCGCCCAGTCTGAGAGCCGTGAATGCATGGATGAATTCATGACAGCAGACGGAAAAGACCACGATTATCGCAACCGCAAAAAATATTTGCGGATCGCGCCAGAGATAGGAAATAAAGAGGTTCATTTCCGCAATACTCCTTTACTTTAACAGCATGCAATCGCCGTAACTGTAGAAACGGAATTTCTCTGCTATAGCAAGCCGGTATGCTTCAAGAACTTTTTCTCTCGGTGTAAAGCATGAGACCAGCATAAGCAGTGTACTCTTGGGCAGATGGAAGTTGGTTAACAGCATATCAACTACTTGAGGCCGGGCAGGGGGATAAAGGAAAATCCCGGTTCTTCCGCTCTGGGCTTTTACAATGCCCTGACCAGCTGCACAGCTTTCAAGTACGCGTACTGTGGTTGTTCCAACCGCAAGGACTTTTTTACCTGCTGCATGTGTTTCATTGATCAATTTTGCCGTTTCTTCAGAAAGAGAGAAATCCTCAAAGTGCATCTTGTGCTGTGTTGCATCTTCTACTGATACCGGCTTGAATGTTCCGGGACCGACGTGAAGAGTCACTGCCGCTGTTTTTACGCCTTTTGCGCGCACAGCATCAAGAATATCGTTAGTGAAGTGCAGACCGGCGGTGGGAGCAGCTACTGCTCCGGAGTTTTCTGCATAAACAGTCTGATAACGCTCGGCGTCTGCATTTTCATCAGGACGGTTGATGTAGGGCGGAAGCGGAATATGTCCGTATCTCTCCTGAAGCAGAGCAATATCGGATGTGGAGAAGCGGATGGTGTAATTTTCTTCCTCATAACGTCCGGCAACTTCGAAAAAGTCACCGTTGCCGTTAAGTTCGCCGTCACTTCCGGTTAAAACGACTTTAGTTCCTGCTTTTGCACGCTTGCCGGG
Source organism: Victivallaceae bacterium (assembly GCA_045630865.1). Classification (GTDB taxonomy): domain Bacteria; phylum Verrucomicrobiota; class Lentisphaeria; order Victivallales; family Victivallaceae; genus UBA1784. Next base: position 4,381 of record JAZQTR010000103.1, read on the forward strand.
TTTGAGAAGGACATGCCATTCTGCCGGGTCGTTTCCTGACGGGGAAACCAGAAGCAGTTCAAATTTGGCTCCGACAGTTCCGTCTGTATTGAGTTTTCTGCCGTACATTCTTCCGCGCAGAACTTTTGTGTCGTTGTAAATGAGAGCGTCTCCCGGTTCAAGATAGTTCACGATCTGCGGAAAAACTCCCGGAACAGCTTCTCCGGAAGCACGGTCAACGATCATCATCTTTGAGCCGTCACGCTTTTCTGCCGGATAACGGGCAATCAGCTCTTCCGGCAAATCATAATCAAAAAGTGAGGTTGCAAGCATTGTGAAAAAATTCCTGATTACTTGCTGCGCATCTCTTCTCTTGCCCGGCGCAGACGTGAGAGTTCATATTCGCTCAAACTGTTGATACCGTTCTGTGACACTTTATCGAGCAGAGCGTCAAGCTCGGCGTTGGATACCGGACCATCATTTTTGCTGTCAAAATCGTAACTCTTTCCGGAATCAGCCTTGCGGAAACTCTGGTTATCGTTGCCGGAAGTTTTACTCGATGATTTAAATGGATCCCAGAGAACATCTTTTTTAGCGATGAGTTTCATCATGATATATCCGGCGGCAAATCCGGCAAGGTGGGCAAGATTGCTGACGGAACTTGATCTGTCAAGCGACATCAACACATCAATGACAGTGTAACAGATCACCATGGTCGTTATCTTTATCGGAGTAAAGGGCATAAAGATAATGAAAAAGCGTCTTGAGGGTTCGAGCATTGCGGCGGCAACAGTTACCGCACAGACTCCGCCGGAAGCACCGACAAGATAGTAGGCACTGTCAAAGGCGCAAAAAGCAAGTGAACCAGCAATGATTCCGGCAAAATAACAGGCAAGAAAACGCTTCTCTCCCAGAATCGGAGCTGCTATAGATCCGAAGAGATAAAGTCCGTACATATTAAAGAGAATATGCGAAAAACTGCCATGCAGAAAACCGGAGGTAAGAAGCTGAAAGATCATGAAATTGCCTGAATCCCAGCTCCAGCAGGCAAGTTGTCTGAAAAGAGATGATCCGGGAGACGCAATAAAGAAATAGAAGACAGCATTTATGGCAATCAGATACCAGATTATGCTCTTTCCGGAGTTGCCACTTGTCTCTTTTTGATACATATATTGTCTGTCGTAAATGCCCATCATTTCTCCTTACTTGTCGGCATTCATCGCTGCCACGCGGTTGCGGCGGCGTTCAAGCTCGGAAAGGAAGAATTTGCGCAAACGGATGTTGAGCGGAGTGACTTCCACAAGTTCATCATCTTCGATATATTCCAGAGCCTGCTCGAGCGACATTTTGCGGGCAGGAGCGATCTTCATATTGCGGTCACTGCCTGCGGCACGCATATTGGTGAGCTGTTTTGCACGCTGAACGTTGACAACAAGATCATCATCTTTGCAGTGTTCTCCGACGATCATGCCCTCGTAAGCATCAGTTCCCGGTTCAATGAAGAATTCTCCGCGCTGCTGAAGTCCGTCGATAGCGAACGGAATTGCTTTGCCGCTTGCCATACTGACCATAACTCCGTTGAGACGTGACGGAATCGCACCTTTCACCGGCTCATAATGGTCGAAAATATGGTTGACGATAGCTTCGCCCTGACTGGCAGTGAGAGCCTTGCTGCGCAGGCCGATGAGTCCGCGGGTGGGAATGAAAAACTCGATAAGCTGACGGTTTCCACGGGATTCCATTTTGAGCATTTCTCCGCGGCGCAGACCGACAAGCTCGATGATCTTTCCGGCAAAGTCGGCAGGAACATCGACAGAAAGCCGCTCGATAGGCTCCTGCTTGACGCCGTCAATGATCTTGTTGATGACCTGCGGTTTGGCAACGGCAAGCTCGTATCCCTCACGGCGCATGGTTTCGATAAGGATGGCAAGGTGCAGAACACCGCGTCCGGAAACTTTGAATGTTTCACCGCTCAATTCTTCGACACGCAGAGCAACATCCCGCTCGGTTTCTTTGAAAAGACGCTCGCGGAGCTGGCGGCTGCCGACATATTTACCTTCACGTCCGAAGAACGGAGAGTCATTGATGCGGAAATTCATTGAGATAGTCGGCTCGTCGATAGCGATCACCGGCATCTGCTCCGGATTTTCGGCATCGCAGATGGTATCGGATATATCAATGTCGGATATACCGACAATACCGCAGAGGTCACCGCATTCGATAACGTCAGTGTCTTTGCGTCCCAGTCCTTCGAAGGTGAAGAGCTGTTTGATTTCCGCACGCTGAACTTTTCCGTCACGTTTGACGATCGACAGCGGACGTTTGAGGTCGAGAGTTCCGCGGTAGACGCGGCCGATTCCGATACGTCCGACAAAGTTTGAGTAGTCAAGAGTCGCCACCTGCGCCTGAACTGCTCCTTCAACAGCCTTGGGGGCAGGGACGTATTCAAGAATAGCATCGAGAAGCGGAGCAAGTCCCTCGCGCGGATCGTCGAGATCACGCACAGCCCATCCGTCGCGTCCGCTGGCGTAGAGCAGGGGAAAATCAAGCTGTTCATCGGTGGCGTTAAGTTCGCAGAAGAGGTCAAAAACGCTGGTGTGAACCTCGTCAGGACGGGCATCGGGCTTGTCGATTTTGTTGATGACAACAACAGGACGCAATCCGAGCTGCAGAGCTTTATCCAGAACAAAGCGGGTCTGCGGCATCGGGCCTTCAGCGGAGTCAACCAGCAACAGTACTCCGTCGGCAAGTTTCAGAACGCGCTCGACCTGACCGCCGAAGTCGCTGTGTCCGGGAGTGTCGATGACATTGATCTTGACGCCTTTGTAGCGGATACTGATGTTTTTGGAAAGAATGGTAATACCGCGCTCACGCTCAAGGTCGTTGTTATCAAGAAAGCAATCTTCGACCACTTCGTTGTCGCGGAATATCTGGGATTGACGCATGATCTGATCCACGAGAGTAGTTTTGCCGTGGTCGACGTGCGCGATGATAGCGATATTTCTGAGTTCAGCCATAGTTATAAGCACCTTGGATTGTAAATTTTTTCTACATCTTATTAATATAGCATTCCGCAGAGGTTTCTTCAATAGAAAATTATCTGTTTTTTTATATTACAGGGTATAAAAAAACTCCCGCAGTAAAAATACAGCGGGAGTTGAAAAACCTGATCTTTTTTACATGTAGAGTTCGCGCAGTCTTCCTGCCTTTGATTCCTGCGGAAGAATGGTCGTTTTGAGTCCAATAGGATTGGGCAGCTCACCGTCAGGATTGATTCCGGCAAGTTCATAAATACTGCCGAGCAAATCCTGCGGTGCAACCGGACGGTTGACCACATGAGCAGCGGTCGCATCTGACTCGCCAACGATTTTTCCGCCGGCAAATCCGCCGCCTGCCACCATTGAAGAGAAGCAGCTGGCGTAATGGTTGCGGCCACCGTTCCACGGCGGCTCTGTATCAACTTTCGGAGTGCGTCCGAATTCGCCGCTCCACCAGACGATCGTCTGATCAAGGAGCTTTTTGGCGTGCAGATCAGAAAGCAGTGCCGCAACAGCCTGATCCATTTCAGGTGCAATGCGGTTGAGCGTTTCAAAGTGACGGATATGGGTATCCCATCCGGTGGCATTGATGGTGATGTACGGAACGCCGGCTTCAACCAGACGGCGCGCCACAAGACAGGATTGTCCGAACTTGTTGCGTCCGTAGAAATCGCGGGTCTTGTCGCTCTCAAGAGAGAGGTTGAAAACCTGCGCGGCGGAACCGTTGATTATTTCCAGTGCTTCGTCACCGGCTTTGTCAAAGGCGAGAAACTCAGGATGCTCGATGCCTTCACCGAGAATATCAAGTTTGCGGGCGAACTCCTGACGCTTTTTGATCTCATCTGCCGTGGCATCACCCGGCGGAACAAATCCGTCGACGACGAAACGCGGAGCTGCCGGATTTCCTCCGGTGGCAAGCGGACGGTAACGGTCACTTAAGAAGCCGTTTTCAGAGAATCTGCCTTTGTTGATGGTAAGGGCAATGTACGGCGGAAGCTTTCCCTGATACTCGTGCCCCCTGAAACGGGCGAACAGAGCACCGATGGCAGGATATGTTCTGCCGCCTCCCGGAACACGTCCGGTCTGCATAAGGTAAGTTGCGGATTCATGTCCGAAATAGGGGTGCGTCATACTGCGGATCACAGAAAACTTATCCGCATGCCGGGCAAGCTGGGGCATAAATTGACTGACTTCGAAGCCCGGAACATTGGTCGGAATTGCGCCGAAACCTCCGTTGAACTCAAATCCCGCCTTGGGTTTGGGATCAAATGTTTCAAGCTGCGACGGGCCGCCCCATACCCATATCTCGATAACCGATTTGACACGGCTTCCGGATATGCTCGATTTTTTTATAGTGTTTCCAACTGCTTTGTTGGTGGCAAACGGAGAAAATGCTCCGTATATTCCCATTGCCGCAAGGGTTTTGAGAAAATCACGTCTTTTCATATTAACCCTCCTTTTTTATTAAAGTAGTAATTATTTCTATTTATACAAATAGCACCTGAAAAAATTTTTTCAAGTTTATTTTACTCTTTTGCGTCAGATTTTTTTGAGAGCCACACCTGCATGCAGGTAATGATCGCAAGAAGAATAAAGGACTGAACAACCAGAACTGCTGCCGTCGTGAAGTTGCCCCAGAAAACAGGAAGGATTCCAAGACCGATGGCAAGTCCCATCAGGTGAACAAGTTGAACAGCCTGTTTCCGGTTCAATCCCATACGGACAAAACGGTGGGAAATGTGGTTGTGATCGCCTATCCAGAACGGCTTGCGGTTTTTGGTTCTGATTATCACTACCATAAGAGTGTCGAACAGGGGGAGGGCAAGGATGAACATCGGCATAAGAACCGGAAAACGGGAAAGAGAAAAACTCTTGTCAAAAAATGTGACCTGCGAGGATATCACCGCCGCGAGAAATCCGATAAAATGGCTTCCTGAATCACCCATAAAAATAGTTGCCGGATTTGCATTATAAAACCAGAATCCGCAGCAGACTCCGCAGTTGAGTGCAGATAGACTTGCCACCAGAAACTGTCCGTTGAGGGCAGCTATCACTGAAAACAACCCCATTGCAATCGCTACAGTACCGACAGCAAGTCCGTCCATATTGTCAAAAAAGTTGATGGAGTTCATGAGAAGCATGAACCAGAAGAGCGTAAAGGCCGTTGACAGAGTTTGATATTCCGGAAAAAGATTAAAGCGTACACCGCCCAGGAAAACAGCAATGACGGCAACGATAAACTGTCCGCCGAATTTGACTTTGGCTGACAGAGCTATTTTATCATCAATAAGTCCGAGCATTACCGCAAGTGCGGCGGCAATGACAAGGAAAATAAGTTCATTTGAAGCAAATCCTATTCCCTGCAGATGCTCGGCAGAGAGGTGCAGTTTGTCGGAAAAACAGCCGCTCATAACAACAGCAATGCCGGTTCCGAGAGAGAGCAGCCAGGCGGTAAACATGGCTGGTCCGCCCAGAAGGGGAGTCGATTTTTTGTGTCCTTTGTGGTTATCCGCCGGGACATCCATAAAGTTTGTCAGTACAGCAATTTTGCGGAAGATCGGAGTAAGTATCAGAGACAGAGCGCAACTTCCGGCAAAAACTGCCACATAAAGGCTGGGAAAATCTTTCATTTTATACAGATTCAGTATTACGTCTGACGTGTTCAAGCAGAATTACTGTAGCTGCCTGCGCCGCATTCAGAGATTCATAATTTCCCGGCATTGGAATCATAACGCTCCGTGAGCCCCCGGGAAAACAGGACACACCGTTTGCTTCTCCGCCTATCACCAGCACAGATCTGTCAAAAAGTCCGGGAGCATTGAAGCAGCTCTCGCCCTTGTGGGGATCTGCGATGTAAACTGTGGGGTATCCGGCTTCCTTTGCCGCGTCACACAGTTGCGGAAGATCATCAAATTTTCTTACATTCAAAGCGAACTGCGCCCCCATACCGGAGCGTATAGCTTTGTCGCACCAGGGATCTACAGATCCCTTTGTGTACCACAACTCGCTGCCGCCTATCGCCCGGTAGGTGCGGGCAATGGTTCCGAAATTCCCCGGATCACCGAGCTGATCAAGAGCAAGGATGAAATCTCCTGATACCGGCACGTTGTCGGATTCAGGAATCCTTGCAACTGCAATAATGCCCTGGGAGTTGAGAGTGTCGGAAAAGAGAGAAAACTCCTCTTCTGAAAGTATCCGCAGTTCGGGAAGTTCGCGCTGTATCGAATCTATTCCCCGTTGTGTTGCCACGATGAACTCCACAAGATCGCTTCTGCGGTCGAGAAGTTCACCTGCAGCACGAACACCCTCACACCGGCACAATCCGGACTTTTTGCGTCCGCTTCTGGTCAACAGCGCGCGCAGCAGGCTCTGTTCGCGCCGGGTGGGGGAGGGAATAGACATCTGTTTTACCTTGACAGCTTACTGGATTTTGCCATACTCGCCATTTTCGATGGCGATTTTAAGGGAGTTTGCAGATTCGGCATAGACATTCATCATCGGATTGCCGGTAGTGTTTCCGGTAACAGAGATGTTCTGGATCTCCTCGAGAGCAGCTTTGGTCTTGCCGATTTTAGCGTAAAGTCTGGCGGCGTTGAAAGCAGCCTCGCTCTTGATTGAGAAGCTGATGCCGTTTTCAGCGGCGAGAGCGGAGAATGCTTTGGCTGCATCTTCGATTTTTCCGGTAAGCTCAAGAGCTTTGGCGTAATTCATCTTTGCCGCATTCTTCAGGACAACATCAGCATCTGCGCTGTTTGCAACATCCTGCAGATAGGGGATGGCATCCTTGTAATTCTCTTTGTCAAAAAGCATATTGGCAAGGCGGAGCTTTGCCATCGGAACAGCTGCACTGCCGGCGTGCTTGCTGATTGCCTCTTTGAGAGCTTCTTCTGTAGAAGCTGCAGAGAGGGCAGCTGCGGCATTGGCACGGCTCTCTTCAATGTGATTTTTGACGCCGAATGCGACAGAGATTGCAACAACGATTCCAAGGGAAATGATGGCAGTGCGCTTCCAGTTTTCGGAGAACCACATTTCAAAACGCTCACGATCGCTGAAAAGTGCCTGTCCCATGTTGATTTTGTTTTCTTTGGACATTTTTATATATTCCTGTATTCAAAAATTAGTGGTGGGAGAAAACGCGCTCGGGAGCGTGGCAGAGAGCAACACCAAGCTCGTTGGCACGCTTGATCACATCTGCGTCACGCAGAGATCCGGCCGGAGCAACGATAGCTTTGATACCTGCAGCTGCGGCAACTTCAACACCATCCTCAAAGGGGAAGAATCCGTCGCTGGACATCACAGCACCTTCGAGAGTACCGGTTCCGGAGTACTTCTGCTGGAATTTGGCGATAGCCTGCTCGATGGCACCGACGCGATCCTGCTCACCGGTTCCAACGCAGAGGGTCTGACCATCCTTGACGATCACAACTCCGTTGGAGCGGACGCTGATATTGATGTACCATGAGAAGAGCATATCAAGTTTCTGCTGTTCAGTCGGCTCGATCTCGGAAATCTGATCGCCGCAGCGGCTGTTGCTTCCGGAAGCCTTGCGGAGATCTTCAACCGAGCGCATCGCCGTAGTGAGCGGAGAGGCGATGATAAGAGAACCATCAGCAAGAACTTTGATGGTGTTGTAGGAAGCATCCGGCTCACCGGTGTAACGGGGGAGGTCGGCGGGATTTCCGCATTTGATGATACGGATGTGCTTGTTCAGTTTGTAAGTCTCTCCATCGTTGAAGACGGCGAGCGCAGCATCAGAGAAGTCAGGAGCAACGACGCACTCAACGAAGCTGGACATGATCTCTTTGGCGGTATCTTCTTCGACTTTGACGTTGAATGCAACCACGCTGCCGAAAGCGGCGCGGGCGTCAGCGTTTTTCGCCTTGAGATAGACTTCAGTAAGAGTTTCGCCGGGGAGGGCAACTGCTGCACCGGAGGGGTTGACGTGCTTCATAACGGCGCATGCGGGTTTGTCACAGAACTTGACGATGTTGAGCGCACCTGAAATATCCTCAAGGTTGGTCTGGGAAAGTCCGCTTTTGCCGTTCTTCAGAATTTCCATTCCGCCGATAACACCGGTTTTGCCCTCTTCGCGGTAGTATGCCGCCGGCTGGTGGGGGTTTGTTCCGTAACGCAGGTCATCTACTTTGACGTATTTGCGTCCGCCGATAATGATTTCATCTGAGAAATCACCGACATTTTTTTCCAGATAGCTGGAACGCGAAAGCTCTTTTGCCATAATTTTTGCTCCGTATAATTTGAGTTTTTTTATCAGTATAAAATAACACTCAAGAAATATATCACAGTTTATGCATTACGGCAAATATTTTCCTCAAAAAAAACAATATTATCTGCAAAAAAATGGAGTCGCTTGAAAACTTTTGAGTTAAATGATATATTATTCCACCTTAAACCAAAAGTAGAAAGGAAAAACAATGATGAAAAAAACATTGTTGGCACTGACTTTTGCAGCAGCATTTTGTGTCAGTGCAGAAGTCCTGAAGGATATTCCTTATTATGAAAAGGATGCTCCTGCGCAGGGTAACGTCGAATACCGCAACGAAAGATGCAAGCTTCATTTGTCGATTCCGGACAATGTGAAGAAGTTCCCGACAGTGATTCATTTCCACGGCGGCGGACTTTCCAGAGGAAATGCTGGATTTCCCGGACAGATCGACCGCAGTAAAGTGGCTATTGTCGCTGTAAATTACCGTCTTTCCGGTAAAGGAGCTTCCTGTCCCGACTACATCTATGATGCAGCGGCTGCGGTTGCCTGGACTCTGAAGAACATTGAAAAGTACGGCGGAGATCCTCAGAAAATCTATGTTACCGGACACTCCGCCGGCGGCTACCTTACTGCGATGATCGCTCTTGACAACAAGTATCTCAATGCGTTTGGTGTTGAGCCGAAGCAGATCGCCGGTTTCTTCCCTGTTTCCGGACAGATGACCACTCACTTCAGAATTCTGAAAGAGCGCAAAGAGAAAGTCGCCTCAACTCCGGACTTCATGGTGGATGAGTACGCTCCGGTTTACCACGCTAAAAAGAACGCCCCTTACATGGTGTTCTTTGTCGGCGACACCGATTATGACTGGCCCGCACGCGTGGAGGAAAACGCTCTGCTTGCCGCCAGACTGACCAGAGTGTACAATAATAAAAATGTTAAATTTGTGAGCATCCCGTTCGGCACTCACGGTTCCTGCGGACCGCCGAGCCGCGCAATTATCGACCGGATGGTCTCCACCGGCAAAATGCTCTGATATTTATTATCAGTAATCAATGCGAAACTCCATCGGAAACGGTGGAGTTTTTTTATGCACAGGCATAGATAATAATAGCCGCTGTCATTATTCCAGAGCAGATAAAGCGGCGGATCCAGAGCTTTCTGTCCCCCTTGGCATCCAGAGAAGAAAAGCCAACATGGCAGAGCAGAACGCCTATGGCAACGGAAATCATACCACGGCTTGACTGAACAACGTTGGCAAACACCGGACCGACAAGCCCGAATGAGACAAAGAGCGCAACCTGACTGAAGAAATAAAGTACTCCATATGGAGCAGCGTATTTGAGCTGTTCTCCGGAAAATCCGATCTTTTTGAACAGAGGAATCATCAATATTCCGAGAAGCATATAGCACGTTGCACACACACCGAGTCCGTCGCACCAGATGTTTCCGGTACGGGACATATTAAGCAGCTTGGTTTCGACCAGATCTGCAACGCTGTAGGTGACGACAGTTGACATCAGAAGCAATATTGCCTTGAGAGAAACTCTGCGGGTCGATTTGCCTCCATTCATACACACAGCACCCGCCGTTGCAAGCAAGATTGCAATGACTCTCGGAAACGGGATCATCTGTCGGGAAAATGCCATCGTTATGATTGCAAGCACAACTATTTTCAAGCCGAGAAGTGAGGACAACCGGCTGGATTCGATCTCTTTTTGAGTGGCAAAGAAAAAGTATTGTCCGGCGCAGGTGATGAGTATCCACAAGATCATCCATATGGTGGATACAACCGGAGTTTCAAGCAGACCGGCAGGAAAAAAGATCAGGGATATCGGAATACTTACAACTCCCATCGCCAACTGGGAATAAACCATCAGTTTGAATGATGAGTTGAAGCGGTTGTTGAATGCCGCACTTGATATATAACTGAATGATTGCAGAAGCGCAGTAAGAGCGGCGGCAAAAATTCCCATTGCCATAGAAGTTTTCCTGTTGTGAATACAGAGAACGGGGAAAGAACGTTTTATGCCGTTCCTTCCCCGTTGAACCAATAAATATCCGGAATCTATCCGGAAGATTTATTACTTGGTCATGGCCTGGGCGACTGCGACCGCGACGTCAACAGAGGCACCGACCATCGGGTTGTTACCCAT
>JAZQTR010000104.1:0-6247 GCA_045630865.1 Victivallaceae bacterium
CTCTTCGATGACTTCGCAGCCGGAACCCATGGCGATGATGACTTTTTCAGCATCGGCGGCACCGACGTAGTCGAAGAGGTGCATTTTTCTGCCGGTCAGATCAGCGACCTTGTCCATGTACTTCTGGACGATGGCGGGAAGAGCGGCATACTGGTTGTTGGTGGTTTCTCTGCCCTGGAAGTAGACGTCGGGGTTCTGGGCAGCCATCTTGGCATAGGGAGCCTCGGGACGGAGAGCGCGGTTGCGGAAACGCTCGACATACTTCATGTCAAGCAGGCTCTTCATATCAGCATAGTCCAGCAGTTCGACTTTCTGGAACTCGTGGCTGGTACGGAAACCGTCGAAGAAGGCGAGGAACGGGATCTCGCTCTCGAGGGTCGCAAGGTGAGCGACGAGGGCGAGGTCGTGGGTTTCCTGGATGCTGGCGGCACTGGTCATTGCGAAACCGGTGGCGCGGCAGGCCATGACGTCAGAGTGATCTCCGAAGATGGAAAGACTCTGGGCGGCGAGGGCGCGGGCGGTGACGTGGAAGACGCAGGGGAGCATCTCGCCGGCGATTTTGTACATATTCGGGACCATCAGAAGCAGTCCCTGGCTGGCGGTGTAGGTGGTGGTGAGTGCACCGGCACTCAAGCTTCCGTGGACGGCACCGGCGGCACCGGCTTCGGACTGCATCTCGGCGACATCAACTTTTTCGCCGAACATGTTGACTTTACCCTGGCTGGACCAGGCGTCAGCGTACTCTCCCATCGGCGATGACGGGGTGATCGGGAAGATCGCCGCCACTTCGCTGAACGCGTAAGCAACATAGCTGGCTGCGTAGTTGCCGTCGATGGTCATCATTTTTTTACCCATAATACAATCTCCTTGTTAATATGTGTGATACACACATGTTGGACCGGAAGCTAATTTACACCTTTTATATCATTTTTTCAAGTTTTTTTTCCTTTTTTGCCGTCTATTTGCATGAATTATTTTTTTTTACGCTTTTTTTATCTATATAAGCTTGTAAAAACTTTACTGCTGTGTTATTTTCTATTCTTTAAGTAAAAATACTAACAAACGGAACCGGTTTTATTTTTCTATGGACACACGTCCCGGCAGTACAATGCTCTCCGCCCTGCGTGCCGTATGGCTCGGGGAGGCGCAGAGCCGCAGCGATGTTGCGCGGATACTTCAGTTGAGCCGTCCGACAGCCTCTGTTGTCGTGCATACACTCATCGAAGAGGGGTTTCTGGTTGAGGCCGGATGCGGGCGTTCATCAGGAGGAAAGCCTCCCATCCGGTTGAGCGTCAAAAACACGGCGTTCAGCTCGATAGGCATTGATATCGGTTATGAAAATACTGTCCGCGGTGTCAGACTGGATGCTTCAGGCAGAATCGTTTCCGGTGTCGATGTGCTTGCCATGCGCAGCTATGCCGACCGCAAACGTGCGGTGATCGAGGCTGCCCGTATGCTGGATGTGAAAAGTGCTGATTGTGTCGGTATCGCCGTGTCAGGTGTGGTTGATCCCTCCCGGCGCGAGATCATCAGAAGTGCTTATTTTGAACTTGCCGGAACAAAATTTGCCGATGAAATAGAGGAGTCTCTCGGAGTGCCGCTCTTCATAGACAGCCGTGCGCGCATGGCGGCGAGAGCTGAACAGTTTTCGGGAGTGGCCTGCAAAGTTTCCAACTTCGTATTGATAAATCTCGGACGGGGCATCGGTTGTGCCTTGGGACTTGCCGGAAAACTCTACTGCGGTTCCGCCGGTGCGGCCGGGGAGATACGCGAACTGCTTGTGCCGGATTTTGACGGAAAAGGCGTGGTTACACTTGAAGATGCCCTTTCTGAAAGGACTCTGTCAGGACACAATCCTGATCCGGAGCAGATCGCAGAGGTGTGCGCCCCCGGATTCAGGCAGCTTGTTTCCATAACTGACCCTGAAATGCTGATCCTTTCGGGACGCTTCAGTGTGCTTCCCGACCGGTTTGTTCTGAAACTTCAGGAGCTGCTTCCTCAAGTGAGAGTTTGCCGCGCCCAGTTCGGACGCGATTCAAGTGCCTGCGGCAGTGCTGTGGCTGCCATAGAAAATCTGTTTTTCAATCCTAACAACAGGAGAAAATAAAATGAAAGAGATAAAAATTGCCGTTATCGGTATGGATACCAGCCATGCCGTCCAGCTTCCCAAACTGATGCAGGATCCGGAAACTCCGGCGGAGCTCCGCATTGAGGGAATGCGTGTCACCCGCGCCATGCGCTTTGAAACTCCGTTTCAGGGCAAAGAGGGTCTTGATGAGCGCGAAGCTTACCTCAAGACCATCGGCGTTGAAGTCACAGAGGATTTCGATTATGCCATTGGAGATTGCGATGCCCTGATGCTCGAGATCAACGATCCGTCACTGCATCTGGAGTATTTTGAGAAGTGTGCCGCTCTCGGCAAGCCGATCTTCCTCGACAAGCCTTTTGCGGATACCGTCGAAAACACCCGCAAGATCATCGAAATCGGCAAGAAATACAACACCAGATACTTCACCGCTTCCAGTCTGCGTTTTACCGTTGGACTCACTCATCTTCTCGACCAGAAGATCAACGTTACCCGTGCCACCACCTGGGGACCCCTCGGCCCTGCCGCTTCCGGTTCTTCCATTGTCTGGTACGGAGTCCACACCTTTGAGCAGCTCGAGCGCATTATGGGTATCGGCGCAGATACCGTCACCAGCGTCGCCACTTCCAACGGAGTTCTCTGCAGTGTCGCCTACAAAGATGGCCGCACCGCTGTTGTCGAACTGCTCGACAAGTGGGTTTACGGTGTCAGCATCCGCGATGATGAGGGCAACGGAGCCATGGTCACTGTTCCCCAGAAGACCCCGTTCTACTACTCTCTTATGCAGGTTGTCCGCAACTTCTTCTTCGGAGTAAGCGACGGTGTTGCCATCGAAGAGTCTTTCGAAGTCATGGCTCTGATCGAAGCCGCAGAGAAGTCCCTCAACTCCGGCAAGCCGGAAAAGGTTGAGCAGCTTTAAGTTTTCAACAACCAGAAAGGTATATGAACATGAAACGTATCAAAGTCGGTATTATCGGACAGGGACGCAGTGGACGTAATATCCACCGTCACCTTTTCGAAACGATGCCCGCTCTCCGTGAGAGATATGAGGTCATCGCTATCGCAGATCCCATCGTCGAGCGTCACACTATCGAGGGAGTCGTTGACAGTCCGGATCTCAAATGCTACACTGATTACAAACAGCTGCTTGCCGACAAGCGCATCGAGCTTGTGGTCAACGCCAGCCGCAGCCATAAGCACATCGACATCAGCATCGAAGCCCTCGAGGCCGGATTCAATGTGATTTGCGAAAAGCCGCTTGCCAGAAGAGTTGCTGATGTTGAGCGTCTGGAAGAGGCGATCAAAAAGAGCGGAAAGTTCTTTGCGGTCTTCCAGCAGTCCCGTTTCCGTCCGCTTTTCCGCAAGTGTCTTGAGGTCATGAATTCCGGAGTCCTCGGCCGTATTGTTATGGTCAAGGTCGCCTACAACTGCTTCGGACGCCGCTGGGATTGGCAGACCATTCAGGATATGTGCGCCGGAGAGCTGCTCAACACCGGACCGCACCCGCTGGATCAGGTCATCCAGTTCTTCGGTGATGCAGATCCCGAGCAGATCTTCTGCAAAATGGATAGAGTCAACAACTTCGGCGATGCCGAGGATCACATTAAACTCATTATTTCCGGCAAAGGTCATCCCACCGTCGATATGGAAGTTTCCCGCTGCTGCGCCTTCCCGGGCAACACCTACGAGATCTACGGAAGCTGCGGCGGACTCAAAGCCGTCGGCACCGAGGTCAGCTGGAAGTATTTCCGTCCGCAGGATATGAAAGATCAGCAGGTTGCCGTCGCTCCTCTCGAGGATGCCGCCAGACTGCCCATCTACTGCGGCGAAGATATGCCCATCTACGAAGAGAAGTGGAACGCTCCTGCTTTCGCCAACAGCTTCGACTGCTGGGGAACCGACTACTACAAAGATATCTATGAGGGTATCGTCAACGGTTCACCGATCGAGGTGAAACTCGAGCAGGTCAAACGTCAGGTTCGCATCATTGAAGAGTGCCACCGCCAGAACCCCGCAGAGAAGTTTGTGGAAGTTCCCGACACTCTCTGACCGCCAGAAATCTGTTTCTGAACTATGGAACACGGAAGATCCTTCACCGGAATTTTCCGTGTTTCTTTTTTTTACCTGTGCTGCGCCCTTGAATAAAGCTGTTTTGCGGTGTATCTTTAATGTCAAATTATAAATCTGTATAAAAGAGGCTCAAAATGAAACAATACGCAGTAGTTATGGCAGGCGGACGCGGTGAGCGTTTCTGGCCGGCTGGCAGACTTGCCAAGCCGAAGCAGCTTATTTCTTTCGGCAGGGCGCAGACGATGCTGGAAGATACTGTCCAGAGATTGTTTCCGCTTTTTACGGCTGATAACATTCTGGTGGTTACCGGAAGTGACTACGCGCAGAAAGTGGCAGAGCTTCTTCCGCTTCCGCCGGAAAATATCATCAGTGAACCTGCCCGGCGCAACACTTCCGGATGTATCGCTCTTGCTGCGGCGGAAATCCGCAGGCGCGAAAAGGGCGGCAATGCGATTATGATTGCGCTTCCGGCTGACCACGTTATAACTCCGGTCACGGCGTTTCATGCAACGCTGCGTCTGGCGGCGGAAACCGCACTGTCGGGAGATTTGGTGACCATCGGTATTATTCCGGGACGTCCCGATACCGGTTATGGCTACATCAAAATCGGGAAGAATACAGCACCCGGAGTTTTTGAAGTCGGTGAGTTTAAAGAAAAACCCGATGCCGCCACCGCCAGAGAGTATTTTTTGAGCGGCTCGTACCGTTGGAACAGCGGAATTTTTGTCTGGCAGAACGATGTTATTATCAATAATATTTCACAAAATGTTCCTGAATTGGGCCGGTTTATAGATGAATACGTTGCCGCTGATGATCCGCAATCGTATCTCAAGGAAAATTTTGCCTCCCTTCCTTCAGTGGCAATCGACTATGCTGTACTGGAAAAAAGCCGTGAAATCAGCTGTGTCGACGGTTCGTTTTACTGGAACGACCTGGGCAGCTGGAGTTCGCTTTTTGAACTGGATACTCCCGATGAAGACGGAAATGTTTCGCGCGGAAAAAACATTCTGGTCGATACCCGCCACTGTGTAGTCTGCGGAGATGATTCGACGCTGATCGGTGTTATCGGTATGCGTGATGCGGCGATCATCAAATCCGGCAACGGAATACTCGTCTGCCCGTTGAGTGAGGAGCAGAGTGTGAGAGAGATTATCCGCCGTGCTTCAAATGATCCTGATCTTGCCGGTTTTGTCTGATGGGGAATTTCTATGATCCTGCTCGATGAGGTCGATTCAACCAATACATACGCCAAACAGCATTTTGCGGAGCTTGATGACGGAACTCTGGTTGCCGCAAGATGCCAGACCGCCGGAAGAGGCCGGTTGGGGCGGAGCTGGATATCCGGTACAGACCGGGATATTACGGCAACACTTGTTTTGAAAAATGTCTCCGACGGTTTCCATGCGGGAGTCATCTGCGGGCTTGCCGTTTTGCGCCTGATACGCGAGTGCTCTCCGGACTCGTTGAGTTTTCTCAAGTGGCCCAACGATATATATGTGAGGGAAAAGAAGATCTGCGGTATTTTGAGTGAGGGCGTTGTTTCCGGAGGCAGACTTTCAGGTGTCGTTTGCGGATTCGGTATCAATGTCAACAGCAGCGAAAACGACCTTCTCTCTGCCGGACAGCCGGCAACCAGTCTGCACATCTGCTCCGGAAGTAAATTTGATGTCAAAAAGTTGACAGAAAAGTTGGAAAAATACCTCTTTGAGTGCTATATTAAGTTTAATTTGGATTTTCCTGCTGTGATGGAAGATTGGCGCAGAGAAAACCGCCTTACCGGACAGCCGCTCGAAGCGGTCGATCCTGCCGGAACACGAATTACGGGGGTGTTCCGCAGAATCGATGCTGACGGGGCAATGATCCTTGAGTGTGAGGATGGTGAAAAACGCTTCCTCTGCGGCGACATCAAAATAGATGTTTCCGGAACGGATTGGGAAAAAATGCGCCGGGAGATCGACAGCTCTTCCGGAGTGTGATAAAAAGTAATGCGTTGAAAAACAACGTGAAAACAACAATAAAAAGGTGAACTATGAGCAACATGGAACTGCTGGCAGCAGGTTTCAAGCTGATGGTGTTCGGAATGGGAATGGT
>JAZQTR010000105.1:0-8496 GCA_045630865.1 Victivallaceae bacterium
TTTTAGGAGAAACCTTGATTTGTAAACCAGGAGTTTCTGTGTCTGCATATTTTTCTTCCGGACCGGGCACAAGCTTTTTGATAAAAGAGAGAGTAAATTTTACAGATTTCATAAAAATACCTTACTAACTAAACTTGTTGACAATTTGTTGACACAAAATTTTCCAAAACACTCAATTTTACTCCAAAATGTACCACTTTTTTCCATTTTTTTCAAGTTTTTTCCTTATTTTTCTGCCATTTTTGAGGTAAAATGTGCAAAAACGTCACTACGCCCAGTGCGCTTCTAAGCAGTGGGTCGCAGGTTCAATTCCTGCGCGGACTGCCATTCTTTTTTTGCTTTTTTACCTCAAAACAGTTCTTTGTTGTGTTACGTTGGGATAAATTGTGTATGTCAAATTGTATGACATACACGCAAAAATAAGAGAGACTGGAGTTTTTCCGGACTCTTTTTTTCAGCCATTGATCAGCTGATCCAGCTGTTTGATCTTTTCCGCAACAAGCTTCGGGATAGCGCGTCTGCCCATTGTATAAGTCGATATCGTTTGCTTTTTGACGCCGCAAAGTTCGGCTATTTTGCTTTGCTTTAACCCCGTCCGGTCTATCAGCCGGGAAAACTCTTCTGCTGTCATTTCTTGCACAACTCCTGGTAATTTTTCCAGTCGCTCATATACCACTCTAATTCACTTACCACCCAGGTCACGAGGGTATAAGAAGGGTCGTTCCGGAAAATCAGCTCAACTCTATGCTCGACAATCTCTTTGCTGAACACTCGGATGATCAGGAGTTCGCCGAACTTGCCGGTCGGTATTTCAGAGATAAGGTCTCCACCACCGAAGAGGGAGAGATCATCTATGATCTTACTTTGGATGAGCAGCGCGAAGCCGCCGAGGAATATATCGCATACATCGCCCAGCGCGATGTCAAACCTTCCTGGTGGAAG
Organism: Victivallaceae bacterium; assembly: GCA_045630865.1. Taxonomy (GTDB): domain Bacteria; phylum Verrucomicrobiota; class Lentisphaeria; order Victivallales; family Victivallaceae; genus UBA1784. The sequence continues at coordinate 943 of JAZQTR010000105.1, forward strand.
CAGTTCATTCAAGCGGTCAGGACTTTCTTCAAAGGTTTTTACTCGCTCGATATGTCCGACAGCGATATCGAAACTCTGATCGGCAGAGCCGCAGCCAAAACCAGACGCAACGCGTGGAACAGGTCAAGTCGAGTTGTTAAAGAAAATTTAACAACTGGAAATTTGGAGGGGCAGGCGCGGTTTGCGGTGGATGAAGATGGTACGGATAATTTGGGACTTGCGGCGGAGAATGAAGAATTATTGAATAAGGCGGAACAACTAAAGAATAATATTATTACAGAAATTGATTCAAATGTTATAAAAGCAACGGCTGATAAATCTGCTATTCAATCCGCAATGGATTATGTGGAAAGTTTATCTGAAAACATTTTTGATACAGAGATAGGAAAAATTAAATTTGATTCATCTTCTGTAAAAGAAAGTTTAAGCCATACTATTTATCAAAACAAATTAGATGCAATACAGGCAGTTCCTGATATATTGACAAAAGGTGTTTATCTTGGCAGTGCAGCAGATAAAGATGGGAAGCCTATTGTAAATCATTATTTTGCAGGTAAAGTAAATATTGGAGATAATACCAAAATTGTTTTTGTTCGCACAAAAAAAAGTGAAGGAAGAGAAAACAGGTTTTATGTTCATGAAGTGTTTACAGAAGATGAAATAACAAAACTCGGAAGCCAACAGACTGATGCAGCACTTGCTAATACAAGCCGGAAATACAGGAATGCTTCCGAGTTCTACCGTAATATAATAGCAAAAGTATTAAATTACAAGCCAGAAAATCAAGAAAGCTTGCGTTTTTCTGTTGCGCCGGATATTGATACTCCGGCTTTCAAAAACTGGTTTGCCGAGTCAAAGGTCGTTGATGAGGACGGCAAGCCGATGGTCGTATATCACGGAAGCTCTGCTTTGTTTTGGGTTTTTGATCACCGTTTTGGTATGCGAAACGGTGCAGCAGAAGGCAGAGGGTTTTATTTTTCAAGAGATAAAAACAAAGCTGCAGGATACAAAACTGAAAACGGAAAACTCTTTGAAGTTTATCTCCGTCTGCAAAAACCATTGAGTCCGGATGAATTGACAATTACAAAGTCTGAACTCGAAAAAATCATCAGGGCAATAGATACTGATGGCACCTATGTTTCCGATTATGCGGAAGATGATATTGGATATCCGGGCAAAACGTGGTACAACAAAGCAGTCCGCCGCACTGTCAATGCGATTTATGACAGCTCTGATAATAATGCGGATATTGTAGCGGAAATATACAGCGTGTTCGGACAGGGGGATGCGTTAGCAAAAATCACCGAGGCTACCGGCTACGATGGTTTCATCAAAGATGATGTTTACGTCGTATTTAACCCTACCCAGATCAAATCTGCCACCGATAATATCGGTACGTTTGATCCGGATAATCCGGATATCCGATTTTCTGTTGCGCCGGAGGAGACGGAGTGGGAGAAGGCGGTCATATCGGTTCTGCGTCCTGTCGTCGGCGAGAGCGTTGAGATGGATAAAGCAGAGATCGCTGCCAAAGTCAAAGAGCTTTACGGACTTGATCTCTCGCCCGATGACGCCAAACTCTACGCCTATCTCGCCGCTGCCGAAAACCGCAAAGCCAATGCCTCAAGACAGATCGCTGCCAACAAAAAACGTGCCTTCGAGTATTTTGAAGACTTGCACAGCTATTTCTACCACTTCCGCAAGTCCGGAGAGGGACTCTATATCAATCCCGGTAAAGAGTTCGAGGGCGAAGAGGTTTCCGGTACTTTCATCTCGGAAAATTTCCGCAAATACTCCGTCAAAAGAGCGCAGAGAAAGAACGAAAGCGACAAACAGTATCGCAAGTATCTCCAGAAGCGGCGCGAAAAACTTGACTCCGCAGAGGGCGTGTCAATTACCGATCTCGCCGAAAGCTACGCCAGAGCCACCGGATCAGATCCGAAAACTGTTGAAAAAGAGATGTTCGATTTCTTCCGCGACCTTACCGTCAAAGATATTCTCTCTGCCTACAAAAAGCACAAGCAGGATCTGCTCGCCTTCGATAAAGCCGAGGACGCCAGACTGCGCTGCTGTGTTTTGGGCTGAAACGCGGCACGCTGTTTTTCTGCTTTACGCCTGATTCATGATGATATTGAGGGCAAATGTCCTCATCGCCAGCTCTTCGTTGACGTTGAAACGCAGAGTGTACTCCAACTCCTCGGATTGAGTGAGTATCTGCTTTCCGCGTTCCGGAGTGATCGCCGGAGGCGGCTCATTGCCGAACAACTCCGGATTGGGCAAATCTTTGAAATCAACTCCGTCTGAAAGCATAAATAGCTGGCTGCAGAAACAGGATATGGCAGAGAGAAAACTGCGGCGTTCTCTCATGTAGGCTCCGTTGACGGCATCCTCCTGCCGTTTTTCCAGACGCTTGACCATCGGATTATCCTCCATCTGCTTTGCCAGCTCGATGTGCGAGGCAAAACGCTCTTTTGTCCGACTTTCGACATTTTCAAAGAGTGATGAAGCTATACTGATGATACCGGAAGCACACTTTTCTGCGGTCATAATATCTTTTTCGGCGAAACACATCTCTCTTAAAATTGCAAACAGCTCCTCCGATCCGGCAAAAGAGTACTCAAACTTCTGCGTCGGAAGCGTTATCTGCTGACAGCGGCTCCTTGTCGTGGGAAGCAATGCTGTTGGATTTGCCGTAACCAGAATAAGTGTCGTATCCGGCGGCGGCTCTTCGAGGGTCTTCAAAAGTGCGTTCTGCGCCTCTGTTCCCATCCGGTCGCAGTCGAAGATGATTCCGATTTTGCGCCAGGAACTGCGCCAGGAAGTCATTGAAAAGGAGTTGATAAAATCACGGACGGTATTGGGTTCAGGATTGTCGCGCTGACCGACCTGTATCTGATACATCTTGCCGACAGGCGAAAGTATTCGCAGTTCCGGATAGGTCTGATCCTCAAGCTTCTGACAGCACTGACAGGAGTCGTCTATATGCTGACCGTCAAACTCCGTACATCCGGCTATCTGGGCGGTCACGATGGCAAAATCGTTGCGCAGGCGTTCGGAAACACTGGATATAAGAAAAGCATGCGAAAGTCTTTTTCCGGCGCGAGCCCTCTCAAGACATGCAACCTGTTCCGGAAAAAGTGAACGGTATTCAGAATAAAGCGTCATAGATCAACTTTTCCACTTCTTCTGCTATTTCTGGAGCGGTTCTTGAAGCATCGATGATTTTTATACGCTCCGGCTCGGACTCGGCAAGCTTGAGAAAGGTTCGGCGGACAGTACGGTGGAACTCAAGCCCCTCCTGCTCAAAACGGTCAAACTCCCCGCTGGTTTCCTGACGCTTTCCAGTCCGGGCAAATCCGCACTCAACAGGAAGATCGAGCAGCAGAGTCAAATCCGGATGGCAGCCGGCAACAGCAAGATCATTGAGCTCTCTTATAACCTGCATATCCACACTGCGCGCTCCGCCCTGATATGCGGAAGTCGAATCGTAAAAGCGGTCACATATGACTACATATCCATCGGCAACTGCCGGACGTATCACCTCTTCAACGTGCTGAACGCGGGCAGCTTCCATAAGAAAGAGTTCGGTCATCGTATGCAGAGTCTCATCTCCGGAGTGCTGCTTCAATACTCCGCGGAGTTTTTCCGCAAGCGGAGTTCCGCCCGGTTCGCGGGTACGCAGACACTTTCTGCCGTGTGAAACGAGAAATTTCTCGATGGAATTCGCAAGCGTGCTTTTTCCCGCGCCCTCGGGTCCTTCGATGGTGATGAAGAAACCTTTTGTCTGTTTACTGTTCATTTCCCAAGCCGTCTGATAATTTTATAACTGTCACAGCTATAATATGACGCAACAAGCCGTTTTTTTCAAGTGCGGCACTTTTCAAAACTGCGCCGGAGTCATTCTGAAATGGATACCCCAACCGCCCCTGACCGTGGCATGGACAACCAGCAGACGGTGAACGCCTTTTTCCAGATGGATGACTTTACTGTATTGATCTTTCTGCGCTCCCCGGAGCAGATCGTCGCAAACGTACTCCACAGAATCAATGAATATCCGGCATCCGTTATCACTGCCCCAGAAAATACGGTAATCGCCGGAGTTTTCCACCTTTATATCAGCCGCTCCGAAACAGCACATTTCAAGTTCGGGATATATCCAGGCAAACGGAAGAAGTCCGCGCGGAGTCATATCTCTTGCGCCTGCATCCTGCCAGACGACAGAACGTCCGCCAATACCGCGGTACTCCGAACTGAACGAAGTGTCGGCAAGCACCTGTTCCACGAGAGGTGAGTGCAATGAGCTGTGAGTGTTGTCTTCAAAACGGTTTTCAAACGGACCGAGTATCTTCCAGCGACAGGGGGTTCCCTCTGCGTTGAAGATCTCTTCAAGTTCGGCGTCGGAAAAACGGCGCAGTTCAGTCAGAGCTGATTTGAGATCGCTGCGCTCTCCGCAGATATAGTTTCCGTCATCATCGAAACCGGCAAAACTTCCGTCAGTTGCGTAACGCAGAGGGTACGGAAGTGCGTTCCGAAGGTATTCCTCCACGTCAAAATTAAGGACTGTTTCGCGCCAGATATGGTTGAATACGAGCTGACGGCACTGACAGGAGCGCAGTTTTTCCAGAAGTCTGGCTCTGGGCATAATATGGGCTGACTCCATGATCAGCAAGTCGCTCGGACTTGCGGCATAGCCCCAGAAATAACGCTCCAGCAGAATATTGCCGATGTCACCGGAGTAAAGAATACGCTTGTTCTGATACTTTATGTCAAATGAATATGACCGGTTTGATGCCAGATGGTCGTTTTTCAGCGCAGTCACACTAACTCCGCCGATTTCAACAGATAAGTTATGACAGAGTGAGCTGAACTTCAAATGCGGATATAGCGTATTCCACGCCGCACGCTCACACTCTGTCAGCTCTTTGGAAAACCAGACCTCTGCCCCCTGCGGCATACGGCAAAGCACTCCGTGCAGACCGCTTGTGTGGTCATAGTGATCGTGGGTGATAAAGAGTACCTTGACACGTTCCCACGCGAGTTTCGAGCGGGAAAACGAGAGGCTCGTGCCGTCACCGGCATCAATAAGTATGATTGCTTCATCTGCCTCAACGGCAGTACCGGTATAGAGCCGCTCCGGATCCGGAACCCCTGCGGCAGTACCTGAAAAATGGAAACGTATCATTTGTTCTTCCTCAACACCTGCTTTTTTTTCACACAATGGTAATATACACTTGAAAAGTCCTTTTTCCAGAAACTCAAACGCACTTTTCGGAAATTTCGCCTTTTTACCTTAAACAAAATACCTTTCACATTTGACAAAACTATGTTCGGGCAGTAATTTTAATCCATAGCTGTTTCAATATAGATATGCTTCCTGAAAGGAATATACTCGCTATGTCAGAAAATAAAACGTATCCGCACGGCGATACAGCATGGTTCCAGCGCGACCGTTTCGGACTCTTCATTCATTGGGGACTCTACTCCATGCCGGCACGTCACGAATGGATAAGAAACAAAGAGGCCATCCAGGATGCGGACTACCAGATTTATTTTGATCTCTTCGATCCCGATATGTTCGATCCCAAAGAGTGGGCGCGCACTGCAAAAAAAGCAGGAATGAAATACTTTGTCATCACGGCAAAACACCACGAGGGATTCTGTCTGTGGGACAGCAAATACACTGACTACAAAGCTACCAATACTCCTGCCGGAAGAGACCTGCTGCGCGAAGTTATCGATGCCTTCAGAGCCGAAGGTTTGAAAGTCGGATTGTACTACTCTCTCATCGATTGGCACCATCCGGATTTCACCCTCGACACACTCCATCCGATGACCAAACACTACACCATGCCTGCAGAAGAACGCAACCGTATCAACGCGACACGCGACATGGAAAAATACCGTCAGTACATGCTCAATCAGATCACTGAACTGCTGACAGAATACGGAAAAATCGACATTCTCTGGTTCGACTTCTCCTATCCGCATGCTCCCGGGGGCAAAGGAAAGGATGACTGGGGCAGCGAGAGGATAGTCGAGCTTGTCCGCAAACTCCAGCCGTGGGTAATCATCGACAACCGTCTCGATCTGCCGGAAGCAAGCGATATCATAACTCCGGAGCAGTACACCCCGAAACGCGGTGTCACCGGTAAAGATGGGAAACCCGCCGTCTGGGAGGGATGCCAGACCTTTTCCGGCTCCTGGGGCTACTACCGCGACGAAATGAGCTGGAAAACGCCTGAACTCTGTATCCAGATGCTTATCCACCACGTTTCCCGCGGCGGAAATATGCTTATGAACGTCGGCCCCACCTCCCGGGGATACTTTGACTCAAGAGCGGTTGAGCGTCTTGACGCTTTCGCCAAATGGATGAAATACCACAGCCGCTCAATTTACAACTGCACATCTGCACCGGAAGGATTTGAGGAGCCGCTTGACTGCCGTTACACCTATAATCCTGAAACAAACCGGCTCTACCTGCACATATTTTCATGGCCGCACAAAAAGGTCGTGATTCCCGGAATCGGCGACCGTATCCGCTATATCCAGCTGCTCAACGACGGCAGTGAGTGCAAGTTTTCCGTTAAAGACGGATCCAGCGGAACCCATATGTTTGAACAGGGTATTGCCGGTGATGCTGATGTTCTGCTCCCCGCCATTCAGCCCGATGTGGCAGTTCCGGTACTGGAGATCTTCCTGAAAAACCCGGAAGAACGCGGAACAGGAATGGTCGAAGAAAATCTGCTTGTCTGATAAAGTTATCTCAACATAAAAGAAAGGATATGTTATGTTTCGCAAACTGATAATGTCGCTGCTGATACTGATGATGGCGTCAGCAGCACTCCATGCTGCTCTCGAAAAGAACCGCCTTGATCTGGTCAAACCGGTAAAGATGGGAGAACTGCTTCTGCGTCCGACCTTCAACGCCTGCGGATTTTATTTCGGAACAGCAAAAAAATCCAACATCAAAGTGGAATTCAAAAAATCAGCCGATTCCGTCTGGCAGGCCGCACTCACTCCTGAATTTTTCTATGAGAAAGATGAAAAAGAGCGCGTTATGTCCGAATATCGCGGAAGTATCGTGAAACTTGCCGAAGATACCGCGTATGACCTGCGTATCATGGATGGAGAGAAACTCCTTGCCAAAGGCAATTTCCGCACCTGGAGCAGCAATGTTCCTGTCGGCAAAACAATTTATCTCACCGAAAAAGATTTTCAAACCACCTATGTGATCTCTGCAAAAGGAACTCCTGACAGCTGGATCCGCTATACCTCCAAACCCGGAACCACCTTCAAAGGCTTCAAATACAAGCCGATGATCGAAGTTAAAGGAGCCAAATACATTCTCATCGACGGCTTGACTCTTTCCGGCGGCCATGCCAAAAATGTCATCACCATCGCCGACTCACAGGCGGTGAGAATCCAGAACTGCGAGATTTTCAACTGGGGATTGGTCGGAAAACCGCGTTATGATCAGTTCGGACGTTACTTCCTCAAAAACATGGATCGCAAACAGTACGGAATCAACTGGAACGGTGCTATTGCCATCTTCCC